>DWVT01000127.1 GCA_019120075.1 Candidatus Mediterraneibacter excrementigallinarum
AATCCATGATAATATGCCCCTCTTTATCCACCGGGTCTATCTGCTTGAGACCGCCATAACGGCTCCCCATCCCGGCTGCCATAATGACTAAAACTGGTTTTTTCATCACTGCTACCTCCGTTTGTTTTAACTCTGGCCGCTTTAAATTTGTCATACACCAGACCACAGAAAGTAAATCCTGCACTATGTATCACAGTAAACATTGTAGAATAAAACTTCTGAAAAGTCTATATCGCCCTGTTGATGTACGTACAAAAAGGACAGTTCCTACCAGCCCTTATAAATTGAAATATCATAATCCGCTTTTTCTTTTTTTCTCTTTCTCCACTCCAGCGGAGACATTTTCACCAGCTTTTTAAAGTTTCTGTTAAACGTAGAAGCTGTGTCAAACCCAGCTTCTATACGTATCTCATCAATCGTTTTTCTGGTCGTTCTCAGTGCATGGCACGCGGCCTGTATCCTTACCAGATTAATATATTCCAGAGGAGAAATATTCATTTCATCCTGAAACAGCCTTCTGAGATGTGTTTCACTTATATGACACACTCCGGCAAGGTCTGAAACACAGATATTTTCCGAATAATGCGTGGATATATACTCCAATACAGCATCCAGTCGGTTATCTTTCAGACCACGTTCCGGCTCATCCGCTTCTTCCTGTTCAGTCTCTGATACTCTTGCCGCCATCACCAGAAAAGCCTGAAGGAGCCCTTTCATGCTTTCTTTATAAAAGCTCTTCCTGGTTCGTGCTTCGTCAAGTATCAATCGGATCAGAGCTGCGGTTTCCGGCTCATCTTCTGCTGAACTGACTCTGTAGCTTTTCTCAAGTTTCTCTTTCAGCGAAGCATCAATCGAACTATGGTCATCACGATAGAAATATTCAAAAAAACTGTCTGTATCAATAAACAGATACTCCCATCTCTCAACCCTCTCGGGATTGCTGCTGGTTCGATGGATCACATTTTTCGGGATAATGGTAAATGTATCATCCCGGTAATCGTAAACTTTATCCTCTGACATTATTTTCCCTTTTCCATAATAACAGTACCCCACTTCAAGGTAATTATGAAAATGAAGAGAATCTGTTCCATAATTTGTAATCCATCTTTCCCCCAGCAAAGGCAGCACATAGGAATCCACCGGCATTTCATAATATCGGTACTCTACTTTATTATGCTTTTCTTTCTGAATCGTCTTATCTTTCATTACCCGTTTCTTCCTCCACACCACAAATATTGTACCATCTTTGCGCAGACTGTGCCACATAAAAAATCTCTATAACGCTTTCCTGCCATCGTATCCTTTAATTTATCACTTCCTCGCATGCATCGCAGACGAAGAGACAAAATGCCCCACGCAGACCTCGCAGACGAAAAGGAGAAAGACACACCTGCAAAACGAAGGTATGTCTTTCCTTTTCCCTGAAACAATATGTTCTTCTCTTATGATCGGACATCAAATTCCTTTGAATGAGAAGGAAAATTCCATCTTTTCCTCTGCATTGAGCAGATACTCCGGATGAGTCGGAGATCCCCAGCTGTCATCTCCGGAAACTCCCATCTGTCCCATTGCCGCCCGGATCACAGTGTAGTGCACCTCCGGCAGCTCATATGGATGCCTTGCATTTTCCATTTCGTGGGGTGTATACGGCAGTGCGGAGAACATCATCGGCCCACTCTTCTCATCCATTTCAAAGAGCATTCCTCTCCCCTTCCTGTCAGTTACTTTTGCATAGCGTACGCCAACCTTTGCTCCGCATTCCTGAGGAACAATATAGGACGCCATATTGTCCTTTACCAGATTTCTGTAGATTCCCAGCTTCGCTCCCTTGTGCCTGTCAGCATAAGTCTCTGCCGGTCCGAGTCCGTACCACTCCAGATGGTCGTAATCAGCATTGATCTTGAACATGACCCCGAACTCAGGCATATCTCCCAGCTCTTTCACCGGATCGTAGGCAAGCGTAGTTTTTACCTTTCCTTCTCCGTCTACTTCATAGGAAAGCGTACACTGGCTCTCCGGTGTTGTCGGAAGAATATAGGTAAATGTCACAGTTGCCGTATTGCCGTTCACCTTCAGCTCCGGCTTCAGTATCCTTGCGTAAGTGCTCTCGCGGTAATCCTTATGTGTCAGATAAAGGCTGGCGATCTTCCACTGCGCGTATCTTGCCGGCATGAAATTTCCATTGTCGTTGTCTGTTGGCGCCCTCCAGAAATTCGGTTTCGGAATGGCTTCTATCATTTCCTTTCCTGCATATTTATAGGAAACAAGTCCGCCGTTGAGCAGGGAGAACAGCACTTCAAAATGCTCGCCTCTCACTCCGATGTTGTGAATACTGCGGATCACTTCAACTTCTTTATCCACAGTCTTCTTCTCTTCTTCTATTTTGTAGACATACTGTCCGAACGCAACTTCATGGCCTGCCTGCGCCCAGATCCTGTCTTCCTTAAGGCGGAAGGAAACTGTAACGGCATACTCTCCTGCTTTCGTTTCTTCCGGAACCGGAAGAGCATAGGTCTTTTCGCTCAGAGGTTCAACATCCGTCTCAAGCGCTGCTTCCCGGATCAGCCTGCCGTTTCTTTCAACAGTTACAATGCAGTCAAACGTGTTCGTGTTGACAAAAAGATTCTTATTTACCACGCGGACGTTTTCTCTTCCGGGTTCTGCCGTTATATTCTGATAGTTAAATTTAACCTCCTGCATCTTCGGAGACGGGTTTCTCTCCCCGCCGTAAGCAATACCGTTGGCACTGAACTCATAGTCCGTCGGGCGCTCGCCGAAATCTCCCCCATATGCCTGGAACTCTTTTCCGTATCTGTCTTTCTTGTAAAGAGTCTGGTCAATATAGTCCCAGATAAATCCGCCCTGGTACATCGGCTCCGTATCAGTCAGGTCGGTGTATTTATGCATTGCGCCGCAGGAATTTCCCATCGCGTGCGTATACTCGCAGCAGATAAACGGTTTGCTCCTGTCCTTTGCCAGGAACGCTTTGATCGACTCCACTGACGGATACATCTGGCTTTCCATATCACTGGTATCATTATATCTGCGGTCATGGAAAATCCCTTCGTAGTGTACCAGGCGAGTCGGATCTTCCCTGCGGAAAAACTGTGACATCTCATAGATATCTTTTCCTCCGTAGGATTCATTTCCGCAGGACCAGATCAGGATCGCCGGATGGTTCTTGTCTCTCTGATACATGGAGTTCGCGCGGTCCAGCATCATATCAAGCCACTCCGGTCTGTCGTTTGGAACGATCATTGACGTATCCCCGGTCTCATGAACCGTATCCCATGATCCATGTGTCTCCAGGTTCGTCTCATCGATCAGATACAGACCATACTCGTCGCAGAGCCGGTACAGAGGAGATGAATCAGGATAATGGCAGGTGCGGATCGCATTGATATTATTCTGCTTCATGGTCTTAAGATCTTTGACCAGCTCTTCTTTCGACACATGGCGCCCTGTCACTGAACTGAACTCATGCCGGTTTGCTCCTTTGAACACGATCCGCTTTCCGTTCAGGGTCATAATATTATTTTTCATCTCAAATCTGCGGAAACCGACTTTCTCCGGAATAAACTCCTGAAATACTCCCTCCTCATCATATACACTGATGGCAAGGTCATACAGCTGAGGATCCTCCGCGCTCCAGAGGACCGGATTCTCAACTTCCATTGTAATTCCGCCGTCCCCGAGATCAAATTCACTTTCGAAAGATACATTGCTGTTGGACAGCCTGATCTTCGCTTTTCCTTTTCCCCAGGCCTCTGTCCTTATCTCCAGCGTGCCTTTTTGCAGAGACTCATCCGGCAGCGCCCGGATCCGGAGATCACGGATATGTACATCCGGTACTGTATAGAGGTATACATCCCGGTAGATTCCCGAAAATCTGTAGAAATCCTGATCCTCGCACCAGCTGCTGCTGGTCCATTTGAATACCTGAGCCGCCAGTTTATTCACTCCGTCTTTTATATAATCTGTCAGTTCAAACTCGGAGGGAGTAAAAGTATCTTCACTGTATCCGACAAACTCTCCGTTCAGCCAGAGTGCCAGACCGCTCTCCGCACCCTGGAAAGAAACAAAGATCCGCTTTCCTTTCATGCGCTCCGGAACCTTAAAATATTTCACATAACTCGCCACCGGATTAAAGCGCTCCGGTATCTCCCCCGGAATGATTTCCTCATGTCCTTCCCAGGGATACTGTGTATTTGCATACTGAGGCACATCATAACCCTCAAGCTGGATGTGTGCCGGCACATGGATATCATCCCAGTCATGGCAGTCATAATCCTCTGACTCAAATCCCGGGATCGCCGACCTGTAATTCCGCGCATAATGAAATTTCCACAGACCGTTCAGAGTCTCTGTAAAGGTACTGTTCTCTTCCCTGCAGTCTTCCTCGCAGGCATAGTAAAGATGATCCGAATGAGCATCCAGTCTTCCGTCCCGGAAATATTGCGGATCCTTTACTTTTTCGTAATCAAATCTCTTCATAATGTTTTTCCTCCTTTGACTGTTTCATGATCAGACCGCTCCGCATCCGGAGCCGGATCCCGAAAAAGATCCGGACACAGCGGATTTAACGTAACTACAGTATAGTACAGATGGACATCCCTGTGTATGATATGTTAAACTAAACAATATAACATTTCGAAACAGGAGGATTTCACATGCCCATCATTTTCCGGAGTGCGCCATTCCATGAACCGTTCACCTTTGATTCTCTGGGCAACCACTGGCTTCAGGACCCTGTGTCCCGTCCGAACGGTTATCCTTTCTACCATTATCTTCAGACCGAAACCGGTGTCGGAAGAGTCGAAGCAGCCGGAAGGACTTATCTTCTCCGTGAAGGGGAAGGGATTCTGCTTGCCCCCTTCACCCGGCATTCCTATTCCCGGGAAAGCGAGAGCTGGTATACTCTTTTTGCTTCTTTCACCGGGACGGTGGAAAGCGTCCTTCCCAGGATCATGGGCAACCGGGCGGTGATACTTGCCGGAAAGGATCAGGGAGAACGGATCGCAGCCCTGATCGAAAACTGCATGTCGCTGTGCGGAAAGCGCCCTCTTGATGAACGTGCGCTCTCTGTCAACTGCTATAATATTCTCATGTCCTTCGTGGACGGCGTACACACAAGGAAACGGGAGCAGGATCCTCTGTACCGTCAGTATGTCGCACCCGTGATAGAAGAAATTGAAATCAACTATTCCCTCGATCTGAGTGTAGAATATCTGAGCAGAAAAGTATTTATCACGCCGCAGTATCTTTCCAGACTTTTCCGGCGGTTTCTCGGATGCTCAACCTACGAGTATCTTACTTCTTTTCGGATCAGCCGGGCAAAAGAACTGCTCATCACAGATATACGTCTCGAAGTTCAGGACATCTCCCGTCAGACCGGATTTTCTGATCCGAGTCATTTCATCGCTGTGTTCAAACGGATCACAGGGATGACTCCGCTTGAATTCCGCAGGCTTAACCGGTCGTTTTGACCCATCTCTCCCTGACAGTTATAGCGCCCTCTCTGATTTCTGATGTAGAAAAAGGCCGCCAGAAATGGCAGCCTTTTTTCTTTCTTATTCTTTTTACTTGACAGCACCTGTGATACCTTCTGCAAACTGTTTCTGAAGAATGAAGAAAACGATCATCGTCGGAACAGAACAGAAAAGCACACCCATCATCAGCAGACCATAGTCCGTTGTGTATCCGGAAGCCAGGTTCGCGATCAGCAGAGGCATTGTCTGTGCCTTGGGATCTGTCAGTATTACTCGCGGCCACAGGTATGAGTTCCATGCATTCATGAAGGTGATAACCGCCGCTGCAGCATATGTAGATTTCATCATCGGCATGTACATGCGGTAGAAGATCTGGAATTCATTCAGTCCGTCGATACGGGCAGCCTCCATGGTATCAATCGGGAAGTTCCTCGAATTCTGCCGGAACATCATGATCAGGAACGGCGTTGAAATAGACGGAAGGATAAATCCCCAAACGCTGTTTAACAGTTTTGCTGTGGACAGCAGCTTAAACAGAGGAATCATCGTTGCAACCTGCGGAACCATCATTGCAAGAAGAAGAATAGTAAATACAATATCCTTTCCCTTATCATGATAAAGTTCAAAACCATATCCCGCGAGAGAACAGATCACAAGCGCAAGGAGTGTCTGTACGAGTGCATACAGAAGAGAATTACCCATTGCCCCCCAGAGATCGTTACCCTGAATCAGGTTCTGGAAATTCTGCAGCGCGTAGGTACCCGGAATGATCTTTCCGCGTGCCACGTCAATAGACTGGTTTGTTGCCGCTGAGATCATCCAGTAAAACGGGAACACGGATATAAATGACCAGATGATCAGGAAAATGTAGGTCGGGATCAGCCGACGCTGGATCATACTCTTGTTCTTTTTCTCAGTCACGTGTATCACCTACTTTCATATTGATTAACGCCAGGATACCCACGACAATAAATACGAAGAACGACATCGCACAGGCGTATCCGAAGTTTGCAACGCCCTGTCCCAGCGAGTTATTGTAAATGTAGTGTGACATGGTGATCGTCGCATTTGCAGGACCACCGTTTGTCAGGTTTACTGACTCATCGTACAACTGCAGCGTACCGTTGATAGACATGATGAACGTCATGATAATGGTAGGCTTCAGAAGCGGAACCGTGATCTTCCAGAATGTCTTCCATCCGTTTGCGCCGTCGATCTTTGCAGCCTCATATACAGAGTACTCAATATTCTGGAGTCCGGCGAGGTAAAATACCATGTTGTAACCTGTCCATCTCCAGATCAGAGCGATGATAATGACTGCTTTCGCACTTGCCGCATTTCCGAGGAAATTATAGTTTTCCTGCAGAATATGCAGATTGACGAGAATCGTATTGATCAGTCCTTCTGTAGCAAACAGAGACTTGAAGATGATGGAGTAAGATACCAGTGAAATCGCACATGGCAGGAATACACAGGTACGGAACAATCCTTTGAATCTCAGATGTTTGTTATTCAGAAGCTGTGCCAGAAGGATCGCAAGGATCAGCATGATCGGCACCTGGATTATAAGATACAGGAATGTGTTGCCTACGGAACGCAGGAACAGCTTATCCTGGAACATTCGCGTATAATTGTTGAAAATCGGTTCGGCCCAGGCCATGTTTGCACTGGAGCCTGTCTGAAGTGACATGATAAATGCCTGGATCATCGGCCAGAACGCCGTGATCGCGATCAGGATGGTGCCCGGGAGCAAAAATCCCCATCCTGCCGCTGACTGCTTCTGCAGCAGTGTCATCCTTTTTTTCTGTTTCACGTAAGAGCCCCTCCTTTTGCAAACAGGCAGGGTAACGGACTCTCTCCGCCCCCCGCCTGCTTCTCATTTACTCTATTGGCGTTTTTTCAGTTATAAAACTTAGTTGCCCATCTCGAAATTGAGCTGATCTTCTGCATCTTTAAGAGCAGATGCGGTATCTGCGCCGTTGATGATATTGATGATCGCAGATCCTACATAGTTACGTGCTGAATAGTGATACGGGCTCTGCTCAACGATCGGCACCTTTGTGGTCATCTCAGCGATATCTGCATAGATCGGCTGATCATTGAAGTACTCAACGCCTTCCTGATAAACCGCAGACTCGCCTGCCGGAGCGTATGTTGTAACAACGCCGCCGTTTTTCAGTGCATTGTCATATGTAACTGTGCTGCCGCCGAATGTGTAAGCAAGGAAATCTTTTGCGAGATCTACGTTCTGGCAGTTTGCTGTAATATACAGGGAAGAACCGCCGTTACTTGCATATCCTTCTTCACCTGAGAATGTAGGCATTGATGTGATCTCCCATTTTCCGCTGTTCTCCGGAACTGCTTCGATTGTGGGGATGATCCAGTTTCCGTTCATAACGCCTGCAACCTGGTCGCCCTGGATTGCTGTGTTTGTGTAATCCTCCCAGCTGTTCGGAAGAAGGCAGATACCCTCGTTTACAAATTTAACGATTGTATCAACAACCTGTACCAGCGTCTCGTTATCTGTGATGTACGGCTTGCCGTCCTTGAACTGAGATACGCCCTCTGCCTGGAGCATCATATAAACAAGGTCGTTACCGTCGCTGTTCATACACATCATGTACTTGCCTGTTGCCTCTTTCACATCAAGAGCGATCTGCTCAAATTCGTCCCAGGTACATCCTGTGAGCTCGTCGATCGTATGTCCTGCCTGCTCCAGAAGGTCAACACGGTAAGCGCAGATAACAGTACCGCCGTCTACCGGCATTCCGTAGTGTACACCGTCGATCGTGGAGAAGTTCAGTTTCTCAGCTGCGAAGTTGTCCCAGTCAACATCAACATCATCAAGCGGCACCCATACATCCGGATAATCGGATACATACTGCTGAATGTAGTGATCCTGGAAAAGAACGATATCCGGCAGTGTGCTGTAGTCTCCTGCAGAAGCAGCTGTTGTGATCGCTGTCTCAACATCCTCGGATGCTGACTGCTCTATAACCTCAAGATTGAAGTCAGGATCCACATTCTCCTTGTAGTCAGCTCCGGCCGCTTCCATTGCCGGGATATTGAAGTTCGGATCCCATGCGTAAAGTGTCAGTGTATGTCCGTCGCCGCCGGATGCGGAATCCCCGCCGCCGGATGAAGAATCACTTCCTCCGCCGCCACAGGCTGCAAGTGACAGTGCCATAGCGCCTGCCAGTAATGCTGCAAATACTCTTCTCTTCATAATGCTTGTCCTCCTTTTCTGAATAAGCAATTCTCATTCTGCCTTTAACGAATTGCCCTATGTCCTATATTATAGCAAAGAGATGGAGGTATTTGTGTGCATAACCGGTCGGATAATGTGCATTTTCGATCATGATTATAGATTTTGCACTATTTTCCTGTCTTTGAATCTGATTTTTTATTCATTTTATATTGTTAATTTTCTGACATAATCGTTTTTTATGTCATATTTCAACATATTCCGCGCTTTTTTATATAAATAAAGACGATAGGCACGTTTCTGTTTTATGCCATTTTTATATTTCATTCAAAATTTATTCATCTTTTTATGCAAAAAAGACCCTGTCCGGGTACATCCGCTTGATATTCTGCATCATCTCATCCGTAAGATCCAGAAGAAGCTTGATCTTTTTCTTATTCTCCGTGATGATCATTGTATAATACGGAATATCATCGTCATAAGATGTATAATCAAATTTGGGCAGACGTACAGTTCCCCCCTTGATCCGGTATTTCGCCACTGCGTCATGCCAGTTCGGAGCAAGGACTTCCAGTTCCTGAAGGTTAAGCTCATGTCTGTTTTTCCGGTACCGCTTCCCGTAGATCACATCGATTGACAGGGTTCCGTTTTCCAGCGTGTACTCATACCCTCTCTGACCGAAGACATCATACACAAAGTACAGCAGAGCCATCAAAAACCCCGGAAGCATAAATCCTCTTGAAAACACGATTCCCATAAGGATAAAGAGCACTGCAAGGATAATCATGCAAGCGCGGAGCACTCCGCTGAATTTCTTTTTCTTTCTTTCCACCTGTGTGACAATCCTGTAATCTGTATACATGTATTCTTACCATCCTTCCTCTGAATGTATGTCAAATTTCAGCAGTTCGCGCTCGTAATTCTCCGGCCGCCTTCTCCACTCCATCGGAGTGACTCCCATATACTGCCTGAAATTCCTGTTAAATGTAGAATTTGTAGAAAATCCACACTTTGCCGCAATTTCGGCGATCGGCTCATCTGTTCTCTTCAACTGCTCACAAGCCATCCTGATCCGCACCTGATTGATATACTCCAGCGGACCTGTATTCATATACGAAGAAAAAATCCTCCGGAAATGAGTCTCGCTGATATGGCACATGTCCGCAAGCTCTTTTACCTTGATCGGCTCATTGTAATGAGCATTGATATATTCAAGGACATGGGCGATCATATCGGAAAACTTGCTTCCCTCCATCCCGCTCTCTTCGTGCTCACTGCTTTCCGTGTTGAGCCTTGCGATCCCCGCCAGAAAAGAGGTCAGAAGCCCTGTCGCCTCCTCCTGATAGAACTCTTCTGTCTTCCTCATGATGTCAAGGATTGCCCTCACCTGAGCCCCCAGTTCGGGATAATCTTTCTCTCTGAGAAAGCGTGCCCGCGAATTAATCCTTCTTATCATACGTTCTGTGCGCATGGGATTGTCTCCCCCATGTGCAGCCCGCAGAACTGCATCCGCATCCACGAAAAGGAACTCCCATCTGCTTATCGTCTCATCATCGCTGTTGGTCGTATGTGGATAGTTCTGAGGGATCACCGAAAATTCCCCGCCCCCGAACCTGAGATCTTTTTTCCCGAGAGTCAGAACGCCGCTGCCCTCATAACAGTATCCGATTTCCATATAATTGTGAAAATGAAGGAAATCCTCATCCCTCCCGTAATACTGTCTCCATTTTTCTCCGAGAAGAGCGAAGAGCTTCCTACCCTCCGGCATCCTGTAATACCGGAACTCCATTTTTGGCTTTTTCTTCTTTGCGCTCAATTGTCTGCACCTGCCTTGCTGTTCTTATCTTGGCGGGCATGGTCTGCAAGCAGAGAAGCTTTTCTCTCCCAGCCTCCGGAATAGTAACGTACCGCTCCGACAAGCGCGGCACAGATCCATGTAATGGGTGATACAAACCACAGCCCCCTGTATCCGAAAATACCAGGAAGAAGAAATGCGCACCCGATCCTCGTGATCACCTCACTGACTCCCATGAGTACAGTTACTGCCACGTCGCCGGATGCCCTTAAAATATTATGATAAACCACCAGAACGCCTCCTGCAAGGAAAAAAACAGTAAAAATCCTCATGTATTCCATTCCATACGCAATCGATTCGGGCGTGTCCGTAAACGCCTTCATGATCGGCTCTGCCAGGAAGAACACCCCGGGGCAGAACACTCCGTAACAGATAATATTGAGCAGATAAGCGGTTCTTACCCCTTTTTTCACTCTTTTCAGATTTCCTGCCCCCGCATTCTGTCCGGCAAAAGTTCCCATTGCCGATCCGATGGCATCGGCAATCTGAAAGCCGAGTCCCTCTACTTTCAGCGCCACGCCATATGCCACGATCATCGCAGTGCTGTATGTATTGATCACAGCCTGCAGGGTCATGTCCGAAATCGAGATAATACTCATCTGGAGTCCGGTGGGCAGGCCAGAACGTAGGATCTGCCCGATCAGATACCGGTCCGGTTTCCATTCCTTTGCACTCAGCCTCAGAACCGGCAGGATCTTCAGGGCATATGCCAGGCAGAGACCACCGGACAGGAGCTGAGAAAGCACAGTAGCATAAGCAGCTCCCTGTACCCCCATGGGAATCCAGGATACAAACGCCACATCCAGGAACACGTTCAGTACGCTGGACAGGATCAAAAACACAAGCGGCACCACAGAATTACCCAGAGCCCGCAGCACTGCAGACGCAAAGTTATACAGCATTGTCGCGCCGCATCCAGCATAAATGATCAAAAGATACGCCGACGCATCCGGCATCAGTTCTCTGCTCGTCTGAAGGAGACGCAGGAGAGGCTCCGTCGTCGCCGCTCCTGCTGCAGTGATCAGAACTGCCATCCATATGGATACATGTATACCGGCAGAAAACGTCTCTCTGATCTTTCTGTTTTCTCCTGCCCCGTAAAACTGAGAGATCACGATACTCACCCCGGTGGTCACTCCCATCATGACCGAGGTCATCATGTACATCGCAGTTCCGGAGATACTCACCGCCGCCAGCGCCTGATCCCCCAGATATCTTCCGACGATATATGCATCCGCAAAATTATAGATCCTCTGGAACAGCATCCCCAGAAGCACCGGAAGGGCAAATACTGCCATCTGACGAAATACCGGTCCATGTGTCATATCGGTGTTTTTTTCTTTTCCCATATCTGGCTGCTCCTTCTCATCTGTTTATATTTTCCGTCACATTGACGTCTTCTTCAAGTATAATACAGACCGGCTTTCATGTGTATCGCATCTCATACTAAACAATACAATATTTCGAAACAGACAGAAAAAAGCCGGAAGCTCAATGCCTCCGGCTGTTTCCGTCATCGTCCCCGAAACAGCTATACTCCTGAATAAGCAGAATATCCTCCGTCGATCGGGATACATACTCCTGTGATGAATCCGGCCGCGTCATTGTTGATCAGGAACAATACCGCTCCCACCAGTTCCTCCAGTTCTCCGAAACGTCCCATTGGAGTTCCCGCAAGGATCTTCTCGGTACGCGCCGTAGGCGTTCCGTCTTCGTTAAAGAGAAGCCCTCTGTTCTGATTTCCCACAAAGAATCCCGGAGCAATGGCGTTTACGCGGATTCCTGACTTTGCAAAGTAAGTTGCGAGCCACTGTGTAAAGTTTACGATGGCCGCTTTCGCTCCCGAATAAGCCGGAATCTTTGTCAGCGGTGTATATGCGTTCATGGAAGCAATATTCAGGATATTGCCATTCCTGTCGATCATATCCGGCGCAAACACCTGTGTCGGGAGCAGAGTTCCCAGCCAGTTCAGAGCAAACACGAATTCTACGCCGTCCTTGTCCAGATCAAAAAATGTTTTGCAGTTTTCCATATCTTTTGCTTCAAAATGGAACTCA
The DNA here is from genome assembly GCA_019120075.1 of Candidatus Mediterraneibacter excrementigallinarum. Classification (GTDB taxonomy): domain Bacteria; phylum Bacillota; class Clostridia; order Lachnospirales; family Lachnospiraceae; genus Mediterraneibacter; species Mediterraneibacter excrementigallinarum. The sequence goes on from DWVT01000127.1 coordinate 12,607, forward strand.
TTGTCTGTTGTTGCACGGGGATTGTTTCCGCCTGCTCCATTTATCAGGACATCACATGGTCCGAAATCAGCAAGGACCTGCTCATGAACCTGATCCAGATTTACGCGGTCCAGCACATTTGCCTTATAGGCCTTTGCCGTGCCGCCTTCTGCTGTGATCTTATCTACAACTTTCCGGGCAGCCTCCTCATTCAGGTCAAGAACTGCCACCTTTCCGCCTGCTGCCGCAAGCTTTTCTGCAAACATTCCGCAGATCGCGCCGCCTGCACCTGTGATCACACACACTTTTCCTGTCAGGTCTGTATTCAGTACATTTTTCTCCATTTTCAGTCTCTCCCATCTTTTTTCTGTTTTATCTTTTATTTCTTTCCCAGTTCTTTCTCACATGCTTCGAACAGCCCGTTTAAGTAAGCAGCTCCGAGGGCACGGTCATACAGGCCGTATCCCGGTTTTCCGGTCTCTCCCCAGATCATCCTGCCGTGATCCGGACGTACATAGCCGTCAAATCCTGTCTCTACAAGAGCTTTTGTTATTTCGTACATATCAAGCGATCCGCAGGATGAAAGGTGGGCTCTCTCCTCAAAAGAACCGTCGTCCATGATCTTGACATTTCTCATGTGCATGAATCCGATCCGGTTCATAGAAGAATATTTCCGCACCATTGCCGGAATGTCATTAAATCTGGCGCATCCCAGGGATCCGGTACACAGGCAGAGTGTATTGGACGGAGAATCCACTATGGAAAGATAACGGTCCAGGTTCTCCTCGCAGGTGATCACACGTGGAAGACCGAAGATCGGATACGGCGGATCATCCGGATGCAGAGCCATTACTACGCCGCACTCCTCTGCTACCGGGATCACTTTCTTCAGAAATACTTCAATGTTCTCCCAGAGCCCGTCTTCGCCCAGTTCGCCGTATGCCTGGATCAGCCCGCGCACTTCATCCTGGGTGTAACTCGCATCCCATCCGGGCAGATTGATATCATCCTTGAGCGGATCCAGCCCTTTCATCTGATCCCAGTACATGACAAGGCTTGTGGATCCGTCTGGCGCTTTTTTGTCCAGCTGTGTACGTGTCCAGTCAAACACAGGCATGAAGTTATATGTAATACACTTGATACCGTATTTCGCACAGCGACGGATATTCTCACAGTAAACATCGATGTGTCCGTCTCTTTTTTCTGTCCCGAGTTTGATATCCTCAGATACCGGGACAGACTCTACCACATCAAAGATCAGTCCATGAGCCTCGCAGTCTGCCTTCATCTTTGCCAGGCTTTCCTCCGGCCATACTTCCCCAGGTTTCACATCATATACGGCAGAGACGATCGAGCGCATCCCGGGGATCTGAGAGATATACTCCAGAGAGATCGGGTCAGACTCGCCATACCATCTAAAAGACATCTTCATGATTCTTTCCTCCTTCTTCTTTCAGGAGTCCTTGATCCTCCTGCTGTTCCTGCCAGTTATTGTACCACTTTTCCCAGGAATTCCTCATAGTATTTTCTGCTTGAAACATGGCAATAAATGCTCTATGATAAGTACCGGAAAGACAAGTGAGGTGATATTTTGTCCATTTTGCGTAAAGATGAATTTTCCCTTCGGCAGACCATGGTCCGGCCCGATTTTGAGTGCTATCACTATCTGGACCAGGTCGCTCCTGAAGTTGATTTTCATGAACACGAGTTTTACGAAGTATTCTTTTTTCTGTCAGGAAATGTTTCATATAATATCGAAGGACGTACATATCTCCTCCGGCCCGGGGATATCCTCCTTACCGACAACAAGGATATTCACAAACCCGAGGTGACACCGGGAAAACCCTATGAAAGATATGTTGTCTGGATCACACCGGAATTTCTTCAGGAACAGGAAAAATACGGTCCAAATCTGACGGACTGTTTTAAAGACGCAAGCCGGAAGGAATATAAACTGATACGCCCCGACGGGAAAGCGGTCGCGCACCTGAAAAGCATTCTGGACAAGATCCTGGAATGCCGCGAGAGCAGCGAGTTCGGGAGTTCCACTCTGGAATATATTTACCTGAATGAATTTATGGTCTTCCTGAACCGGGCGTATTTCTCCACACCGGATACAATCCCGGAGGATATCACAGAAAATGAAAAGATCAACAAGGTTGTCGCGTATATCAACGAAAACCTGGCGGAAGACCTGTCGCTCGATCGGCTTGCGGAAGTATGTTTTATAAGCAAATCCTATCTGTCCCATCAGTTCAAACAGTATACCGGTCTGAGCCTCGTTCAGTTTATCATTAAAAAAAGGCTTACTGTAGCGCGGAACATGATCCAGGAAGGCACTCCTGTCATGGAGGCGTGCATGGAATGCGGATTTAACGATTATTCCAACTTTCATAAAGCGTTCAAAAAAGAATTCGGGGTAAGCCCGAAAGAGTTTCGGTCCGTCCGATAAAAAGTGAACACAGAAAAGCGGATCCTGCTGCCGGCATATCATCATGCCGTATCGCAGAGATCCGCTTTTCTATGTCTCAACTTTTTCTATTTTTTATCTTTTCTTCCCACTTCTTCTTTTCTCAATTTTTACGCGTCTTTCTGATCACTCCCGTGTGCATGATCACCATGAGTACCATGATCACCAGAAGATACCACGGAAGCAGAGACGCAGAGATATGGTTTGCCAGAAGTCCGAACACCGGAGGCATCAGGCAGCTCCCCACGTAGGCGCTCGCCATCTGGACTCCGATGAGTGCCTGGGACTTGTCTGCCCCGAAGTTGGCCGGTGTGGAATGGATGATGCAGGGATAGACCGGCGCACATCCCAGCCCGATCAGGATCAGTCCTCCTACTGCCGTAACCTTTCCGAAGGGAAGGAGCAGGATCACGATCCCGGCAATGATCACCGCCTGTCCCGCCCGGATCATCTGATTATCTGTAAACCGCATCATCAGGAATCCGTTAAAAAACCGGCCAACTGTAATGCCGATACAGAACAGACTGGCGTAGGACGCCGCCTCCTCCGCCGTCAGGCCGTTATGGAGCACCATATAACTGCTGCCCCAGAGCATACTGGTCTGCTCCACAGCGCAATAGCAGAAAAAAGTCACCATGATCTCCTTCGCCCCCGGGATCCGGATGATCTCTTTCAACGTGAGAGCCTTTCCGGAAGTGGCGCCTTCTTCCGGAACTGCTGCCCCCGCTCTCTTCTCCATCTTTCTCCAGATTGGCAGACTCAGGAACAGAGCCGCGCTCAGGACAACCTGGATCAGGGAGATGATCAGGTATCCCCGGTTCCAGGTCATGCCGTTTGTCAGGGCATATCCCATAACATAAGGTCCCACGATCGTCCCCACACCCCACATGCAGTGGAGCCAGCTCATGTCCCGGCTGGTATAATGAAGCGCCACATAATTGTTCAACGCCGCGTCAACGCTGCCGGCGCCTAATCCGTATGGAATCGCCCACAGGCAGAGGATCGGGAAGGATCCGCTGATGGAAAAACCGAACAGCGCCACAGCCGTCATGGCAACGCTGACGGCTGTCACCATTCCTGCTCCCATCTTTTTCGTCAGGCGGTCGCTCTGAAGACTGGAGATGACCGTCCCCACGGAAATAATCATGGAGATGATCCCCGCATAGGAAACCGGCACCGACATTTCCCGGTACATGGACGGCCAGGCAGAGCCGAGCAGTGCGTCCGGAAGGCCCAGACTGATAAAGGAAACATATATAATTGCCAAAAGTATCTGTACCATTTTGATTTCCTCCTGTGTAACTGTAATTAAGCCACAGGATATTCTACTCTATAAAAATTGCCATGTCCAGTTAAATCAATTTAAAACGAAAACCCAGACAAGCAGTTTTTATGTATTAACCTCCGCCGGTCTTGCCGGAATCCCTGCGCTGTTGTACAGGTTCACCAGGTACCATCCAGTCTGAGCCAATCGTACCTGTGTCGGAACAGAAGATCGTATCTCTGCTCCTGTCACGATAACCTGATTTCCCCTCGCCGCGGCTTTCATCTTTTCCATTTTCAGTTCCTGTCCGTTCTGGAATATCTGCAGACCGCCCAGAGTTTCTTTTCCCACCGCCTGGCCGTAGGGGACATTCTCTGTCAGATACAGTCCGTCCCCGGCATTGTCGAATGTAAGGACGACCTTACCTTCTTCCACCTGAATTTCCTTTAACGAAGGGGCTTCGCACAGCACATTTCCGTCTCCGTACACTTTATTTTCCGCCAGAAGGGCAAGGCGGTGTCCCACCGGCTGTTTCTTCTTGGGATGGATATCGAACTGCATTCCCACATCCGTGATCACTGCCATCCCTGTATCCGGGACTGTCTCCGCCGCATGCTGCTGCGCTTTCCGTATCTCCACATAGTTTTTTCCGCAGCAGTCCATCCACTGCTCCAACGGAGCGATCTGCACAAACAGGAATAGAAGTTCTTCCTTCCAGAGTGCTCTCCAGCTCCGGATCATGGCAGGAAAGAGAGTCTTATATACTTCCGGATGGCAGTCCCCGTCCGTCTCCCCCTGATACCAGATCACACCCCGTATTCCATAGGGAGCGACCTGTTTCAGCATGGACTCATAAAGTCCGCAGGGTCTCCGCTCATATTTTGGTCCCATCACGGGCTGGAACTCCGCAGGATCCGACTCCGAAGCATCTGCTCCCAACTCTTCCATTTTTTTCTGAAACTCCTCCGGTGTGCATCCGAACATCATCAGATCACCAACGGGATCTGCCAACTGATCTGTCCGCCAGTTCATCGGGTTGTTTCTGAAGTTTCTTTCATATTCCTGGAGATCAAGATTTCTTAGTGACTTCTCATACTCATCCAGATAAATCTGCCCGCCGCCTTCCCGGACCATATCTTCCGGCATCCATGCGCAGGCAGGAGTACCTCCCCAGTTGCATCCCACGATTCCCACAGGAATATTGTACTTTCTTTGGAGGTCCTTTGCGAAATAATATGCGACAGCAGAGAACCGCTCAAGCTGATCCGGCTCCGCCTTCCTCCAGAATCCGTATTGACTGAGGAAATCCGCCTCGTCGATCTGCCCCGCATAGGAAACTTCCGGATAGTCAAAAAACCGGATGTTATCGTTTTGGCAGATTTTTTTCTCCTCCGCCATATCCGCATCATATCTCATATGAAATTCCATGTTGGACTGTCCTCCCGCCAGCCACACTTCGCCCACCTGAATGTCTCCGAGTATGATCTTATCTGAACCGGAAACGATCGTCATCTCTTCCCGAAACGATGTTTCGAAAGGTCCGCAGAGAACCTTCCACTTTCCCTCGCTGTCAGCAGCCGTATCCGAAGTCTTCCCCTGCAAGGAGACGGATACCGATGCGCCGGGATCGGCGGTTCCCCAGACCGGGATTTCTTTGTCCCGCTGAAGTGTCATATGATCCTGAAATAACAATGCTGTCTTTAACATGGGCTTCCTCCTCTGTCATCATCTGTTCTTCGGGATGCTTTTCAGTTTGTCCGAGATTTCCTGCAGTTTATCTGTTGTAAAATTCATAAATCCGAGGATATCTTTCAGGAGCATGGTGTTTACCATATCCGGAATTTCTTCCACGTGCATGTGCTCCATCATAGGCTGGAAATAAGGCAGTAACAGATCCTTCACTTCTTTGTCCTTCAGCAGATATCCCATTGTACAGTCCGGATTATAAAACGGATCGCGGTTTCCGTTTATCCTCGCCTTACATTTCGGTTCTGTCATCTCCTGGTTTCCAAAATCGCCGAGAACATCTTTCAGCCATTCCAGGCTGTCCTCTACCCAGTGCGGGACACGGCTGCAACAGTCAAATCCCGCCGCAACAGAAGTATCGCCGGTTGTAAATCCGTGAGGCGCGTAAGCATAGATATGGCTCTCGAATGAGATATCGTACTTTGTCAGAGCCTCCATCATTTTTATCGTATTCTTCACCGGTACCGTGGAATCGTTCCTGCTGGCAAACAGAAAACAGGGACAGGTATTGTCATCCACCGCCTCAGCGGCATCCGGTGCCGACGGCAGGTATGTGGATACCGTCTCCTTATCTATTACGGGATAGCCAAGTATTGCAGCGTTGGGGCGGTTTTTCGACATTACCGCGGCGCTTGCTGCAAGATGTCCGCCTGCCGAGAATCCGATGACCGCGATCTTGTCCGGGTACAGGCTCCATTTTTCCTCATTAGAACGGATCAGCCTCCCGATCGGAACACATGGTGTAACCGCCGCCTGGCAGGATCAGAACCGCGGGACGTCTGCTGATGTTTCTGAATTCTCCTCCTGCCGGCTGCAGATATGCTGTCAGTGTCACGTTACGCTCTTCATTCAGGATCATGTTTTCTGTCTTCATTTTTAGCCCTCTTTTCTTTATGTAGTCTGTTATATTATAACTCTTTTCTGTTCCTTCCTGTCACTTTTATCCTTTTCTTTTCTATTTTCTATATAAACTGTTCGAATGAAATACGAAAAATTTCCTGTCAGTATCTGTTCATAAAACATATTCTCTTTCCCAGATCCCGTTTCCCATTTCTTCTGTCTGCTCCCCGATCCTGAGGACCGCACTTGTGTTTGCCGGAATCTCGGCCTTTATCTTTATGTTTCCGTTATCTTTCTTTTCCCATTTCACACGGATCCTGCCGTGGACACTGTCATAATATCCTTCTGCCGAGGTGACCGGACCGTCTGTCAGTGGAGCAATCTCAACCCTGCCATATCCCGGAGACTGACTTCGGATTCCCAGGATATTGCGGTACATCCAGTCTCCCACACAGCCGAACGCATAATGATTGAAAGAACATCCGTCCCTGTTTCCATCCTCATCAATGGCGTTCCATGACTCCCACATGGTCGTAGCACCCCGGTCTACTTCATAGAGCCAGGACGGGCATTTGTCCTGAAAGAGCAGCTTCCACGCCTCCTCTTTCTCCCCGTTCTCCGTCAGCACATCCATGATATGTGGGACAGACATGAACCCACAGTCCATACATCCGTCATTTTCCCGGATCTTTTCAAGAAGCCGCTTCATAATCTGCCCCCGGTGATTTTCTGATACCATATCCATCCTGAGAGTCAGGATATAGAGCCCCTGCAGGTCTCCTTCCAGCGTCCCGTCCGGTTTCAGATAAGTCCGCTCGAACGCCTGCCGTATTCTTTTCGCCAGCTTCCGGCACTCTTCCGCCTTTTCTTCGTCTCCCAGTATCTCTGCAATCCTGCCCAGCTTATCTGTGGTATCCGCATAGATTGCCGTTGCCACCTTGTGTCCCGTCAGGAAAGAGGATGCAGGGCCGTCCGCGAACCCCTGCTCATTTTTCACGCTGGGGACCAGCCAGTCTCCAAAATGAAACCCTGTATTTAAAAGATAATGCTGATCCTCCAGTTCCTCCCCCTCAAGCTTCGCCGCCTCCGGACTCATCTGGTTCTCCGCTTCGTTTCTCAGGAAGGCATGCCACTTTTTCATCGCGTCATAATTTTCTTCCAGCACGGAACGGTCGCCGTAAATCTGGTACAGCTGCCACGGAAGTTCTACGATCACATCTCCCCACCCGGTCGACGCGCCGCCGATCTGCTGTATGTAATTTCTGATCAGAGGCACTGTGTTCTGTATCCCGCCGTTTTCCATCTGTTCCGCGCGCACAGACTTCAGCCATTCTTCATAGAATGACAGAAGATCCTGATTAAAGCAGGATGTCCTGCCGTAAATATATACATCCCCGGTCCAGCCCGCCTTCTCTCTGGTAGGGCAGTCTGTAGGGATCCCGACCAGATTGGAACGCTGGCTCCACATGATATTTTGCTGAAGTCTGTTCAGTCGTCTGTCAGAGCAGGAAAATTCTCCGGACTTATCATTGTCACTTCCTATGACAATGCCCGTAAACTGTTCCGCTTTCCAGTCCATGTCCGGATCGGAAGTAATACGGACATATCGAAATCCATGATAGGTCATGGCAGGCTCAAAACTTTCATCACCTTTCCCGTTCAGGACATAGATATCTTTCTGCTTTTGCTCCCCGTCCGAGAAAGGATAGATAAAGTTCTCTGCTTTGTCCAGTTCCTCTGTATGCTCAAAGATAATCTCCTGTCCCCGTGTACCGTTGATCCCTGTCACCCTGATATGCCCGGCAAAATTCTGTCCAAAATCAAGGATCTTTTCTCCTCTGCCGTTTATAAACAGTCTTTTCGGCTTTAATTCCATCAGACTGCGGATGGGAGCATCCGTCTGTGCCTTCAGCACCGACAAATCCTCTTCTGTCTTATGGACCGGTTTCCATCCTTTCGTGTCCATCTCCGACGTTGCAAATCCGGAAATCTCATATCGCCCGTCAACAGTCTGGCCGTTATACAGATCCGCTCTCCGGATCGGTCCCTCATAACTGAACAGGAATTCTTCATCTGTACAGAGGCAATACTTTTCCCCGTCTTTCATTATCACATCAATTTCCATAAGAAGCCCCGGATTATCTCCGTATTCGCACCCGCATCCTGATGCGATCTTCCCTTTATACCATCCGTCCGCAATCACGGCCAATACAGCGTTCCCGCCCTTTTTAAGGAACTCTGTCACGTCATACACCTGATATTTCAGGATCTTGTCATACGTCGTAAACTCCGGCTCCAATTCGGCATCTGACGCTTTTCTTCCGTTAATATATAACTCATAGATCCCATGAGCCGTAATGTACGCCCTCGCTTTCTGAGGGGTATCCTCAAGCATAAATTTCCTGTACATCATAACTGCCGGATAATAAGGCTGGCTTGGCTGAGCTTTCAGATAAGCGTCCGTGTCGAAAAACTCCGCCTGCTGCCTGGTAAATAATTTCTGCAGAAAAGCATTCCACTTTTTCCTGCACTCTTCAAGCGGATCAAAATCCAGTCCGGGAAGTTTATCCGGTTCCACAAAACATGCCTTCCATTCCGAGGGATCCAGGATCACAGTCTCAAATATATTTTCTTCTGATACAAGTTTTTCTCCTGTGGTGAGTCCTGTCTCCACCTTCCAGGTGTAGTTCTCCCGGCTGGCGAGCGGTCTTCCGGCATACCGGACCCCGAAAGACTGTCTGCTCTGCACTTTCCCGCTGTCCCAGCAGATGCCCTTTTTGTCTCTTACGGTGATCCGGTACCACTCCTGATATACATTATCCAGTTCCGAACGGATCTGCCAGGAGAATCTCGGCTTTTTTGTATCTATATTGATGGGATTGATCTTATTTTCACATTTCGGGTACGTGATCTGTGACATGATGTTCCTCCTTCTTGTTCATATGGGCTGACCATCTTATAATTTCATTATTTCAATTTTCCTGTCTGTTCAAAGCCGCCACAACTGCCTCATACATCGGTCTCGCCTCCGGTGCGGCCCCCAGCATCTCGGAAAGGGTCATCTGTTTTGCAAACTGGATCATAGGATTATCCAGCGTTCCCGGGACCATCTGGTTGAACATCTGTACTGCGAGAGGCTGCTGAAGGATCTCGCCGAATGTACTGTCCATGCTGAACCGTTCTGCTTTCAGACTTGTTGCAGTGTCATACTCATATTCATAGACTCCGGAGCCGGTCTCGATCTCTCCTTCCTTTTCCGGAAGGACGATAACCGCGGTTGTATTTGCCGGTATTTCCACATGGATCTGTATCTTTCCGTCTTTGCAGCTGTATCTGCTGACGATCTTTCCGTAGGGTGATTCCAGTTCTGCCCCTGCTCCCTCGATCCCTTTTACGAACATCGGCCTGATCAGGATCTTCTTATATCCCGGCTCAAGCTGATTGATTCCTGCGATCTTCCGGTACATCCAGTCTCCGATGGAACCATATGCATAGTGATTCAGGGAATTCATGCCCGATTCGTCAAAAGTGCCGTCCGGCCTGATTGAATTCCATCTCTCCCATATTGTTGTCGCCCCCATATTTACCGCATAAAGCCAGGACGGATAATCCTCCCTCATAAAGAGTGTTGATGCCATATCGTGAGCACCGTTTTCCGAGAGCGCATGACAGATATACGGGGTTCCCACAAATCCTGTCGCCAGATGATTCTTATGGTTTTCAATGTTTGTAAGCAGCGTTTTCAGTATCCTTCCGCGGTCTTTCTCCCTTGCCAGATTAAAGTACAGGGAAAGTATACATCCTGTCTGCGTCTCGCTGACAATCCTTCCCGTCTCTGTATAATATTCTTTCCGGAATGCCGCCAGTGTTTTCTCATACAGATGTGCATACTTCTCCGCTTCGTCTTCAAATCCGAGCACTTCTGCGGTCTGCTTTACCAGATCTGTCACATAGAGATAATAGGCATTGGCGATCATATATTTATCCGTAGCCCCGGTACGGTCCGCGCTTTCCTCCTTGTCAAGGGCAAGCCAGTCGCCGTACTGGAAACCGCTCATCCAGAGACCGTTCTCTTCACAGTGGTTTGTGATATAATCCACCCACTCATGCATGCATTTCCAGTTTTCTTCCAGAATCCGTTTATCTCCGTAAGTCTGATACACTACCCACGGAATGATGACCGCAGCGTCGCTCCATGCGGAAGAGCTGTACTGTTCCAGGATATCGGGAACCACATGAGGGACCCCCTGTTCCAGTGAAGAATCCGCAGAAACATCCCGCATCCATTTCGTAAAGAACAGCGCCGTATTTCTCAGATAAGATGCAGTCCAGGAAAATACCTGCGCGTCTCCCATCCATCCGAGACGCTCGTCCCTCTGCGGGCAGTCTGTCGGAATATCAAGAAAGTTGTCTCTCATTCCCCAGGAAATATTACTCTGCAGCTGATTTACCTTCTTGTTAGAGCAGGAGAAAGTACCGGTCTGCTCCATATCCGAGTGCATGACGCAGGCAGTGAACATCTCCGGCTTCATCTCTTCAATCCCATCCACCTTGATATAACGGAATCCATGAAATGTGAAATGAGGAAGAAATGTCTGTTCTTCTCCATTACAGATGTATGTGTCTTCTGACTTTGCGGAGCGGAGTGTCTCCGGATAGAAGTTGCCGTCTTTGTCCAGTGTCTCTGCATGGTGTATTACGATTTTCTGGCCCTTTTCCCCCCTGATCTTCACTTCCACCAGCCCGGTCAGGTTCTGTCCGAAATCAACAAGACGCTCCCCTTTTGGAGTCACGATCAGTTCTTTTGCCGGAATCCGCTCCGTAATCCGCACCGGCTCATTTTCCTGGGCAGTGAGAACGGATTTATCAAACTCCATGACAGAGACATTTCCTGTCCGATAATCTGTCGTTACTGTGTCGATCGTCTCTCCCATATAGATTTCGCTGTAACGGATCTCCCCGGTACGGACACCCCAGTCTCTGTCCGTAGCGATGACTTCTCTTGTCCTGTCTTCATATGTGATATGCAGTTCTGCAAACACGCCAACCCTGTCGCCATACCGGTCAGGCTTCAGGTCAAAGCCGAAAATTCCCTTATACCATCCGTTCCCCGCCGTGATCTCAATCCGGTTGTCCTGGCGGATCTGGGAAGTAATATCATACTCCTGATACTGGAGCCTTTTATGATAGCTGGTCCATCCCGGCGTCATCCGGTCCGCTCCGATTCGCTCTCCGTTCAGAGACATCTCATACACACCCAGCGCAGTGGCATATACAACAGCCTTTTTTACCGGCTTCTCTGTATAGAACTCTCTGTAAAACACCGGGCAGGAAGTCTCTTCCGCCGGGAAGTCATGAGTGATCATCCGGGCATGAAATGTCCGGGGGTCAAAAATCCCGGTCTCAAAGGAAGTCTCCGCGCTGTCTGCCCTTCCATAGTTATCCCATACCGTTGCCTTTACCCGGTAAAGGGTTTCATCTTTCAGAGGCATTCCTTCATACGGGATCAGGACAGAATCACTGCTCTCCCTCATTCCCGTGTCCCAGACGCAGTTCTCTCCGTCCATGACCCGGATCCGGCAGATCGTCTGCATTACATTTTTCTCATCCGACCGTATTTTCCATGAAAATCTCGGTTGTCTAACAGACAGTCCGAACGGTGATTTCCTGTATTCTGTTCTGAGATCATATATTTTCATATTGCATTCCTCCTTGCGTTTTCCTGATTCAGATACAGCGGACCGCAGACTTCCCTGCGCTCCGCTGTATTTTCTTCTGGGGCGTTTCATTTAGTTTTTAGATTTTTTCTTTTCCAGCTCTGCCTGAATCTCCGGAAGTTTCTTTTCCAGATCAAATTTCATGGCAACAATGAACATGATCACAAACATCGCCAGCGGAGCATAGATGTTAAATGTAAAGATTGCCTGTTTCACCGCCGGAGTAAGTACCGTCGCCGTTGCGTCATACGCCGCGATCGCCAGGCACCATCCGATCATGGACGCTCCTACCCCGTTTCCTACTTTTGAGCCGAAGCTGGCAGCCGCCTGAGAAGAACCGACCATTCGTTTTCCAAACTTGAATTCATTATAGTCGATAGACATCGCCGTTACAGTTCCGAGGAGGCACATCATCGGAATATTCGCAAATGTGGAGAAGCATCCCAGAACCGCGTTGTAAACAAAGTTATATGGATTGATGATCCTCAGGACATTTCCGACGATACCGATCACAAAGGAAACCCGAAGTGATTTTGTAACGCCCAAAGTCTTGATCAGGATCGGTGTCACAGCAAATCCTATCACAGTCGGAATCAGGCCTACACCGCCCAGGATTCCAACCAGGTTATCGTTTCCGTAGATCCATTTGCAGTAATATGTTCCTGACGAGTTTGACAGTCCGTAGAATATATTTGAGCATACTGCAAGGATCAGAGCCATAACCCAGTATTTATTGTGGAAGAGACATTTCAGTGTCTCACCAAATGGAAGGCTCTCTTCTTCCTCCGCTGCAGGAGCCTCTGCCTCCTGTCCTTCAACCGCGACATACTCTTTGCTTGTCTTATAGGTTACGAACAGAAGAATTGCAGAAACTACAGCGAGTCCGGCACTGAACATAACCCATGCCTTCTGATCCCCGCCCAGCATATTTGTGATAGGGATGATCATGACTGCGATGATCATTCCGGACACATAACCGGCCGCTGCACGCCATGTTCCCATCTTCGCGCGTTCTTCCTGGCTGTTTGTGCGGACGACCATGATCGCCTGATAAGGCACACAGATGATCGTATAGATCACTGCTGTAAACAGGAAGTTTGTAATGAACATATATGCAATCTGAAGCGGCGAACTCACATTCGCGGGAACCGTGAACATCAGTACCATCACGACTGCCATGGGGATGATCATCCGGAAGATCCAGGGTCTGTACTTTTCTTTTCCCGGTTTCGTGTGGTCAACAACATATCCCATGATGATATCCGTAAAAGCATCCAGTATCTTGACGATCAGAAGCGCTGTGGCAATCGCTCCAGCCGCAACTCCTACTTTGTCTGTATAAAAATATGTAAGCTGTCCGACCAGCCCGCTGATCGCGTTCAGGGAAAACTGCCCTGCCGCATCTCCCAGGTAATCCGGCATCCGCATTACTTTCTGGATTCCCATCTTATCTTTTCCAAGTGGTTTCTTTGCCATTTTAATTCCCTCTCTTCCTTTCTTATCCTACTGTGCGTTCAGCGCATCTACTAACTGCTGCAGCATCTCCCGTGTCACCCCGGGCACAAAACTTAAAAGCTGCCTGAGCGGCATATCCTCCATCATCGCCGCCATCATCTCACTGCTGACTGCTGCAGAGGGATCTTCCGCCTGTTTTTCCTGCTGCTTCTGCATTTCCACCGCATCCGTGTTCTGCGCCATACCGCCCATGAACGAGCCCATCACCGCCTGTGCCTTCGGATCTCTCAACAGCGGTCCGAGACACGTGTTGAGTGTATATACTGTCGGGATGACTTTTGTTCCCTGTACCTGCACCGGTGCGCTCAGGACCATCTCCCGGGCGTTCTTTCCGATCATCACCTGATATTCTCCTCTGTCCACATACCAGTCATGGATTTCTTCATTCCAGTATGCAAAGGCTCTCTGATCCAGTGTGAAAGATACTTCTTTTTCTTCTCCCGGTTCCAGCGCGATCTTATCGAATCCCCTCAGCTCCACCGCCGGACGGATCGTTTCACCTGCGGCGGGTGAGACATAGAGCTGTACTGCTTCTTTGCCTTTTCTGGCGCCTGTATTCTTCACTTTCACCGTCACTGTCAGAGTATCCTGATCTGTCATCTGCTCTCTGTCGAGCTTCAGATCACTGTATGTAAACCTGGTATAGGAGAGTCCATACCCAAAGGGGAACAGCACTTCTCTGCCCACAGAGGTATAATACCGGTATCCGACGAACACGCCTTCCTGATATACCGCATGATCGCCGCCTTTTCCATAGGTCAGATAACAGGGTGTATCCTCCAGTCTTGCCGGGAATGTCTCCGGCAGACGTCCGCTGGGGTTTTTCCTTCCATACAGAATGTCTGCCACTGCTCTTCCCACTGCCTGGCCGCCCAGATATGCTTCAATGATTCCCTTTACTTTATCTTTCCAGGGCATCAGTACCGGTGAGCCGTTATGCAGGACGACAACCACATTTTCCTGTACTTCTGCGATCTTCTCGATCAGCCTGTTCTGACATTCCGGCATATTCAGGTGCTTCCTGTCATACCCTTCGGATTCGAAGCTGTCCGGAAGCCCGGCGAAGATCACAGCAACATCCGCTTCTTCCGCAGTCTTCACCGCCTCAGCCACCAGACTCTCATCACTCCGGTCTTCCGCGTCGTCATACCCCTTCGCATAGGTTACTTCTGCAATTCCTTTTACCGCTTCCAGGGCAGATTCTACTTTCCAACTGTTGATGTGGGAACTCCCTCCTCCCTGGTACCGGGGCGCCTCCGCATATTTCCCGATAAATGCCACTTTCTTCTCCCCCGAAAGCGGAAGGATATCTTCTTCATTCTTCAACAGTACGATACATTCTTCTTCAATAGAGGCTGCCGTCTCATGGTCTTGTTCCAGATCCAGCTTTGCCGTCTTATCCCGGTTTTCAGAGTAGAGGAAAATGATATCTATGATCCTCTCACACGCCGTATCCACCACACTTTCATCCAGCGTGCCATCCTTTACCGCCTCAACGATCAGGGCATCGTTCATTCCGCCGCTCGAAGGCATTTCCAGATCCAAACCTGCCTTGAGACCTTCTACACGGTCGTTGACCGCCCCCCAGTCGGACATCACATAACCGTCAAATCCCCATTCCCCTCTCAGGATATCTGTAAGATATTTTTTTGACTCACCTACATAGTCCCCGTTGATCCGATTGTAGGAATTCATGACAGTCCACGGTTTTCCTTTCTTCACCGCGCCTTCAAAAGCTGCCAGATAGATTTCCCTGAGTGTTCTCTCATCGACGTCTGAAGAGCTGGTCATCCTGCGTTTTTCCTGATTATTCGCCAGAAAATGCTTTACGCTTGTCCCAACATTTCTGCTCTGCACACCCTGGATCATGGCCGCCGCCAGTTCCGATGCTACGAAGGGATCTTCGGAATAATACTCGAAGTTCCTGCCGCAGAGGGGCGAACGTTTAATGTTTATGGCCGGGCCAAGGATGGTGCTGACGCCCATTGCCTGACACTCCTGTCCAATGGTCTCCCCCAGCTTTCTCAAGACATCCCGGTCAAAGCTGGACGCAGTCGCGCATCCAGCAGGAAAGCAGACCGCCTTTTCACTCTCGTTGATCCCGAGATGATCTGCGGCTTCCGCCTGCTTTCTCAGCCCGTGAGGTCCGTCAGTCACCATGACAGACGGGATACCCAGCCTTTCCACACCTTTCAGGTGCCAGAAATCTGCCCCGGAGCACATGCCTGCTTTTTCCTCCAGTGTCATCTGTGCCACCAGATCTCTAATCTTCTCTCTTGTCATTACTGTTCCTCCTTTAACTGACCTTATTCTATGACAGAATCAAGATTCAGTATTTTATATTTGTCCTGTATTTTATAAAATTGTTTTCTTTTTCTTGACGAATTCTTTACATCTTATAAAAAAGCTGCTTAAGTACACTGACAAATCTGTCAGCATCATAAGCAGCTATCTTTGCTTCTCCAGTCAGAATCATTTTCAGAGTGTATTTAAAAAACAGTACGGAATCACACCGCTGCGGTACCGGAAGGATCCTTCCCTGGCAGAACATTCCGCATGATAAAATGCACATGTTTCATTCCATATATCCGCCCTTCATTGGGGAAACTGCAGTTTCTGCAAACAATTTCAGCACGCCGTGGGTATAGCGGCTCTTCCTGGGTTTCCATGCCTTTCTTCTCTCGGAGAGGATCCGCTCTATCTCTTCTTCTGTTCTCCTCTCTCCATTTACTCCCACGATACGAAGGATCCTCCGGGGAATGCTGACCTCGATCAGGTCGTCCTCCTCCACAAGCGCGATAGGTCCTCCTTCTGCCGCCTCCGGAGAAATGTGTCCGATTGCAGGACCTTTGGACGCTCCGGAAAAACGTCCGTCTGTCAAAAGTGCGATACTCGCCCCCAGCTCTGCGTCCGAAGCGATGGCCTCCGTCGTGTAAAACATCTCCGGCATGCCGCTCCCTTTTGGTCCCTCATACCGGATGATCACTGCATCACCGGGACGGATCTCATGTGTCAGCACTGCATGGATCGCATCCTCCTCACAGTCAAAGGGCCTTGCCCGGAGGATTGCCTCAAACATCTCCTTCGGTACTACTGTATGCTTTACCACAGCTCCGTCAGGCGCCAGGTTGCCTTTCAGGATGGCGATACTTCCGTCGGTCCCAAACGGTCTGTCAAAGGGCCGGATCACATCTTCTCTCTTTAATTTCCACTGATCCAGATATTCCTGACATTTATCGTAATATCCGTTTTTCTTCAGCTCCTCCAGATTCTCTCCCAGTGTCTTTCCGGTCACTGTCATCACATCAAGATGGAGCATGTCTCTGATTTCCTCCATGATCCTGGGAACGCCTCCCGCATAATAGAAAAACTGTGCCGGCCATTCTCCTGCGGGACGGATATTCAGAAGATAATGTGCTCCCCTGTGCAGACGGTCAAATGTATCCGCGTCAAGGTCGAAACCAAATTCCCTGGCGATCGCAGGAATATGGAGCAGGGAGTTGGTGGATCCGGAGATCGCGGCATGGACCATGATGGCGTTTTCAAAAGATTCCATAGTCACGATCTTCCTGGGCGTCAGATCGTTCTCCGCCAGCCATACCGCCTGTTTTCCCGCACGCCTTGCCGCATCCTTAAGATCCGGGCTTGTGGCAGGCATAAGCGCAGTGCCGGGGAGCATCAGACCAAGCGCCTCCGCCATGATCTGCATGGTGGAAGCTGTCCCCATAAAGGAACATGCCCCGCAGGACGGACAGGCATTGTGTTTATAGAAATCCATCTGTTCCTTTGTGATCTCTCCCCGCTCGTACATGGCGCTGTATTTTCCGATCTGTTCCAGCGTCAGAAGATCCGGTCCCGCATCCATGACACCTCCGGTCACCACTACAGACGGAATATTGATCCTTCCGACAGCCATCAGATGTGCGGGCATGCTCTTGTCACAACTTGCGATAAATACACCTCCGTCAAAAGGAGTGGCGTTTGCATGGATCTCGATCATATTTGCCATCATATCCCTGGAAGGAAGGGAATAGTTGATACCGTCGTGCCCCTGTGCCTCGCCGTCACAGATATCTGTGCAGAAATATCTGGCTCCGTGTCCGCCTGCCTCGGCGACGCCTTTTCTTGCTTCTTCCACAAGTTCCAGCAGATGTCCGCTCCCCGGATGACTGTCTCCGAAGGAGCTTTCGATAATGATCTGTGGTTTTGACAGATCCTCCGGTTTCCAGCCTGTCCCAAGGCGCAGCGGATCCAGTTCCGGCGCAATCTCTCTCAGTTTCTGACTCCTCAGTTCCATAATACGTTCTCCTTTCCGTGCAGAACAGATATACTGATAACCCTCTGCTGTTCTGCGTCAAAACATCATATCATTTACCTGAAAATAAATCATCTGATGATTTTGTCCATTTTTCAGATTAAATTTGTATATTATGTCAAATTTGTAAATAAATCATCTGATGATTTTATTCTATACTATTTACACAAAAAATCAATCAGTAATTATAGACAATATACCATCCGGTTTTTTATTCATATTTATGGTTTGACTTTGGATTTTCTATATACTATCCTTTAGATAACAGTTATTATTTTGAATAAAGGCAGGAAATCATATGATGAATTCGGAGGAAAAGAGTCTGCCGGAAAAACTGGCCGACGATATTGTAGACTATATACTGAGAGAGAAACTGCAGCCGGGAGACCGTCTGCCAAACGAGAGCATACTCGCCGAAACACTGGGTGCGGGGCGCAGTTCCCTGAGAGAAGCAGTGAAACTTCTGGCGTCCCGGAATATCGTAACAGTACGCCAGGGCTCCGGAACCTATATTTCTTCCACACCGGGGATGGTGGAAGATCCCCTGGGCTTCACTTTTATTGAGGACAAAAAGAAGCTTGCTGAGGACCTGCTTGAGATCCGCTTTCTCCTGGAGCCTTCCATTGCGGCAAAAGCGGCTGAGAATGCGTCTGCTGATGACGCGGAGCATATCCTCGATCTGTGCGCAGAAGCAGAGCGTCTGCTGGAAGAAGGGAGCGATCACACCGCAAAGGATATCGAATTCCATACAGCCATTGGTATGAGCAGCAAAAATATGGTCGTTCCCCGTCTGATCCCCATCATCAATTCTTCTATTCCTCTGTTTATCGATCTCACAGAGAACGTATTGAGCCGGGAGACCATAGATACCCACAGAGAGATTGCAGATGCCATTCTTTCCCACGATCCGGTCCGGGCTCATGACGCCATGTATCTTCACCTTGTCTACAACCGCAGACGGATCCATTCTGTATAAAAGAAGGCGCTGCCCCATCAGGGGCTTCAGCGTTTTACATGCCGGATCATCCCCAGCACCGATTCATTCGCATTGATCACAGTCAGCGTGATATCCGGATGCTGATTCTGAAAGACGCGAAATACTTCATCTGCAAACCCCTGCCCCATGAAATCAATACCGCTGAAATCAAAGATGATCTCCCGGAATTCGTCCAGACGCCGGAGAATCCGTCTTGCCTGAGATCTGGCTACCGGATCGCCCAGCGGACACATCTCTTTCATTGGGATCATCGTTTTTACAAAACCTTCTTCCAGCGGAGCAAATGCGTGGAAAATCTCCTTTGAAGTCCTTTTCGATTCATTTTCCAGTTTCATCACAGCCATCGTTCCTATCCTCTCCATCTTCGTGTAATAAGAAATCAAATGAGACTGCACAAACCGGTCTCTGTCATCACACCGGTAAGAATAGACCGTATTCTCAGACCAGACGGCAAACTCTGAAAGCATTTTCGATACAAAAAAAATCCCTTCTCCTGAATGTCTTTCCGGATCCGTAGTCATCCTTCCTTTATACAGTTCCATGGCAGCCTGCTCAGAATTCAGTGATATTCCTGCCTGTTTTTTGAAATAATCCTGTATATTATGAAATATCCCCACACCATTATCCACAATTGAAATTTCCGTATACAGGGCATCTTTCTGTATTCCGAACCGGATCCGATCCCCATCTGAATGGTCAATCGCATTATTCATGATTTCCGTAAATGAATAGTACCAGATATCCTGTACATTGCCGGGCAGCTCATCCAGTGACGGACTGATATACTTCCAGTACAGGTCATCTTCTTCCAACATACCGGAATTTTCCAAATCCCACTGCTCTGTCACTGTCGTAAGAAAAAGACCTGTCTTCCTTTCCGCGTCTTCCGTAACTGTCCCCTTATCCAGGCAGTCCTTAATATATCTTCGCACGGATGTCTCTGATATTCCAAAATTCTCAGCAGTCTTTTTTATAAAATCCGCATCATCACATCGTATCTTGTCCAGCATATATTTGCGGATTGCTTTTCTCTTCGCCTCAGTAAACGACATCCTTTTCACCTTATCATTTCATATTTGAACTATAAATTCTGTTTTTACAACTATATCACACTATTATCATACATACAACAGGGAAACAGATAAAAAGAGCGCCGCATGAGAAAATAAATTCTTCATACGACGCCTTCCTTTTATCGTTTCAAGTTAAACGCGCCAAATCCCGGATAAACAGCTGCATCGCCCAGTTCCTCTTCGATCCTGAGAAGCTGGTTGTACTTTGCCACACGCTCGCTTCTGCTGGGAGCGCCGGTCTTGATCTGGCACGTATTGAGAGCCACTGCAAGATCCGCGATCGTTGTGTCTTCCGTCTCGCCGGAACGGTGGGATGAGATTGCCGTATAGCCTGCCTTATGCGCCATCTTGATCGCCTCAAGGGTTTCTGACACAGAACCGATCTGATTTAATTTGATCAGGATGGAATTTCCGCAGCCCATATCAATCCCTTTTTTCAGTCTCTCGGTATTTGTGACAAACAGATCGTCACCCACGAGCTGGACTCTGTCCCCAAGTTCTCTGGTCATGATCTGCCAGCCTTCCCAGTCCTCTTCTTCCAGTCCGTCTTCGATCGAATAGATCGGATATTTATCTACCAGCGTTTTCCAGTGTTCCACCAGTTCCGCTGAGGTGAATTTCTTTCCGCATTTCGGGAGCACATACTCTCCCTTCCGGCTTCCCTTCCACTCACTGGAAGCTGCGTCCATAGCGAGCACGAAATCTTTTCCCGGCTCGTACCCCGCCTGACGCACTGCCTCAAGAATGTATTCAATGGCTTCCTCGTCACTGGCAAGGTCCGGTGCGAATCCGCCCTCATCGCCAACAGATGTGGCAAGGCCTTTCGACTTCAGAAGCGCCTGAAGCGCATGGAACACTTCCGTACACCATCTTAACCCCTCTGCGAAACTTCCGGCTCCGGCCGGCATGATCATAAACTCCTGCACATCCACCGTATTGGCCGCATGTGCCCCGCCGTTCAGGATATTCATCATAGGTACGGGAAGCCGGTTTCCACTGACGCCGCCCAGGAAGCGATACAGCGGGATTTCCAGGGATTCTGCCGCTGCTCTTGCGCAGGCGATTGACACTGCCAGGATCGCGTTTGCACCCAGTTTTGACTTGTCCTTTGTCCCGTCGGCTTTGATCATCGCCTTATCCACTGCATAGATGTCTTCCGCGCTCATCCCCTGAAGAGCGTCATTGATCACAGTATTGATATTCTCAACAGCTTTGGATACTCCTTTTCCCCCAAATCTGTCTTTATCTCCGTCTCTGAGTTCAAGAGCCTCGAACTCACCTGTAGAAGCGCCGCTGGGAGCCGCTCCTCTTGCAACAGTCCCATCCGCCAGATGCACCTCAGCCTCGACAGTAGGATTTCCTCTGGAATCGATGATCTCGCGTCCGATCACTTTTTCAATCTCTAAATAATCCATAACTCTTCGTCCTTTCCCATGGATCCCCCTTGTCCCGGCTCAGGTATTACGGAACAAAGGAGTTCACATGATTCATTCACATATAGTTAGTTTTAACTAACCATATGTATCATACCAGAATGCAGGATTATATTCAACTCTTTTATTGAGATTGATTATCATTTGTTTAGTATTTCACGAAGGTTTTCCTGTCTTCCCGTTATCCTTTCCCGGACGTCGCTCTTTTATACCTGAAAACAGCGGCAGAATCTTTTCCCCTCTCCGATTAAGCCGTCTCAGTTCTTTTTCCCGTTCTTTCTTTTCCTGTTCGTATTTTTTCTGCCCGTGCTTTTCTTTCCAGCCGTTTTTTTCTTTCTCACACTGTATCCGAACGTCCCCAGCTTTTTTCCAAGCCCCAGATACTCGCCGTGAGAATATGCCAGAAGTCCTGTCCGGTTCAGTTCAAATTTTCCTTTCTCATCCAGATAAGAATCATCCACCCGGACTGCCGTAACCTCAGCAAGAAACATATGATGACTGCCCAGTTTCTCAGTCCTGATCACCCGGCATTCGATATTGACCGGAGATTCTTTTATACAGGGGGCATATTTCAGAGACTGGGCGGGCTCTGCGGTCAGGGAGCACTCCTTCCACTTATCCACATCCCGCCCCGAGCGCACGCCGCAAAAATCCGCGGCCCATGCCAGTTTTTCTGTTGTAAGGTTGATGACAAATTCTCTGCTCTCTTCGATCATATGATAAGAGTACCGCTCCGGGCGGACCGAGATATATGCCATGGGAGGATTCGTGCATACCGTTCCTGTCCATGCAATGGTCAGTATATTTGTATTTCCGCTTTTATCCGCAGTGCTGACCATGACAGCCGGCAGCGGATAGATCATATTTCCCGGTTTCCAGACCTGTTTGCTCATCTTCTCTTCCTCTCCGTTTCTCTGTTATCCGCTTCTTACTGCTGAAGCGCTCCCACCAGAGTGGGAACCAGCTGTTTTTTCCTAGAAACCACGCCTTTGAGCATGATCTCACCCGTCTCCTCCGGCAGGTCATACGCACTTAAAATCTTCTCTCGCGCTTCCGGTCCGCAGCAGAGCAGTTCCGAAGACTCCGTAATAATATTGGTCAGCATGAAAAAGATCATATTCAGTCCATGGCTGTTCCGAGCCTTTTCCAGATGCGGCTCTACGATCTTCTTCAGTTCCTTGAGTTCCTCCGCGCTCATAGAATTGACCTGTCCCACACCGAATACAGTATCGTTCACTGTAAACTGTTTAAAATCAAGGAAACAGATTTCTTCCGCACTCTTTCCTTTCAGATTGCTTCCCGCATTAAACATCTCCTGCGCAAGAGATTCAATCTCGATCCCCGCAATCTCAGCCAGCGTATGAGCCGCCTTTTCATCCACCGGAGTACATGTGGGAGAACGGAACATAAGGGTATCCGAGATGATCGCGGAGCAGAGGAGTCCCGCATTGACCGGATCAATCTCTTCTCCCGCCTCCTGATACATCTGCCATACGATCGTTGCCGTGCAGCCCACCGGCTGATTCCGGAAAAATACAGGCCCCATGGTCTCAATGCTGCTCAGCCTGTGGTGGTCAATGATTTCCAGCACATCCGCTTCCTCCACGCCGTCCACAGCCTGGCTCTTTTCATTATGATCCACAAGGATCACTTCTTTTTTCTTCACATTGAGAAGGCGGCGCCTGGAGATCAGTCCCAGGAACTTTCCCTTATTGTCTACAATAGGGAAATCACGGAATCTCTTTCTTGCCATGACTTCTTTTACATCGTCCACATAATCCTTCATCTTAAATGTGACCAGATTTCCCTTTGTCATGAAATATTTCACAGGAATGCTCTGATTGATATGCTGCGCCGCCGTAAATGTATCATGGGGCGTGCGGATGATCACGATCTGCTTTTCCGACGCCTCACGTATGATCTCATCGGAGACCGGCGCATTCTGGCACACCACCATACAGCTCACATCTCTGTCAACGGCACAGCGCTGTGCATCCTTCCTGTCCCCCATGATCACCAGATCGTCCCGATCTATAAAATCTGACATCAGAATCCGGCTTGAAGCCGCGATCACAACCTTTCCTTTCAGAAGATAGCTGTGTTCATTCCCGGTCAGCACCTCTCCCTCCACTGCTCTGGCTATATTGCGGTACTGCGTCCTCGCCTTTGACAGGATCATGCTGTCGTATACTTCCATATAAGTCTTCGCGATATCACCGATCGTGATCACGCCTTCCAGCTTTCCGTCCCTGGTCACCGGGAGAGTGTGTATATTGGATTCCTTCATTTTTTCCCATGCCGTGCGAATGGAAATGCTGCTTCTAAGCCCCTCCACTTCCTTGAGTTCCACATCCTTGATCTGTTCCCTCAGATCCGTCAGCAGACTTGGTGTTTTTACATGAAAATGTTCCAGGACATACTGCGTCTCTTCATTGAGCTGTCCCGCCCTGCGCGGCTCATGAGTTCTTCCTGTCAGCTTTGTCTTCAGTGCCGCATATGCAATCGCAGAACAGATGGAATCCGTATCCGGATTTTTATGTCCCACCACGTATACTTTTCTTTCTTTTTCCCTGCTCATATATTCAGTCTCCAATCTATACTGTCTCGTTTTCTACCCAATAGGTTGCCATTTTTTTGCTTTTTCGTCAACCCAAATTTCATTTTCCCGATCCGCTTTCCCCATCCCCTCCCATGATCCTCCGGTTTTTAAGGCTTTTTTCTGTCTGGGATTGTCTTCAACTGTTGTTTTTTTCTCGGACTTTATGATATACTGTTCATGTTGAACAAAAAGAATTTAAATCGAGGTGCTGCACAATGAGCGAAGAAATGAGAGAAGAATTACAGACAAATGAAACCGCTGAGGCGGTTGAAAACACATCCGCTGAAAACGAAACTGCGGAAACTGTATCCGGCGAGACAATGGCGGATTACGAAGAGCATTTTGACGACGCCAACCCCTGGAACAGGGTTCAGGAATATATGGAGAAAAAAACTGTCCTTCCTGTTAAAGTCGAAGGCGTGGTAAACGGCGGAGTCATCGCTATGGTAGAGGGATTAAGAGGATTTGTTCCTGCTTCCAAGCTCTCCCTCTCCTACATCGAAGATCTTGAAACTTACCTTCTCAAAGATATTGAGGTACAGGTTATCGACGTGGATCAGGCAAACAACCGTCTTGTGCTCTCCGCGCGCGAGATCCTCAAGGAGAAAGAAAGGAGAGCACGCGAAGAGCAGATTGCAAACCTGAAAGTCGGAACAGTAATGAAAGGTACTGTTGAAACACTCCAGAATTACGGCGCATTCGTAAAGATGGAGAACGGACTTTCCGGACTGGTACACGTATCACAGATTTCACAGAAGCGTGTAAAACTTCCGTCTGACGTTCTGAACGTAGGAGACGAAGTCAATGTGAAGGTCATCGGCATCAAAGACGGCAAGGTCAGCCTGAGCATGAAAGCCCTGGAAGAGACAAAGGATGAACCCGAGGAGAAGGTTGTGATCCCGAAGAGCGAGAATATCGGGACGAACCTCGGAGATCTCTTCAAGAACCTGAAACTGTAATTTCCCGGGACGGGATGTTACAGGTACGCCGGAAGTATATATTGCTTTCAGGCCCGCTCCCGCTTGGAGAAGCAACGCAGCGGATACGCAGGGGCGTGAGGGATGCGCCTGAGGCGCTGTTCCCGGAAAATAGAAAGTGGAAGCGCAGAATTTGTACAAAAACAGGGGAACGCTATTGTCATAAACCATTAGCGTTCCCCTTTCTACTTTAAATCCGTAGAAATATCAGGCAGTTGCTCCCGCCAGTATTTCTTCCAGCGCATTCTTACTGCTGGTATGACACCGGATCACATCTGCATTGCATCTGCCCGCCTCCTCTACCGCACAGCGAACCATCTTATGAGAAACCGTATTGGTAAAGAGTACGATCAGATCCGGACTTCCGATCTGCTTACTCAGATTCGCCGACATCTGGGTAAATACCTTTGCCTTGCATTTATACTGTTTACAGATTTTCTTATACTGACATACCATCCTGTCATGACCGCCTATGATAACAACACTCATATCAGACCTCCCGAATATTTTATCTGTTATATCGATTCTTTGGTTAGTTGTTTCTAACTTATGAATATATGATACATTAATTGAGAACGGATATCAATATTATTTATTGAGATATTTTATCATTCAGTCACCGGAAGTGGCAAGAGACATATTCCAGGACCGCAGAGAGCCCCGGGATTCCGGATCTTTTCCGGCTTCGACTTTTCGCCGTTGCAAAAAGGATCCTTCGCAGAAGGATCCTCCATACAATGTTTCTTTACTGTTTTTGTTTGCCTGAAAAGGCCTCAGGCACAGCTGCATACCTTTTTCTGTACGTTTTCTCCGATCAGGATCTGTCCTTTTGCCTCCTTGTCATCCATGATGATCTCGTCTACGGCAGGCACACGGATCCATCCCGAGCGCGGATTCTTGATACTGAGAACCGGAGTTGTTACCTCCCCCTCAACTTCAGATTTCTCAAAGCAGAGGTCCGTGTCGATCATCTCACAGTTGATCAGCTTCAGATTCCTGCAATAGCAGAATGGCTGAGTCCCGATAATCTTACAGTTGATCAGTGTCAGACCGTCTGAATACCATGCAAGATACTCCCCTTTCACAACGCTGTCCCTTACCGTAATATTCTTTCCGTGCCAGAAAGCATCCTTTGTATCAAATTTACAGTTTTCAAAAACCGCATCCCTGATATACTGGAAGGAATATTTTCCCTTGAACTCCACATCTGAGAAGCGAAGATTTTCTGATCTCATCATAAAATATTCGCTTTCTGCCTTCGTATTTTTCATCTCGATATTTCTTACGGACCAGCCGAATTCCGGAGAAAGGATATCGCAGTTGTCCACCACCACAGCGCTGCACTCCCGAAGTGCCTTGATTCCATGCATCTTTGTACCGGTGATCCGGATATTATCAGAATACCACAGCGCTGCACGGCACAGTTCCGTCATCTCCGAATCTGAGATCACAAGTCCGTGATCATGCCAGAAGGGATAACGCAGATTACAGAATGTATTTTCCACAACAATGTTACTGCTTTCTTTCAGGGCACTTTCACCGTCCGCCGGTCCGTCAAACGCACATCCTTTCAGGTGTACCCCCCTGCTTCCATAAAGTGCTCTTTCTTCATCAAATGTCTGACCTTCGATCATTTTCATTATAAATTCCTCCTTCTTTATACAGCAATATTTTTACGGCTGATCTGATAAACAAGATAATCCAGACAGTCGATCTTTTTTTCTTCTGCATGGACCCGTTCCAGAAGCTTTTTTCTGTGCTTTTCCAGGAGACGCAGCTGTCCGTTCACATCACTCTCATCACGGCATTTCATAAAATCTCTGATCACTTCCGGATCACATCCTGCGTCTCTCAGATTACAGATCAATGCCTCTTTCTTTTCACCTTCATGCATTATTACACATCCTTTTCCACTCAGCATTATAGCTCGCTGCACCTTCGACATCAAATGCCTGCAGCACATACTCAGCTATACCTTCCGGTAATACCAGATTTTCCGGAACTGTCCTCTCATTTATCCCTCTCTCTGATCACACTTTAGCACCGTTTGGAAAGAATAGCAATTATTTATATTTTATCAATTACCATAATTGAAAACTATACTTATTCATGTTACAATGAGACTGTCAAACTAACTGAAAAGGAGGGGCATCATGGAACTTCGTGTTCTTCAATACTTTCTTGCGGTGGCCAGAGAGCAGAGCATTTCCAGAGCGGCGGAATCCCTTCACCTCTCTCAGCCCACTCTGTCCACACAGCTCAAACACCTGGAGGAGGAACTGGGGAAAACACTGATGATACGGGGAACCAAAGGTTCCCGGAAGATCGTACTGACCGAGGAAGGGATGATCCTCCGGAAACGCGCGGAAGAAATCCTTGATCTGGTAAGAAAAACAGAAAATGAGATCACTCTTTCTGATGACTCGGTTGTCGGAGATGTGTATATAGGTGCAGGCGAAACAGATATGATCCGTCTTGTGGCAAGGACAGCACAGACCATGAACGAAGAATATCCTGATATCCATTATCATATTTCCAGCGGAAATACCGCTTTCGTCATGGAACAGCTGGATAAGGGACTCATAGATTTCGGAATCCTCTATGATTCTGTTGATCTGTCCAAGTATGACTCTGTAAAGATACCGGAATCTGACGTCTGGGGCGTACTCATGCGCAGGGACGCACCTCTTGCCAGCAAGGAGGTGATAACGCCCGAGGATCTGTGGGACAAGCCTCTGATACTCTCCCAACAGGAAAATCAGAAAAGCGAACTGGCAGTATGGATGCGCCATGATCTCTCAAAACTAAACGTTGTCGCCACATACAATCTGATCTTTAATGGTTCTCTGTTCGTGGACGAAGGGATGGGCTATGCCGTCTGCTTTGACAAACTGATCAATGTATCAGGTGATTCCACGCTCTGCTTTCGCCCCCTGAGCCCTGAACTGAAGGCTGCCCCCTATCTTGTATGGAAAAAATATCAGATCTTCTCAAAAGCATCTGAAAAATTTATGGAATATTTCCTGAAATACCTGAAGAAAGAAACAGACTCCCGCCCGGCATGATCTGCCCTGCGGGAGTCTGTTTCTTTTTCTGTTTTACTCTGTGTTTTCTTTTTATTTCAAATATTTTGCTGATCTGAAGTACTATATACTTTGTCACGCTCTTCTCAGGGACATACTTTTTTTTCTATCTGTGCTTTTGTCGTCAGAATAAATTCTGCAAGTTTCTCTATTCTTTCATCATCCATCCGGCTCACCGGAGCAGATATACTGAACGCATATCGCACCCGCCCCGTATAATCCCTGAGATCTACCGCAATACAGCGCACTCCGCTCTCATTTTCCTCATTATCCAGAGCATATCCCCGCTTTCTTACCTCATCAAGTTCCCTGCAGAACGCCCCATAATCCGTTATCGTATGGGATGTCAGCGGAGTAATACTGCTGCTTTTCCAGATTGCCTCCACTTCTCTCCTCTCCAGATCAGCAGCAATCGCTTTTCCCACCCCGGAACAGTACAGCGGGACTCTGCTTCCGATCCTTGAAACCATCTGGATCCCGTTTCTCGGGCACTCTACTTTGTCGATATATATAGCCTCCGTCCCTTCTCTTTCAACAAAGTGCACCGTCTCCTGCGCCTGTTCCATAAGTGTTCTGAGATATGGGCGGACCACGTTCACGATATCAATATTCCCCATGATCCTGCTCGCCATATCCACAATCTTCAGGGATGGTTCGTATTTTCCGTTTGTCTCATTCTGTCTCGCATACCCCATATAAATAAGGGAATTCAGCACCCTGTGCGTTGTGCTTTTATTCAGATTTAATTCACCGCTGATTTCCATCAGGCCTGCTCCCCCGCTCTTCACCAGAAACTCCAGCGCTCCAAAGAGCCGGTCTGCAACCTGGATCGGATTTTTCTCTTCCATAAAAACAGTTTCCTCCATAGTGCAAATCAAAAGTTTCATATTATGAAACGTATATTATCACAAACAGATCCGTGAATCAACCCCCGGATAAAAAGCCAAAAATCATACGAAAAAATAAAAAAAATATAATATTGACTTTTCTTTTTTCAGTAGTATACTGATAGTCAAACAGGTCATATTATAAAACTCAATTTCATATTATGAAACTTCAAGGAGATGTAAAAATGAACGAAGTATTAAAACAGATTGAAGAGATCGGTATTGTTCCCGTCGTTGTTCTTAACGATGCAAAAGATGCAGAACCTCTTGCACAGGCACTGTGCGACGGCGGACTGCCCTGCGCGGAGGTGACCTTCCGCACAGATGCGGCTGAGGAGTCTATCCGCATCATGACAGAGAAGTTCCCGGATATGCTGGTAGGCGCAGGAACTGTTCTTACAACAGAGCAGGTAGATCGCGCGGTGGCCGCAGGCGCAAAATTCATCGTAAGCCCCGGTCTCAATCCAAAGGTCGTTAAATACTGTGTTGAAAAAGGAATCCTCATCACACCGGGATGCGCAAACCCAAGCGATGTTGAACAGGCAATAGAGAACGGACTTGAGGTTGTAAAGTTCTTCCCGGCTGAGCAGGCAGGCGGACTTGCGTATATCAAGGCCATCGCCGCTCCTTATGTGGGAATGAAATTCATGCCTACAGGCGGGATCAACCCGAAGAATGTCAGAGATTATCTCGCATATGACAGAATCCTCGCATGCGGCGGAAGCTGGATGGTAAAGGGTGATCTTGTAAAGGCCGGAGAGTTTGACAAGATAAGAGCCCTTGTCAGAGAAGCTGTAGAAATTGTAAAGGAAAGCAGAGGTAAATAAGAATGGCAAAAAAAGTAGTTACATTTGGCGAGATCATGCTGCGTCTCGCACCGGAAGGATATTATCGTTTTGTACAGGCTGATACATTCGGCGCAACCTACGGAGGCGGCGAGGCAAACGTAGCAGTATCACTTGCAAACTACGGATTCGACGCGAAATTTGTTACAAAGCTCCCGAAACACGAGATCGGACAGGCTGCTGTCAACTCTCTGAGAAAATACGGTGTAGACACCTCTTATATCACACGCGGCGGCGACAGGGTCGGAATCTATTTTCTGGAAAAAGGGGCTTCTCAGCGTCCTTCCAAAGTGATCTATGACCGCGCAGGCTCCTCCATCGCAACGGCTTCCAGAGAGGATTTCAACTGGAAAGAGATTTTTGACGGTGTGGAATGGTTCCATTTCACAGGAATAACACCTGCGCTGGGGGATGAGGTTGCCGCAATCTGCCTGGATGCATGCAAGGCCGCAAAAGAAGCCGGGATCACAGTATCCTGCGACCTGAACTACCGCAACAAACTGTGGTCAAAAGAAAAAGCCGGTCAGGTAATGGGCGAACTCTGTAAATATGTTGATGTCTGCATTGCAAATGAAGAGGACGCCGCTGACGTTTTCGGCATCAAGGCTGCAGATACAGATGTAACAAAGGGAGAGGTAAACCACGAAGGATACAAAGATGTTGCAAAACAGCTGGCAGACCGCTTTGGCTTCTCCAAGGTGGCGATCACACTCCGCGAGTCCATCTCCGCGAACGACAACAAATGGTCAGCCATGTTGTATGACGGAAACGATTTCTTCTTCAGCAAAAAATATACAATGCACATCGTAGACCGCGTAGGCGGCGGCGACAGTTTCGGCGGCGGTCTGATCTGCGCCTGCTTAAACGGATATGATTCCCAGAATACGATCGAGTTTGCTGTTGCGGCTTCCTGCCTGAAACACTCGATTGAGGGAGATTTCAACATGGTATCCATGGACGAGGTCTTAAAGCTCGCAGGCGGCGACGCTTCCGGACGCGTCCAGAGATAATCAACTCAGATGACGTAAAACACATATAGATCCAAGCCTTAAAAAAGGGGATGCTTTCTGCCATGTAGCATCCCCACAACTGTATCTTGAAATATTTATTAAGGAGGTATATCTTATGAGCAAATCCTTTGATCTTCTTTCACTGGGCGAAGTCCTTCTCCGTCTCTCTCCCCCCGGAAATGAACGTCTTGTCAGAGGAGGGACCCTTCAGGAACAGGTTGGCGGCGCAGAGCTGAACGTAGTCTCCGGCGTCTCTCTTCTCGGACTTCGCACCGGGATCATATCAAAGCTTCCCGCTAACGATATCGGTACATATGCAAAAAACCAGATCCGATTCTGCGGTGTAAGCGACGACTATCTTGTCTATGATTCTTCCGTGGACGCCCGACTCGGCATCTACTATTACGAAAATGGCGCCTATCCAAGGAAACCGGGCGTTGTTTATGACAGACGGCATTCCAGCATCAACACCATCTCTCCAGACGATTTTGATGACGCTCTCTTTACTTCTGTAAGATGCTTCCATACAAGCGGAATTACTCTTGCTCTGAGTCCCCAGTGCCGCAGGACCGGCATGGAAATGATCCGGAGATTCAAAGAAGGCGGCGCCCTCATTTCATTTGATGTAAATTTCCGCGGCAACCTGTGGACGGGAGACGAAGCGAGAGAATGCATCGAGCAGATCCTGCCGTATGTGGATATCTTCTTCTGTTCCGAGGAAACCGCCCGGCTTACATTCCTCAAAAAAGGCGACGCAAAGAGTATCATGAAGAGCTTTACAAGGGACTATCCCATCTCCATCGTGGCGTCAACTCAGCGAATCGTACACAGCCCGAAGATCCACACCTTCGGTTCTGTTATCTATGACGCCCGCAACGATCATTTCTATGAAGAGGAACCATACCGGAATATCGAAGTCGTGGACAGGATCGGAAGTGGAGACGCATATGTATCCGGCGTGCTCTTCGGGCTGCTCTCCGATCCGGATAACTGTCAGAGAGCACTGGAGATCGGCAATGCCACCAGCGCGGTGAAAAACACGATCCCGGGTGATCTTCCTTCCTCCGGGCTTCGGGAAATAGAAAATGTGATCCGTTCCCACAAAAGTACGGGGCCTCAGCCCGAGATGGCACGATGATCTATCCATTTTCAAAAAGGCGGCGCTTATTTGAGGTAATTCCGTCATTTTCCGGAATTTGCTTTTGATCAAAAATAATATATAAAGAATACTCTCATTATTGAGAAGGAGGTACACAATGAAACAATTTATCCATGAAGATTTCCTTCTGAACTCCGAAACAGGACGTCAGCTTTATCATGAAGCCGCGGAAAATCTTCCTATTCTGGATTTTCACAATCATCTGAACCCAAAAGAGATCCTGGAGGACAAGCATTTCTCCACGATCACGGAAGCATGGCTGGGCGGCGATCATTATAAATGGCGCGCCATGCGGGCTCACGGAATACCTGAAGAGCTTGTCACAGGCTCCGGTGATCCCCATGACAAATTCAACGCATGGGCTGAAACTGTACAGAATGCATTTGGAAACCCGCTATACCACTGGACTCATCTGGAGCTGGCGCGGTATTTCCATATCTACGATACGCTTTCTCCCTCCACTTCCGATAAGATCTGGGCAGAGTGCAATCGCCAGCTCGCTGATCCGGACTTCTCGGCCCGGGGCCTGCTGAAAAAACAAAACGTGTGTATTCTCTGTACTACCGATGATCCTATGGACGATCTTGCCGCACATCGCAGTTTAAAAGAACTCGGAATCGGCTTTGGGGTCTATCCTACATTTCGTCCGGAGAAAGCGATGGCGATCGACAAACCGGATTTTACAGACTACATCAACAATGCTGCTGATAAATACGGAAAGTCCATCACCGCGCTCTCTGACCTACTCGATCTTCTGAAGGAACGTCTGGACTACTTCTGCTCCTGCGGATGCCGTATCACGGACCACAGCCTGGAAGGTGATTTCTACCGTCCTGCTACATATGAGGAGGCAGACGCTATCTTTAAGAAACGCATGAAAGGCATAATGCCGTCAAATGAAGAAGGGGCACAGTACCGGGCATACATCCTGACAGAACTCGGAAAAGAATACTGCAGGCGGGATCTTGTCATGCAGCTTCATATCGGAGCGATCCGGAACAATTCCACACGCCTGTTTGAGAAGCTGGGACCGGATACCGGACTTGACAGCCTCAACGATTTCTGCTTCGCACCACAGATTGCTTCCCTTCTCGACGCAATGGACAGGACCGACGAACTGCCGAAGACAGTCCTTTACTATCTCAATCCAAAAGATGCGGATATGCTCGCTGCAATGGCAGGAAACTTCCAGAGCAACTCAAAAGGATACCGGGGAAAAGTACAGCTCGGAAGCGCATGGTGGTTCTGCGATCACAAGTATGGCATGGAACAGCAGCTGGAGACACTTGCTCACACCGGTCTACTCTCCACATTTATCGGAATGCTGACAGATTCCCGCAGTTTCCTCTCCTTCCCGAGACACGAATACTTCCGCCGCATTCTCTGTGAGTATGTGGGAAGAAAGGTCGACAGCGGTGAGTATCCTAAAGATATGGATTACTTAAAACAGATGATCTCAGGGATCTGCTATTACAATGCAGAGAAGTTCCTGAACTTCTGATTATAAATAATTTAACAGAATGGCCCCGTTCTGATCCGCGGTCATTCTGTTTTTCATTTTTGCTCCTTTTTCTTCCTTTTATCCCGAAAACGTTGTTTTTTCCAGAATCCGAAAGTATAATGATCTTTATATGAGGAAATACGGAAAGAGGAATCAGACATGCATTATACATTCCCACATTATTATAAAAGATTCAGCTGCACGGGCGGATCCTGTCCAGATACCTGCTGTGCGGGATGGCAGATCCAGATTGATCCCGCCTCTCTGAAGAGATACAGAAAAACCAAGGGGCTCATCGGCAGCCGTCTGAAAAATGAAATCAACTGGAAAGACCGGTGTTTCAGACAGTACGGCGGCAGATGTGCCTTTTTGAATGACGACGGACTCTGCGATCTCTATCTGGAAGGAGGCGGGGAAAAAGCATTCTGCCGGACATGCCGCACCTATCCCCGGCATATCGAGGAGTTTGAGGGGCTGCGTGAAATATCACTTTCTCTCTCCTGCCCTGCCGCTGCAGCGCTCATTCTTGGAAGCAGCGAACCTGTCCGTTTCATCGAAACGGATGTTTCCTCAAAGGAAGAGACCTATCCGGACTTTGACTTTTTTCTTTTTACCAAACTGACCGACGCCAGAAGCCTGGCCTTTAAGATCCTCCAGGACCGCAGCCATCCGTTTCAGACAAGAGCGGCCATTGTCCTTGCTCTTGCCCATGACCTCCAGGAACGGATCGACCGTAACGCCCTTTATGCCGCGGACGAACTTCTGGAACGTTATGCGTCACCCTCTGTGTGGTCCTGGTTTGAAAAAAAGCTTGACCAGATCCATGTCGGCGGAAAATATCCCGTAAACACCGCGCAGACCCGCGGAAATCTTTTTGTGATCCTGAACCAGCTTGAGGTCCTGAGGCCTGAATGGAAAGACCGGCTCCGCCACGCCCGGACGACGCTCTCCGCCGCCTCGCCCTTTTCTGACAAACAGAAGAAGGATTTCCGGAAACTTTTTTCCGATATCACAGCCGAACAGCTCATGGTCTATTTTGTCTTCACCTATTTCTGCGGAGCAGTCTACAGTGGAAACGCCTATGGAAAGATGAAATTCGCCTTTACATGCACACTCCTGATCCGGGAGCTGGTCAGAGCAGAGTGGATCAGGAAATCAGGGAATATATCCTATAAAGATGTCATCTCCATTGCACAGAAGTTTTCCAGAGAGATAGAGCATTCAGATTATAACAAATTTCGGATGGAAAAGATGCTGGATGATGAAGAGAGATTTGGATTGGAAAAGATGTTTGCGACATTGTGAAGTTTTTAACGGGTGCCGTGTACTTCGTACGAAGTACACGGCACCCGTTAAAAAAATATCAATACCACCTTACCATCGGCAGATCATTATTTATCCCTTTTGTCATCAGAATCTGATGCAGATCGATGATCCCGTTATGGAATGTAGCTGCGCATGCGGCGAGATAGAGATCCCACATACGGATGAACCTTTCATCGAACATCTTCCGCACTTCATCCAGATGCTCCAGGTAATTCTTCCTCCAGCATCTGAGCGTCCGGTTGTAGTGTAACCGCAGATTCTCCACATCCATTGTATGGAAATCGAACTCCGACATCTCTGTCAGCATCTCTCTCAGGCTAGGGATCATCCCGCCCGGGAAAATATATTTCTTGATCCATGCATCGCCAGGATGCTCTTTCAGAGCGCTGATAAAGTGGAGCAGGAAAAGCCCGCCTTTCTTCATCACCTTGTTTGCACACTCCAGGAAGAGTTTATAATTCTCACGTCCAACATGCTCTACCATTCCCACGCTGACTACACGGTCAAACTGCTCTCCCATCTTCGGCAGGTCTCGGTAATCCATCAGTTCCACTTTCACGTAATCTTCAAGGCCCTCCTCTTTGATTCTCTTCTGGCACTCTTTATACTGCTCTTCACTCAGCGTGATGCCTGTGCCGTGGACCTTATATTTCTTTGCAGCCTCGATCAGAAGGAAGCCCCAGCCGCATCCGATATCCAGAAGGCTCATTCCCTCTTTCAGATACAGCTTCTGAAGAATGTAATCAACCTTGTTCACCTGCGCCTGATACAGCGTATCATCTTCATGCTTGAAATATCCGCAGGAGTAGCTCATTGTCTCATCAAGCCAGAGCTTGTAGAAGTCATTTCCAATGTCATAGTGGCTCCGGACCTCTTTCTGCTGGTTTTTCTTGGAGGAAGAAGTAAAGATCAGCTTCTTCAGCGCATTCTGATCAGTGGAAAATTTCCCCATCTGTCCCAGGAAATGATCCAGCGCCTCATAAAGATCTCCCTCGATCTCCAGATCACCATCCATATAAGCCTCTCCAAGAGCGATGGACGTACTGGTAAGAAGCGAGCTCACCGGGATGGATTTGTTGAACTTCACGGTAAAGGTAGGTTCTCCCTCTCCGATCTTATACTCCTTTCCGTCCAGCTTCACGAGAAAGGGCTGTTCGTCAAATTTCTTTAAAAATGAAATCAATCCTTGTTCTACTATCATTTTTTCACCATTCCTTTCTTATTGCAGGCACAATCAGTCAGGATTCCCGGTCACAGGCACGTCACTTTTCTGTGACCGGGAAAGCGGCAGCCTGTATCATTCAAGTATTGACAATAAAACACCGGAGGATACCGGTCCGCGTTTCATTACGCCTTCCGCTATCCCCCGGATAGTAATTATATCTCTTTTTCTGTATATAAGTCAAACCCCAGTATCGCTTCTGCCCCATTCCTTTCTGAGCTGCCCGTACAGGTTCAGTGCGTCGAGGACATGATAAGGCTCTGTCTGGTGATTCCCATTCGCTTTTGCTGTCACGATAATATAGTCCCTGTTGTCGACATGGGCAAGAGAGGCAAGGCAAAGTCCCGACTGATCGGTAAATCCGGTCTTTCCTCCCCTCACTTCCCCTCCCGGTACCTTCCAGTCCTCTCTGAGACGGAACATACTGCTCTGAAAAGTCAGACCTTCCGGATGCTCTTCGGTAGGTGATGCGGTATATTTCTCCGTGCAGAAAATGGTACGGAAAGTCCTGTCCTTAAGAGCATACCTGAGGAGAGCTGCCATATCTTCCACTGTCGTGTAATGCTCCTCATCATGAAGTCCGGTCACATTAGCGAAATGAGTGTTCTCCATTCCCAATTCACTGGCTTTTTCATTCATCAGCTCCACAAAAGCTCCCTCTGAACCTGCGGTATGCCTTGCTATCTGTACCGAGCATTCCCCGCCGGATGGCAGGATGATCCCATAGAGAAGATCCTCCGCAGTAACCGTCTCCCCGGGGAGGAATCCTGCCATGGACGCACCCTCTTCATAGAGCGGCGGAAAGATTTCCTTCTCCAGAGTAACCTCCTCGGACAGGTCTTCGATCAGTTCGATTCCGATCAGACAGGTCATCATCTTTGTCAGAGACGCCGGATAAATCCTCTCCTCTTCCTGAAATCCGGTGATCGCCTTCCCATCGCTCAGTCGCACAACGATCCCGGCCTCACTGTAGATCCCGCTCAGGTCAGGATCCATATTAACCGTCTCAATCACCACCGGTTTCCTTTCGATTTCCGTTCCTGCTGAGCTGCCTGCTTTCTCTTCTGTATGTTCTCCTGCTCCCCCGCTCCTGATCATCAAAAACAGCGCCCCTGCTATGACAAGGAGCGCCAGCATTGCCACTGCAATAGTCCGTTTCATCATATCTCCTCTTCTGTATTGTCTTACATTTGTAATACTTTTTATATTACAGATGCAAGAACTGTTTGTCAACACTTTTCTCTCATGCCGTGGTATAATATGACCACTTAGGAAGTCAGTTTACGAGCCTAGTGTCCATGGTACAATGGTCACGCAATATATTAAAAATAAAGAGGCATATTATGAAAATATGGATATCAGAAAATCTGAAAAAGAAAAATCTCTACGCGGCAAGAGTCCTTCTGCCTGTCCTGGGCAGTCTCCTGCTCGTTATCTGCCTGATCACCGGGAGCATTTTTCTCGGCGCCTATCTAGATCTTCCCATGGAAATACTGTCTTTCGCAGTATGCATCTCTGCAACAGTTCTCCTGATCTGGACCGCGGTGGGAACCGGAAGACGTTCTCTGAGAGATTCCCTCGTCTTCTGCCAGGACCGAAACGGCGATATTTATATTTCAGACGTCCGGAAATATTCCGCCTTCCGCAGAGGGATCCTCGGATTTGTCTCCATGGCTTTCAAGACACAGAAAGTCCTGAACAACATGCTGTCGCCGGGAGGCGTTCTGGAAAAATATCTCTCTCAGGAAAGATCACTTCAAGGTCTGGAGCCCCGTATCCTGTCAGTGGAAAAGATTAAAGAAAACCGGATGACCTACTCCATGATCTGCCATGTGGAACTGCCCGGGAACCGTCTGAGCCGACAGACTTATGTCTTTTCAAAAGGCTATGACAATGAAAAAGAACTCCTGCACGAACTGGAGCTGCTCACTGCGAGCTCCGTACATGCAGAAGTCCATGAAAACCGGAATCCGGCTTATATCATACTCAGCACCGTCGTGCTGATCCTGTTTGTCATCCTGTGCGTATGCAGCCATCCGGCCATCGCTCTTCTCCCCGCAGGGATCTATTTTCCCTGTCTGGGAGCCGCTTTTCTCACGGTCTTCTTCCTGGTCTGGTTTGCCGTACGGCAGCACCGCGGAGAGTAGGCGTAACAATAATCTGGTTTGAAGTGCGGCAGCACTGCGGGGAGTGACAGCAGATTTCCGGGTTCTACAGCTCTCCCTTTTCCAGCATCTCCTCAAAAGGTGTCTTCTCAGGCAGATCAAGGGCAAACCGTTTCTCAAGCCATGCTGATACAAGCGGGATCCATTTTGCCGCGTCCGGATAGATCTGAGACTGTGACACTGCCGACGCCTGGGTGGATACACTCAGACCGTGAGGCCCCTGCTCGAAGATATGCATCTCGAAAGGAACCTTGTGGTCCGCCAGCGCGTGTGCCATGCGGATGCTGTGCTGTACCGGCACCAGAGAGTCCTCGGAAGTCGCCCACAGATAAGTCGGCGGCGTCTGGTCCGTCACAAGCCTTGCCGGGCTCACACTTCTGAGTGTCTCCTCATCCGGTTCTGCCTCTCCCAGGAACGCCGTATTGGATCCCTTAAAGAAATCTGCATCCATGGGGTTGCCAAATACAGAATCACGCATAAAGATATAATCGCTGAGCGTATACCCCAGGATCAGGGCTGCCGGCCGGATCATCTCTTTGTCCGCGCCCAGATACTCTGTCACAAGCGGCTTGTCCCAGTATACGCCGTACATTGCCGTATTGTGTGCTCCGGCGGAGAATCCGCAGACTGCCACCCGGTCCATATCCACTGCCCACTCATCACTGTGTTCACGGATCAGAAGCATAGCCATTCCAATCTCCCTCACCGGAGCAGGATGCTTTGTCACCGGATTTGGCTTAATGGATTTTCCGAACACATCCAGGAACTCATCCCTTCCCTGGGTATAGGTGGAATACCGGAGGACAAACGCATGATAACCCATGGCGGCAAACTGCATTGCCACCGGCTCTGCCTCCCGGTCAGAGCAGTTGAAATATCCGCCTCCGGGGCAGATCAGCACTGCCGGGCGCTTTCCCTGTCCGTGCATCTCTCCTTTTTCATTGATCACATATGTGGTCAGCGTCACGTCTTCCCTGTCTTCATACAAACGAAATACTTCTGTAAACATCATTGATCCCTCTGCTTTCTCTTATCTTTCCCGATCACAACGGAAGCGAAACCGGGCTTGAACATGTCATCCAGGGTCATCCCGTCCAGAGCGCATACCCGTGGTTCAAACTCCATCCCGAAGAACGACTGGAACGGCTGTCCTCTGTCATAGTCCGCCTCCCGGGCAGCCCGGATATATCGGGGCAGTTCCTCTCTTCGGATCATCTGCGGATTATGGCCTCCAAGATATCCGTCGCAGTTCAGATCATACATCTTCTGCACCGCCGCCATATATGTATCCAGATCCGTAGTCTCGTCGGAAAACAGCCATACGAAAAATCCGGTGGCATCTCCGATAAAGAGAAGGTTTTTCTCCTCATACAGAAGGGAAATCCCGCCCTGGGTGTGTCCCGGCGTTTCATAAACCTTCAATGTTGCTCCGCCAAGATCGAAGGTATCCCCCTCCTTCACCGGGACAAGGTTTCCGCATCCTCTTGAAAGGAATTCTTCCTCGTCAAATCCTTCCGGGAGTCCGTTAAACTCCTTCCCGGTCTCATAATCAATGCTGTGCTTTGCCCGCTCTATGCTGTCCTTTCTCATCTCCCTGGAAGTGTGGCGCCTGCACAGGTCCATGTCCTTCTCCCCGATATAGCAGGGTTCCTCAAACAGTCCGTTTCCGCAGGTATGATCCAGATGGCCGTGAGTGTCAAAGATCAGAAGAGGCTTGTCCGTGATCTCACGGACCGCTCCCTTCAGATCTCCGTACCCGTATCCAGTGTCGATCAGGGCAGCTTTTTCTGTCCCCTCCACCAGATAGCAGAACACTCCTTCCGGGCTTCCGATCCGGTAATAGCCGTCCATCTTCTCAGTCTTATAATATGCCATGTTTTTTCCCACCTTCTATTCTGCCAGTTTCAAAAGCTCTGAGAAAGTCTGGATCTTCACATCCGCCTTGTCATACCCGAATGCGTCCCCGATGCCGACTGCGGTCATTCCCGCTGCCTTTGCTGCATCGATCCCGGCATAGGCGTCCTCCACTACAATGCAGTTGTCCGGCTTCTCGCCCAGGAACTCTCCTGCCTTGGAGAACACCTCCGGATCCGGCTTGGAATGAGTGATGTTGTTTCCGTCAGAGATGGCATCAAAAGCGTCCAGCAGCTCCACCTTTTCCAGAATGAACTTCGCATTCTTGCTGGATGAGCCTATGGCGAGCTTACATCCTCTCTCATGGAGTTCTTTCAGTGTATTTCTGACTTCATCCGTCACATCCGCAGGTGTCATGGTGGAGAGGAGTTTCCTGTAAGTATTGTTCTTCTCCTCCATCAGTTCCGCTTTTCTCTCAGCAGAAAGAGGCTCTCCTTCATAGCGCTCCAGGATGATCTCAAGGCTCTCCGCACGGCTTACTCCCCGGAGACGGTTGTTGATCTTCTCATCAAAATAGATTCCCATCCCGTCCGCCATCTTCTTCCACGCCTGATAGTGGAATTTGTCCGTAAATACGATCACACCGTCGAGGTCAAAAATAAATGCTTTCATGTTCATTCTCCTTTTCCATAAACTTTCATGACTTCTGCTTTTTTGATAAAGATGCTTGCCTTTTTATATCTCACACGGCACAGTTCCGGCGCCTTCGGATCCATCTCCACAAACGGATGGTTCAGCTTGTCTTCGATCACGGCAGTTCCGCCAAACACCGCGTCCACCAGTCCGATATAATCGTCGATATAGCTTTTCGCGATAGGGAATCCATTGTGGTTGGGCAGAAGCCAGTCGTACTCTGTCCCCAGTTCCTTCATCCTCTGGGAATTGCTCCTTAAATTATCCAGGCGTTCCCGAACATCGTAGGGTGCCTCCGGATTGTTGGAATTATCAAACATCATGACCTGGGCCGACTCCAGATCGTCTCCGCAGAAGAACATCCTCTCCTTCCTGTCGAGGAAAAACAGGCTGCTGTTGCAGTGGGCGGGTTTTGCTTCGATCACTTCGATCTCCCGGTCTCCCAGATCGATCCGGTCTCCGTCTTTCAGCCAGATTTTCTTATAATCCGGATGAGGCAGCTTTTTGAGATCAAAGGGCACTGCCCCCGGCGCTTCCACGGAGGGAGCGTCAATCAGCGCACCTTCGCTCATATAAGCCTCCTCAAACTCTCCGTTTCCCGCCGCATGGTCCGGGTGATAATGAGTGTTTGCCACGATAATCGGTTTATCTGTCAGCTTCTCCACAAAAGCCCGCAGATTGCCTGCACCGTAGCCTGTATCCAGGAGGAGTGCCTTCTCTTTTCCTTCCAGCAGATACATGTTTTCACTGCCGTTCATAAAATTAATGAACCAGGTGCCCTCTTTTGCCTCCCATGCCGTATAATTTCCAAAGATCATCTCCAGTGATGGCTCTTCCATATCTGATCGTTCCTTTCATTTTCTTTCTGATCCGCTCCGGGCGAATCAGATCACTGCCAGTTTCTCCAGTTCCTCCACTGCTTTCTTAAGCTGTTCCGGGTCAAAGGGAAGGAATCCCAGGTGTGACACCACTTCCAGCGTCTCAAATCCGAATTCCGGATCCCCTGCCTTCGCCATTCCTGCAAGGGGCGGCGCATATTTCGCAAGGATCCCGAGTGCCCTCCCATCCTGCCCGATCCGGCAGAGCGTGGTGTTCCAGCTGTAGGGATGGATATAATCCCTGGTCGGCATATATTCAAAGTCATAGGATCCTGCTTTCAGCGTCTGAACGCCTTTCTCATAGTCCGGCAGTTCCACTTCCGCCGTACATCCGAATGGGATCTCCACATGCACCTTCAGTTTTCCATCCTTACAGATCTCAAAATTGCAGACATATTTTCCGCTGACGGAATCGTAGCTGCACTCGATCTTCGGAAGACGGATATCCGGATGGGGCGCGATCACAGCCTTTTTAAATCCCGGTTCCGCCGGACGGATGCCCGCTGCATAGTCGTACACGAACTCCATGACAGAGCCGTAGGAATAGTGATTCAGCGAATTCATGCCTGTCGGACTGATGGTTCCGTCCGGAAGGACGGAGTTCCATCTCTCCCAGATAGTTGTGGCCCCCAGATTGACACTGTACAGCCAGCTTGGGAATCCCTCCCGGAGCAGAAGGTCGTAAGCCAGTTCATAGAGGCCGGCCTCCGCCAGGACGGTGCACAGAAGCGGAGCCCCAACAAAGCCACATTTGATCTGGTTCCCGTCCTTTTTCAGCCGTTCCCGGAACTCGCTGACAGTGCGCTCCCGGTCAATATAGATTCCGAACTTCAGTGCAATGACATAGGAAGCCTGAGTACTCATGGCCAACCTTCCATTCGGCGTAAAGTACTCCCGGAGGATCGCGTCCCGGATCCTTTCCTCAAGGTCTGCATAGCGGACGGCATCCTCTGTTTTTCCCAGTTTCTGTGCCGCCTCTTTTACGATCTTCACGGACTGACAGTAATACATGGACGCGATATATGTATCGTCCGTGCTCCCCTTAAAGCTCTCCTGAGTCGGCCCGTCCAGAGCAAGCCAGTCTCCAAAGTGGAATCCGAAATCGAACAGATAATGTCTCTCTCCCCGCTCTCCGTCTTTCCGGTCAATATAGTCCACCCAGTCTTTCATCATGGGATAGCAGTATTCCAGTTCTTCCAGACTTCCGTAATATCTGTAGAGCGTATACGGCAGGAAAGTACCGATGTCTCCCCAGACGCTTCCCGCATCGTCCTTGTGTCCGATGTTGGGCACATAGTTGGGGATGGCGCCGTCCAGGAACTTCTGCTCATCTCTTAAGTCCTTGACAAACTTGTGGAAGAACGCCCGTGTATCCATGTGATAGCTTGCCGTAGGAGAGAACACCTGCGCATCCCCGGTCCAGCCCAGCCGCTCGTTTCTCTGCGGGCAGTCCGTGGGCATATCAAGAAAGTTTGATTTCATCCCCCATACCGTATTCTCATAGAGACGGTTGATCTTCTCATCAGATGTATGGATATATCCGGTGCGCTGAAGGTCTGAATAAAGGACCTTTCCCGTAAAGTCTTCCTTCCTCAGTTCTCCCTCCCATCCGGTCACCTTCACATAGCGGAAACCGTAGAAGGTAAAGTGGGGATGCACGGTTTCCGGGGTACCGTCAGACACATAGACAAGCTGAGATTCTGCCTCACGGTAGTTCCCGTTGTAGAAATTACCGTTCTGGAGAATTTCGCCAAAGTTCAGCGTCACTTTCGTGCCTCTCGGGAGCTGTGACCGGAACTCCATAAATCCGGCAAAGTTCTGTCCCATATCAAGCACAGTCTCTCCGGCAGGCGTATGGATGATCTCTTTTACATCCACTTCTTCCTTCACGATCACCGGAAGGCTCAGACGATCCATGAGATGGGATTTCACCAGGTTCTTTGTTCCCGGATCTTTCTCCGGATCTGCCAGCACTTCCACATCTTTCCAGGGATTCTCTTTCCCGTCCCAGAGGAGACGGTTTAAGATCTCTCCGAAATAGATTCCCGACTCTTCAATATCCGAGCCCCGATACTGCCATGTTCCATCGGTGCAGATACACTCCTCTGTGCCGTCCTTATATTCCAGATAAAGCTCTCCGATAGCCGCCATGCGGTCTCCGTAATTCTCCGACTGCCCTTCCAGTCCGAAGGTTCCCATATACCAGCCCTTACCCAGGAGGAATTCCAGAGTGTTTTCTCCTTCTTTCACATCTGCAGGAAATGTAAACGTCTGGATATTCGTCTCATAATTGTTGATATAAGGCGCCAGATACTCTTCTCCCAGTTTCTTTCCGTTTAAATACGCCTCAAACACGCCCACTCCGGTGGCATAAAGCCTTGCCCGCTTCACCGGACGCTCCGCCCGGAAGGATTTTCTCAGGACAGGATGGAACCGGTCCTCCTTTGCCGGAGAGATCCACTGGGCTTTCCACTCCTCATCCATCTTCCCGGTCTCAAAATATCCGGTCCCGACAGCGGAATCTCCCTTGTCGCCTGTGACATGAACACGGTACCAATAGCTGGTCCTCGGCTTTAATTCTATATCAATGACCGTACCCGTCCGGTCCAGATCCTCTCCTTTCTTTTCCCAGAGGATTTCAGAAAAATCTTCCGAGGAGCTGACCTGGATCTTTGCGTCGGTCTGCTCCCGGCTCTCTGTCTCCTCCACTTTCCAGGAGCAGATCACTTTGTCCAGGGTATATCCCACCGGACCTGTGACGCCATTGATCTTTAACTGTGTTATCTTCATCTG
This sequence comes from Candidatus Mediterraneibacter excrementigallinarum, assembly GCA_019120075.1. Taxonomy (GTDB): domain Bacteria; phylum Bacillota; class Clostridia; order Lachnospirales; family Lachnospiraceae; genus Mediterraneibacter; species Mediterraneibacter excrementigallinarum. Next base: position 56,948 of record DWVT01000127.1, read on the forward strand.
CTTCTTCCTTTCTCATTTCCGTGCATTCTGAAATTTCCCCTGCTGCGCCGGCTCCACTTCCGACATGTGGATTTCCCCGGCATCTGGCAGAGTCTTACGCGTTCTACAACGCCAGGTCAATCTTTCCGCAGAAAGGATCGATGGGAGATTTTCCCTTAAACTCGCTTCTTCCAAGCAGTTTGTCGATCACTGCTCCGATCACATATTCCGAATTACAGTATCCGTTCACAAACGTTTTGACCATCGGTGCGTCCAGAAGATGATAGGGATTTCCTACGCTGACAAACAGGGCCGGAACTTCATGTACCATCCAGGGCATGTTGTTCCCGAGTCCGAACATGGTGTGCCAGTTCAACCGGGATACGGTCTTGTTGGACGCGGTCTCAATGTTCGCCACATAGAATACCAGATCGTATTTGCTCTTGAAGTTTGTCACAGAATCTTCCATGACCTCAAAGCCTTCATTATGATATACCGTCACTTCAAATCCTTCTTTTTCCAGACGTTCTTTAAAGGATGCGAGCACCCGCTCGTTGGACGGGAAATCGCCCATGAGTTCCAGGAGGATTCTTCTGTGTTTCTCCGGGCTGATGGGTAGAAGGCTCTGTGTATCCTTCACCAGAGTCACCCCCTGGTCTGCGCACTCCTTTGCCCAGATATCATACTTCTCGCAGTTCAGGATCTCAAGGGCGGAGGCATCCGGCACCAGAGTTCCCTCTTTCTGTTTCTCCGGGAGATGGAGCGCCGCCTTGGTGGCAAGGATTCGTTTTACCGCCTCCTCAAGACGTTCCTCGGAAAGGATTCCTTTCTCGTACCCTTCTGTCATGAACCGGAAATCCTCCTCCATATTCCGGTTGAAGAGGAACATGTCGCATCCGTTCTCAATGCTCAGAGGTACTGCCGTTGCCCTGTCCATGGCGCTGCAGAAGCCTACCATAGGAGTTGCGTCTGTAGTGATCAGACCATTGAATCCCAATTTCTCACGGAGCAGACGGGTCAGAAGGTTTTTGGAAAGGGTGGCCGGAATGATCCGTTCGCATTTCTTTCCGTCATACTTCTCCTCATACGCAGGCATGGCAATATGCGCCGCCATGACTGTCAGCGTGCCTGCCGCTATCATCTCCTCGTAGATTTTTCCATATGTAGCGTCCCACTCCTCGCAGGATAAAGAATTCACGCTGGTCAGCAGGTGCTGATCCCTCTCATCCACTCCGTCTCCCGGAAAATGTTTCACCGAGGTTGCCACGTCTTCCTCTTTTGCCGCCCGGATGTATGCCTTTCCCATATCGATCACAGTCTGAAGGTCATTTCCGAATGTGCGGACATTTGTGATCGGGTTGTGATAGTTCTGATCCAGATCCACAACCGGGGCAAAGGACCAGTTTACGCCGACCGCTGCCCCCTCGCTGCAGCTGACTTTTCCGAGCTGATATGCCTTCTCCGTATCGCCTGTGGCCGCTACCAGCATCTCCCGTCCGAAATACGTTCCCTCTACAGCGGAGCCGTTTCCGCCGTATTCCAGATTGGACGCAGTCAGAAGCGGGATCTTTGAGTTGTCCTGAAGAACCTTATGCGCCTGGCGCAGTTCCTCGCCAGGTCCCTCTCTGTAGAGCATGCCGCCGATATGACTGTTATTCACCAGATCTTTCAGTTCCTGCTCATCCTTCGTGAAAACAATGGGACAGAACAGCTGTCCGATCTTCTCCTCCTTTGTCATGGAAGCGTAAGAGTCCTCCACCCATTTCACCTGTTCATCAGTTAAATAAAACGGATTTTCTTTATACTTGATCATATTTTTTCCTCCTGGTCTTCATCCCCGTCCGCTGCCATGCCGGCAGGGTACGGGCTTTCTCTTACTGTTTATTTTATCGAAGTGATGTCAAATACTCCATGTACGTTTTTTTTCACAATCCGACTTATTTTTATATCCGTCATTTCCATGAACCCCTCGGACGCAATCTTGAATTACATCCTCTGTTTTGCTATACTTGTTACAATTTCCATACACACGGCAGCAGTATGGACCTGATGAAAATACGATAGAAATCCGAGGTGGAATATGGCATATTACATAACATACGGTGAATTTCAGAGACATATGAAGGAATACTATCTGCGGACCGGGAACCGGATGCAGTTCCCCGAGATGACCGATTATCTCTACCGGAAAGGGCTCCTTCTGGACACGCCTCCCCACAGGCTCCCAGCCTCAGAAATGTTCGGAACATTAGACAATGATGAGTTTAACGAAGTGATAGATGATCTTGTGCTGACGGTGGATCCGGCGCTTAAGGCATCCTTCAGCGTCGGCGAAAACGCCATCATCCCGCATTCAAGGGACGTCTTTGTGATCCGTCATCCCCGCTACACGCGTCCCGCTCCCCATACCCACAACTACTTTGAGATCAACTATGTGGCGGACGGGACCTGCACTCTTGTGTTTGAGAAGACGACCCGTCAGCTCGGGAAAGGCGAGATCTGTATCATCGCCCCCTCCTCAGAGCACGACCTGGTCATAGATGACGATTCCACAGTCTTCTGCATCATGCTGAGGAAAAGTACTTTTGACATGACGTTTTTCTCTCTTCTGTCGAGAAAGGATCTCCTGTCTTACTTCTTCCGCACAACACTGCAGGACGACGCCCACGCGAATTTCCTGCTGTTCTTTGCGGAGAATACGCAGTGGATCAACGAGATCGTCCACAATGCCATGGGGGAGAGTTATAAGAATGATCCTTACAGCAACTCCTGCTGTATCTCCTGGATCAACCTCCTCTTCTCCAATCTCCTGCGGAACTACAGTAAGACGCTTCAGTTCTACGATTACCAGATGGGGTCTGACTTTTCCCTTGTGCTCCAGTATATCCAGCACAATTATCAGAATCTGACCCTCTCTTCTCTGGCGGAACTGTTCCACTACAGCGAGCCGCACCTGTGCACACTGATCAAGCAGAATACCGGACATAATTTCACCGGCCTGGTAAAAAGGCTGCGCATGGCGGAGGCAGTGGACTATCTGACCAACACGAACCTGAAGATCAGCGAGATTGCAGAGCGGGTTGGCTACAACTCCGCCGACCATTTCTCCCGGGTATTTCGGAAGACATACAATATGTCTCCCCTGGAATACCGCAAAGAGCACAGCAATACAGAGGAGACTTTTATTCCTTTTGCGACGAACGAAGAGCTTAAGCCTGCTCCCGGATCGAACTAGAACGCAAACTCTGCAAAATCGAGACGCCCTTCTTTCACACGGAAATACAGCGCATGGACTCCTTCTTTTACGGAAATGTCCATGCGTTTTTCTGTCCATTCGGGGCTGTCGCACTCCACACTTCCGGCGATACTTCCGTCCGGCGTGTCAATGACAAGTTGAAGGGCGCCTCTGCCCCGTACGGTCACGGCAATTTCTTTTTCCGTCCCTTTCAGTGCAAAATACTTGAATCCTGCCACAGCGCCGTCTCTCATATTGTGGATGAACGGATAAAGTTCTTTCTCTTCCCCTTTCTTCTCTTCCTCTGTAATGTAGGGCATTTCCTCCGGAAGTTCAGGAAGAGCTTCCCCGGGTCCTCCCATAACAACCTGACCGACCTTTGAGCGGTCTCCTTCTGTCAGATGACATGCGATATAAGTCTTCCATTTTCCTTCCGCCGGAAGAGGTCCGGCATTCAGGCCGCAGCTCGTGATCTCAATCTGGGGGATCGTTCCATCAGAAAGGATCTCAACCTGATCCGCGCATCCCTGTCTCGAGAACGCTGTCCCATGAGTATGGCGGTGCCAGAAAATATAATATTTGTCTTCAATCTGTACCAGACCGCCGTGATTATTCCCTGTGTAATTGACAGGGAGCGTATTTCCTTTATATCCGAGATCCCCGTTGGAAACGATCACTCCTTTGTACTCAAACGGTCCTTCCGGAGACTCTGCCATACCGTAGCATAGTTCATTTCCCTGAAGACTGGAATACACAAAATAATAGTGTTCCCCAAAATGCCGTATGCTGGACGCCTCGAAGAACGGATGCGCTTCATATCCTGTCCCTTTTGCCGTATCACAGCCGTTCGCCACACAAACCGGCTCCGTGATAATGGTATGCATATCGTCGGCAAGCTTCACCATCATCGCCCCCGGAATGTCCAGATCCTCCATCCCCGGGAAACGGACCGGCGGGCAGAATCCGTAATACAGATAGTTTCCGTTCTCTTCACAAAGAATAGCCGGGTCAAACCATCTTCCGGTCCTCGGGATGGAGCCGTCCTCTCTCGTGACAAAATCAAGAAATTCATATTTTCCCGCCGGCGTATCACACACCGCCACAGAGATCACATTGACAAAATCCAGCGCGTAGTAAAGATAGAATCTTCCGTCTGGTCCCTGCGCCACATCCGGGGCATAGAGACAGTGAAGATGCCCCTCTGTTCCCAACTCTCCCTCAAACTCCGGAAGATCTTTATCATAGGCCGCACCGTTCAGCGGATCCTGATCCTTCCTGTAGATCACCCCCTCATATCTCCAGTCGCCCGGGTCATCCGCCGGAGCGCTCCAGCACACATAGTCCTCCTCACAGAAGGAAGTTCCATTCCTTCTGTCATGACTTCCGAAAATATACACTCTGTCTCCAAACACATGGGGTTCTCCGTCCGGAACTGTCTCCCAGAAAGGAAGATATGGATTGACTGCTGTTTTCTTCATTTTCTATCTCCTCATATATACGAAAGGCTCCCGGTCTTATACCTGCCGGAAGCCTTCCTTTAGAATCACTGTTTAATTATCATCAGGAGGAATAAACCTACTCATTTGCCTCCATATTTGCCTTCATCTCTTCAATTTCTTTGTAGTGTTTCTCTACCGGGTTGAAGAGTACTGCAATGATCAGGATAACGCCTGTCACGCAGGGAGCGCCGAACTTCAGGAAGTTCAGTGCGAACATTGCGGAATCCGGCTGCTCGCCGATAGCATTTGCAACGTATCCGGATACTGCAAGCACTGCAAGGATACCTGAACTTGTGAATGTATTACCACATTTCTGAGCAAATCCCTTGATGGAAGCGATCACTCCATTTGCGGATATGCCCTCCTTAAGCTGTACATAATCGATTGCATCGTTTACAAGTACGTTGACCAGTGCGTTCTGCATTGCTGAGAAGCAGGTTGACAGGAATGTCACAACACACAGGAATACAAAGTTTGATCTGCCGAAGAAGAACAGGATCAGATAACATACGATTGATGCAGTCTGTGACACAATCAGAGATTTCTGTCCGGTTTTAAATACCTTCAGCACGATCGGCATCAGGACGACCATGGAAACCGTAGCTCCAATTGATATAACTGCCATATAAACAGGAATCAGGTCCGGTCTCTCCCAATAATATGTCATATAGTATACAGATGTTGAGAACATCAGCCCGTATCCCATGGAAGCCATGATCCATGCAATAATATTCGGGAACAGCTCTTTGTGTTTCAGTACTTTTTTCAGATTCTTGAAAGACTCGCCTTTCTGTACCGGCTGAAGATATTTTTCCTTTGATGTTGCAAACAGTCCCCAGAAAGAAATGAATGCGAGCACACCACAGCAAAGCATCAGCGGAATATATCCGTTGCTGAATCCAAGCCCCTCAAAGAAACCTGTCAGGTTCGGTGTGAAAGTGTTTCCAATCAGGAACGCTACGGAGCAGACTCCTGCGCCCATCGTAATGATCATATTTCTTCTCTCATTGCTCTTTACACATGCCGGAAGAACTGCTACCTGAGGCATTGTATACATCGTAACTGTCATTCCGTATCCGATATATGTAACCAGTACCCAAACGAACTTACCTGTCATCGAGAAGTCCGGATTTACCCAGATCAGTACTGAAAACAGGGTCAGAAGGATCGGTGCTGCAATGAAATAAGGTCTGTAACGTCCCCATCTGGATTTTGTACGGTCTGCGATAACTCCCATCATCGGGTCATTACATGCATCCCAGAATGTTGCGATAAACATGATCAGAGAAGCGGACGCAGCCGGCAATCCGATCGTATCTGTCATGTAGACAGAGAAGAAACTTGAGATCACCGCTGCGATGATCATCGCTCCTCCGTTGACAGATGTCGCGTGGAACCATTTAAAAGCTGTGCTTACATGTTCCTCTGAGCTCTTTGTGCTCACTGTCTTTTCATTTGCCATTTTTCTCTCTCCTTTACTCGTTCTTTACGTTCTTTGAACTGTTATTAGTGTACTTTAGAAAAGGCAAGAGTTCCATGTTATTTATTTTCTGAAATCCGACTTATTTTAAGACGACATTTTTTCATACGATCTATTTTAAGGCGGAAACGACATATTTTCATTTTCACTTGTTTATCCGTCAAATGTTTTTCATCTGATTCCGATATCCGACATTTTTTCTCTGACATTCTCCAGCAATCGTCATAGTCTTATGCCTCTCTGTTCATCCTTCCTATTCCAGGATTTCCTTCACCTGCTCAACCGTGATACCACACTGTCTGGCGATTTCACTCTCGGAGACACCGCTTCTGGAAAGACGGAAAACCTGCTTTGCAAGCTGGATTCCTTCTGTACGTCCGCTCTCCTTTCCGGCTTTTAATCCACTCTCCATTCCCGCCGCTCTTCCTCTTTCGTCAGCCTCTTTCAATTCTTCTGCAAAAAGTTCATTTAACGCATCGCACATCTTCTTTTCCTCCTCCATCTGTTCCCAGTTTGCCCTTGTGATCAGGTCCATAACAGCCTCATAGTCCTTCCGCTTCCTGTTCTGTTCATATCTCATCATCAGTTCTCTTATCTCTCCTCCTGCCTTGAGATCTGTCCTCAGGTTCTGCATCCAGTAGCTTTCCTCCCGAGACAGTTCCGGAGTGATCAGAAGCTGTATGGGGATAGGGTCTCCCCCCCCCCAGATAATAAATCCCTTTTTCAGCCAGCTTTGTATGTATCCCGCGGACCTCTTCCAGATGTCTGACCATCTCTCTGGGGAAATGACTGCATACAAATGTGATGGTCAGTTCTCTTGGATCAACCTCATTTATCCGATCCGTATTTGACTGATAAACACAGGCATACACATAGACCTTATAAAAATCATTGATCGTCAGATAATCCTCCGGAGATTTGTACTCGATAATGTTATATCTTCGGAAGATCCTGCCTATCGCCTTTCGTATGGTCAGTTCCTTTTTCTTCTTTAAAATCAGGATATCGATCTGCAGCGGTTTCCGGCTCAGCAGATATTCCTCCTGCATCTCCAGAAACTCCATTTCCTCCTGCAGGGTAATCCGGAGCGCCGCACTGAATCCCTGATGCCACTGTATTTTCTTTTTTTGCATAAATTCTCCTTCTAGTATAATACACTGCCTTTTTCTTTTGCAACTGTGTCCTTTTAATACTGCACTGGCATCCCTCCCTGCCTGTCTCTGTCTTTAAAACAACTCTGTAACTGAAATCCGCTCTGAAAACGAGCCTGATAAATAAAAGAAAATATCCCGCGGAATGGATCCGGCTGAACACCGTCCGCCTTGAGATGGATTCATGATAACACAGATATCTATAAATAAACAAGAATATGCTTTTCCTTTTTTACTCGTAAGAAGAAAACCGGGCAGCGCATTGCTCTGCACTGCCCGGCATATCACATAATGCAATTTACGATATATTCTTTCCGCTCTGTCAGTCCTCAGCCACAGCCAGAACCGCCATTTTTTCTTTTCCCGGCATGTCAAACCACACCGTGCCGGAAGCCCCGCTCATAAGAACGGATTTCTTCCTCTCCCTTGTATCGATCAGCTCGATCCTGTAGGTATGGTCTTTCGGAAGAAACATGCAGGATCTGGACGGCTGCTGTATGCCGTAATATTTGATAAAAGCTTTTTCTTCAATGTGCCCGCAATATGTACTGTCTTTCAGATCCAAAGCGTCTTTCTCCGCGTCTGTCAGGCTTGCGCGGAGTTTAAAAAACGGATTCTCCGCCATATTATTTTCCTGACCGTCCGCGTCAGATTCATACAGCATCCAGACCGGCTCATCCCAGGGCTCCAGCGCACCCGGCAGACTTTCCATCACTTCACGGAGGAACGCGATCCCTTCCGGGCTTTTCCCTTTCAGTTTTCCGCCTTTTGCCCACCAGAGCACATCATCCTCTGAGAGATACGTTTCCCCATGGGTCGCAAATGCCCCGTCGCAATATGCGCACCAGAACCGGTGTACCATTTCTTCCGCGGAAATATTTCCCCATGAAAGATAGATATCCCCTTCATAACAGCACTCATCATAGATCAGTGGTTTTTTGTATTCTCTGATCCACTGTGGCGCTTTGTAGAACAGGATGTTCTGCATACTGAGATGAGTAATATTCTCTCTGCTGTTGTCGTATGGTTTCATACAGTAATGATTGCTGAGCAGATGACCGTAAGGATCCTCTTCTTTGATGATCTCCTCGAATCTCGCCCAGTTCTCTTTTGTCTTCGCAAAGCAGAGGTCATATTCATTTGCCATGCTCCACCAGACAGAGGGCAATGCGGACAGTCTTCTGACCGCATACCGGAGATAGATTTCATTCTCCTCTGCAGTCATAGACGCAAATCCCCATCTGTCGTAGGGATGGAACAGGATCAGATCCGATTCGATGCCCATATCAGCAAGCTCAAGGATTGCTTTTTCCAGTCTTTCCCAGAACCTGTAATTCGGACGATTTACATCCCATTTGCCGTCCCCGTCCTTTTCGAATGCAAAACAGGGCGGTTCATTCTGGTTAAACTCATAGGATTTCGGGAAAACGCAGTGGCGTACCTTATTAAACGGGGCATTCTTCAGCGACTCCATCGTCTCCCTGACAAGAGAGTCCTCCTGATGGATCAGCGCATAGATCGTTGTTCCAAACGGGATATAACGTGTTCCGTCCTCATAGACGAAATGCGTTTTCTCCGCGCGTACCAAACCGTGTCCTTCTCCCGGAACACATTCCTCGGATCCCTCTGCTGTGGCAGCGCCGCTCACCTTCCAGAAATATGTCCCGCATTTTTCCGGGAGGAAACGCACTTTGTAGACTCCGTTTCCGTCATAAAATCCTTTTACTTCTTTCTCTTGTCCGTCACAGGTGAAAACGGCATTTACCTGTGCAAGGGCTTCCGAGCCCTCCGGCAGCTGTCCGTTCAGCACCAGTTCAAATACTTCATACTGCTTCATTTTTTTCCTCCCTTTCACGATGATCGTCCCGCTTCTTCTGCCTTGTCGCAGCAGCGTCCGCTGGTTTCTTTTCCTATCATAGCAACAGGACAGCTTAATTTCACGTTTGGAATTAAGTTTTTTTCACTTAATTTCAAACTTAATCCTCTTGTTTTTTCTTTATTCCAGTCAGAATCCACCGGCTATAAAAGGTTTCTACAATACCGACTCCGCCATCAGTGTATCCCTGGAATTACCTCCCACATAAAACCGGAACAGCCCGGGCTCCACAACATAGTTCATCTCCCGGTCATAATACCCCAGCTTCTCAAAGGGGATCTCGAAGACGACTTCTTTCTCCTCGCCGGGTTCCAGGCTCACTTTCGCAAAGTCTTTCAGTTCCTTCACAGGGCGCACTCTCTTTGCGACCACATCCTGAACATAGCATTGAACGATTTCATCCCCTGCTCTGTCCCCGGTATTTTTCACCTCTGCGGAAATCCGGAATGCTTTCTCCGTTTTCTCCACCTTCAGTCCGCTGTACTCATAGCTGGTATAGCTCAGGCCATATCCGAAGGGATAGACAGGCTCTAGAGGCGTATCCAGGTATTTGGAAGTGAACTTTGATCTTCCGCCGGGACGCCCTGTATTGATGTGAGCATAATACATCGGACACTGTCCTGTGGTGTACGGGAAGGTGGTTGTCAGTTTCCCGCTGGGGTTGACCTCGCCATAAAGGATATCGAGGAGTGCATTTCCCGCTTCCACTCCCGGATGCCATGCCTCCAGAATGGCAGATGCGGTTTCATTAAGCTGCGGGATGGCAAGAGGACGTCCGTTAAACAGGATCACAACTACCGGTTTTCCGAAGGTATGGAGACCTTTCAGCAGTTCCTCATCCTCCGGTTTCAACGTGATAGAAGCACGGCTTGCCGCCTCTCCGCTCTCGTCCTTTCTCTCACCGATGACTGCGATCAGTACGTCACTCTCGATCGCCATCTTCAGGATATTTTTCCCGTCTTTGCTGTATGTATAAGGGATTCCTCTTGCATCACAGGCGTCCGTCAGGCTGATACAGTCGTCTCCGTTGGCGCCAATGGCCCATGCCCCGGTCATCTCGCCCCGATCTGACGCAAGTTCTCCTATGATCCCGATCTTTTTCTCTTTCGCAAGGGGCAGGACGCCGTCGTTTTTCAAAAGAACCATGGATTTCTGCGCAGCTTCTCTTCCAAGGGCTCGGTATTCCGGCTTACCCATGGTCTGTGATTCTCTCTGGCTGTCTGTCCTGTAAGGATCATCAAACAGCCCCAGTTCAAATTTGACCCGCAGGATGTTTGCGACCGCCTCGTCCAGCACGTCCATCGGGACTTCTCCGGACTCCACCAGTTCTTTCATATTTTCGATATAAGAGTTGGAGGACATATCCATGTCCATGCCCGCAAGGATCGCCTGTTTTGCGGCGTCTCTTTTGTCCTCCGCGATCCCGTGGTCCACGCACTCTGCGATGGCGTTGGAATCGCTGACTGTCATTCCGTCAAATCCCCAGTCCTCACGGAGGATATCCCGGAGGAGTTTCCGGCTCACCGAACAGGGCACTCCGTTGATATCGTTGAAAGCAGGCATCACAGCACGGGCTCCCGCGTCAATACATGCTTTATATGCCGGAAGATACTCTTCGTACAGCCTCTGCTCCGACATGTCCACGCGGTTATAGTCCCTTCCCGCCTCTCCGGCTCCGTATGCGGCAAAATGCTTCACACAGGCAGCCATGGAATCTTTCCGGGACAGATCCTCTCCCTGAAATCCTTTTACCTTGGCAGCTCCATAAAGGCCGTTTAAAAGCGCGTCCTCTCCGGCGCCCTCGCTGACTCTTCCCCAGCGGGCGTCCTTTGCCGCGTCCACCATTGGCGCAAATGTCATGTGTACGCCTGCTGCCGTCGCCTCATCCGCTGCCATCCGTCCGGTCCGTTCCCACAGATCCGGTTCCCATGCGCAGCTCTCCGCAAGGGGGATCGGCGTCACGGTCTTAAACCCGTGGATCACATCATATCCGAAAAGGAGCGGAATCCCCAGTCTGGTCTCCTCCACTGCTATTTTCTGCAGACGGTTGACCGTCTCCGCGTCTCCAACGCCGTTGTAGGAACCGATCCTTCCGGCGCGGAGATCCTCCTCATGGAAATCCTGCTCCGCAGTCCCCATAAGGCGTCCGAACTCTTCCTGGCTGATCCGTCCGTCAAACATCATGTTCAACAGCTCCTCAAAGCTGACGACAAAGGCGCCTACAAGTGAGGGACCGCACTGCTGGAGCTGTCCCACCTTCTCCTCCAGTGTCATTTTCCCGAGAAGCTCTTTGATCCTTTCATCGTAATCTTTCATGCTCTTCCTCCTTCTGTTTTGAAAAAGGTCCGGAGAAACACTGCACAGAGCAGCCTTCCCGGACCTTTCCCGGATCTGTTTTAATAATTTACCGTCGCGCTTCTTCCGTCTTCGGCTCTGAACGTCACGGTTCCATGGCCGCCCTCTTTTGTTTTCCTGAGAATGAGCAGCGCCCGTCCGTGGAAGGTCTCTGTCACACCTTCGTTGAAGTTGTAGACAGGCTTCGGGTTACCGCTGCCGAATCCTGCTGCCGATGCGTCCCCGGTAACTTCTGCCGTGAGTTTCACATCGCTGTCAGTCAGGACACGTCCCTCTTTGTCTTTCAGGGCAATGTCTATATAAACCAGTTCCTTTCCTTTCGTATCCTCTGTCTGCGCCCACAGCTCTGCGTCAGCATCTGCGCTCTGGAGTTCCATCCGTCCCATCTCCTGTCCGCTCTCATAGGCAACTGCGGTCACGTTTCCCGGCTCGTACACAGTCTCAAACAGCGTGCGGTATCCCGCCTGGACTCCCGATGGCTTCCTGCCCTGTGAGACGCCGTTTACAAACAGTTCCACCTCATCGCCGGGAGCGTAGATCTCCACAACGACCGGTTTTCCTTCACAGCCTTTCCAGTTCCAGGTGGACACGCTGTCGCTGATCACCCACGGCGTCTTGATCAGGTTCTGTCCATAATGATTCGGATCCTGGACTGTGATATATGGCTCCTTTCTCAGGCCGAACACCACCTCTCTGAAATAAGACGCAGGTCTGCGGAACCCGGTGATGTCGATATCTCCGCTGTATGCCAGCTGGCAGGGGAACCCTGCGCCGAATCCGCCTTCTCCCCACTGGTATGCGGGCACGCCCACTCCGGCTTCGCCGATATAGTCCCATCCGGTCCAGGTAAAGTCGCCGATCACATGAGCCAGCTTCTTCACCAGTTCCCAGTTTCTCGCGATCTCCGGCGGATACGTCTCGCTTCCGACGATCACACGGTTCGGATACTTCTCTCCGTCCATCTCATATCTCGCCGTCATATAATTGTATCCGGCAATGTCAACAGAAGCGCAGGCCTTCTCCAGACGCTCGGAGATGGCGTCATGGACAACGATCTCATCCATATGATCATCCATCAGTGTCATGAAGTCATTGACATTTCCGTCCAGTTCGCCCTTCTCCACAAGGTCTGCGGAGACGTCTGCGACGATCTGGTCCACTTTGTCCCCCGCCGCGAATACGCCGTTGATGGAAGCAAGGGTAAAGCGGGTGTCATCCAGGCTCCGGATCTTTTCACAGATATCATGGCATGTCTTCGCGCCGTGGTCCGTGCCGATCTCGGGAATCTCATTTCCAACAGAATAGAGTACGACAGAAGGATGGTTATAATCCTTTCTCACCATGGCCGTGACGTCCTTCTCCCACCACTCCTGGAAATACAGACCGTAATCCAGGTCGGATTTACACCGGTTCCACATATCAAATGTCTCGTCCATCACATACATTCCGATCTCATCGCAGGCACGCAGCATGGCCGGAGCCATGGGATGATGGGACATACGGATTGCATTGAACCCCGCCTCTTTGAGTTTTCTCACCTGACGGTACTGGGCTTCCTCAAAGGTAGCCGCCCCCAGCAGCCCGCTGTCGTGATGAATGCAGGCGCCGCGAAGTTTCACGGACTCTCCGTTCACCCGGAGTCCCCGTCTGGCGTCGAGAGCGAGCGTGCGGATTCCGAACTTCTCTGTCTGGGAGTCTGCCTCTTCCCCGTCCACATACAGGACCGTCTCACAGGTATAAAGGACCGGGTTCTCCGCAGACCAGAGTTTCGGATCTCCAACTACGATCCGCTGGGTCAGTGTTCTCTCTTCCTGATCAAAGAGGACTGCAGCACTTTCCTCTTCCGCCACGATCTGTCCGCTTTCGTCCCTGATGATATTTTTCAGTCTCATTGCTGTTGATCCGTGCTCCCGGTTTTTGATCTCCGTGTTTATCTTGAGAACAGCATAATCCTCATCCGCGGACTCGCATCGGATCTGCACCCCCTCCGGCACAAGATAGGACATCCCGGATTCCAGCAGATAAACATCCCGGTAGATACCGGTTCCGGAGTACCAGCGGCTGTTCGTCATATTGTTGTTCCTGACCTGGACGCGGATCTCATTGTCTGCCCCGTAACGCAGGAAATCATCCAGCTTCACAAAAAATGTGGTGTAGCCGAACATATTCTTTGCCGCAAGCTGCTCGTTGACATAGACCTGGGCATTCATGTATACACCCTCAAACTCCAGCATCATGGTCTTTCCTTTTGCCTCTTCCGGCACATACAGATTTTTCACATAGGTATAGACCCCGCCGTTACGGAATCCTGTATTTCCCTTATTAGGGCTTTCCGGATCCGCTTTTTCCTCGATCATGGCGTCGTGGGGAAGGTTGATCTCCCGCGCGTTCTCCGGAACATTCCAGACCAGGGCAAAAGAGTCCTTATCTGCCCAGAATTTCCATCCTTCATTCCATTTCTGTCTCTTCATTTTTCTCTTCCTTTCTATCTGTCTCGGATTATCTCCCGCTGTTTCTTTTTTCACTGCCGTCCCGGCTGCCGCTCCGGCTCTCCCGGATCAGTTTTCCCGGATCAGTGAGACGACACCGTCCGTGATCTGAAGTTCCGTGATCACAGGGCGCTCTTTATATTTGTCGTTGGGGTAATGGAGCAGGAATTTCAGCTTCCCGTCCATGTCCCGGAACACCATGCCGTGCCCGCCGTTTTCCGGAAAGACCGGCTCCTCCTGCTGGATCCATGGTCCTTTCACGGAACCGCTCTCCGACCTTGCCGCGCCAACCGCGTATCCGGCGGTTCCCCAGCTCGACCAGAGCAGGTACAGTCCGTCCCCTTCCCGGAACACACAGGGCCCGTCCGTAAAGTAAACGTCTCCGTCGATTCCGAACTCTGCTTTCGCAAACGGTACCGGATGAGCCCATGGCGCCTCTCCTGCCGAGAAAAGCAGTTCCGGCTCTCCTGCCGCTTCCTTCAGATCCTCCGACAGTTTCAGGATACACATGTCCCCGTCCTTTGAGTCTTCGAAGGAATGGGAGAAGATCAGGTAAGGCGTCCCATTCTCCCAGTATAACGTTCCGTCAATGGACGACCATTCTTCCGGGGTCAGTCTCCCGCTGTACGGAGCAAAAGGTCCTTCCGGTTTATCTGACTTCAGCACATAGATGCCTTTCTTTCCTTCTGAAGACCCGAATGTGGTGACCAGATAGAACGCATCATGAATCTGATAACATTCCGGTGCCCAGTAATTCTGGTCCGCAAAGAATCCCTCCGGGCGTCGGAAGATCTCGATGGGACCTTCCCATTCTTTTCCGTCACTGCTGCGGTAGCAGTCAAATCCGTCCGCTTTCCCCCAGCAGGTCTCACTCCGGGTACCATACAGATAATAGGCGCCGTCCACGATCAGAAGATATGGATCCCTTATATTCACTTCATCCGTTCTCATCATTCAGCCTCCTCACTCTGCATTTCTCTCATAAGTATAAGTGCCTGCCGTCACATTGACCGGCTCTTCTCCTGGAAGAATGATCTGAGCAGACGCCCCGAAAGGCACTTTGATCTCGTAATATATCTTTCCATCCCGGTATTCCCAGCTGCTCTCGTAAGTGCCGGCCGATGTGTCGATCCTTCCTCTCAGATATCCAAGCCGCCGGTCCGGGTGAGGAGCAATAACCGCCTCCCGGAATCCGAACATACCAGCCCGGATCCCGCATACGTCTGCAAACATCCATGCCTCGATGCTTCCGTATGTATAATGATTCAGGCTGTTCATCCCCTCCGGGTTGATGGTCCCGTCCGGAAGTACGGAATTCCATCTCTCCCATATAGTAGTTGCTCCCAGATTGACGCTGTAGAGCCATCCCGGATAGTCTTCGTTTAAGAGCAGATCCACCGCCGTCTTATGGTGCCCGCTCTTTGTCAGCGCCTGACAGAGGATCGGCGTTCCCACGAATCCTGTGTTCAGGTGGCCTTTGTTGTCCCGGATCCGCTGTTCTAGGACGTCTCCCTCCTCTTTGATGTTCTCACTTAATCCGAACTGGATTGCCAGAGCGGAACCGGTCTGCGTCGTGCAGACACATAATCCCTTCTCATCAAAGTATTTCTCCCGGATGGCACTGAGGATCTCTCCGGCAAGAGTCCTGTACTCTTCTGCTTCCCCGTATCCCAGCGCTTCCGCGGCCTGCGCCACGATATCCGCGCACCGGTAATAGTAGGCGCTGGCGATATACAGCGGATCAGTTGCACCGAAGGGTGCCGGATCGTCGTGATCCAGCGCCAGCCAGTCCGCGAAATGGAATCCGCCCTTGATCAGATGAGGGCCTCCCTGTGCTTCTTCCTGTTTTCTCTGATAATCCACCCAGTCTTTCATCCCTGTATATGTCTCTGCCAGCAGAGTCTTATTTCCATAATGGAGATAGGTGTTCCAGGGGATGATCACCCCGGCATCCGCCCAGGGGCAGGATCCGTACTCGGACACCATCCCTTCCTTGAGCCTGGGCACCACATTGGGAACCGCGCCGCCAAGGATGCTCTGTTCCGCTCTCATATCCCACAGATATTTCCGGTAGAATGCCGGCATATACAGACTGTAGCAGGCTGTCTCAGAGATTGCCTGCGCATCTCCTGTCCATCCCAGCCTCTCATCTCTCTGCGGACAGTCTGTGGGGACGTCCAGCAGATTATCCTTCATTCCCCAAAGTGCATTGGAGAAGAGCCGGTCCACCTTTTTGTTCCCGGTCTCGAGCCATCCGATCTGATCAAAATCGCTGCGGAGATGATATGCCCTGAACATGTCCGCTGTCACTTCACAGGGACAGTCCACCTTCATGTACCGGAATCCGTAAAACGTAAAGTGGGGGCATACATGCGCCTTTTTCCCATTGGAAATATAGGTAAACTCTGTCTTTGCGGTTCTCAGGTTGTCATGGTAGAACTCGCCCTTCTGGAGGATCTCGCCTGCAGTCAGAGTGATCTGTGTCCCTTCCGGGAAATCGCAGTCAAATTCCACCCACCCGGTCAGGTTCTGTCCGAAATCCAGGATCAGATCCCCTTTTGGCGTGTGGATCAGTTCTTTCACCGCAAAAACATCTTTCTTCCTGATCGGCAGTCCATACCGGTCGCAAAGCCTTCCGCAGCGCTCCGGCGCCTTCAGAATGACTCCTGCCTCCGCGTCCATGTCTTCCCTCCTGGCGTCATACTGCTCGCCGTCATAGATATTATTGAAAGTGACAGGAGAAGGACAGGTCTCCCAGGTATCGTCAGTGCACACAACGCATTCCCTTTTCTCCTCTTTGTTCACATACAGCTCCGCGATGGCATAGAGACGGTCGCCGTAAAGGTTCGTGTATCCTCCGTCAAATCCCAGTCTTCCCTTGAACCAGCCCTCTCCCAGAAAGATGCTGATCTCATTTTCTCCCTGAAGGAGTAGATCTGTCACATCATAGGTCTGTGTCTGAAGATGGAAATCATAGGAGTGATATCCCGGAGCCAGGAACTCGTCTCCCGCCTTCTTCCCGTTGATATAACATTCATATACGCCAAGGCCGCACATATAAAGTCTTGCCTCACCGGGCTCTTCCACTGTAAATTTCTTTCTCAGGATCGCTGATGAAGTTTCATTTTCCGGTGAGATCCACTGTCCCATCCATTCTTCATCCATCTTTCCGGTCTCAAAACAGCTGGTCCCTTCCGCAGTCTCGCCATTATCCGCCTCAACAGTGACTTTCCATTCATACCGGGCTGCCGGCTTCAGTTTCACCTCCACCGGGACACGGAAGTCCAGGCTGTCCGCCTGAACGTCCTCCCCGCTGTCATAGATACATTTTTTATTCTCAAAGATCTCTATCCTTGCCCATTTCTGCCTTTTTGCGTCCCCTGCTTCCCCGACATTCCAGGACAGACTCAGAGGGATGACCTGAAAGCCCAGAGGCTGGACAAGATTATTTACGCGCATATTTGTTATCTTCATGATATCCTCCTTCTTCTGTCTATGGATACTATTTTAAAAAAATATCCCGGAGAAGACCACGTGTTTTTTTCTCAGAAATCCGACATTTTCTAATCCGTGTGTCCCCTCCGGGTTATTCTTTTTATTCCTGCGAGCAACATGCCAGGCGGATATGCCGTCATGTCCGGTCACTCTTTCCCGGAGCCGGCTGTACGATTACAGCAGATCAGTACTTCTTTCCCACGGAATGCAAAACCATACTTTCTGATTCGCTCCGCCGGAATCCCATTCTCCTCCAGTTCTGTCACGTACTCTTTCTCCTCGATCTGCTTCAAAGCATTTTCCGCTGTATCTTCCAGTGTTTTCTCCTTCCTTGGATTAAAAACCTTAAATTCCATAACCGCAGCATCCAGATCATCTCTATAAGGCATGAGCATTATATCATATCGCCCGAATCCGCTTTCTCTGTTCGAGGTCAGTCTGTATTTATCAGACAGTTCTACCATCATCCCCAGGACAAAGCCGTGATAAAACTTTTCCGGCTCCGCATGCTCCGGATCTCCGGCAGTATCAAAGAAACTGAAGGTTCCCCGCGCCACCCGGTTGATGAACACGTTCATCGCTTCCACATCACCTTCAAGAAATGCGCATAAAAAGCCATTATAGCTGGAAGCTGCCGGCGCAAACCAGTTTCTCACCATTCGCCGGAACATGACCTGAACCTCAAAATCCGTCAGCTTCAGTGTATAAACCTGTTTCCAGTCTCCATATCCGGACTGGATGGTTTCTACTTTTTTTACCGCCAGGTATCCGCTTGCCAGGAGTAGGCTCCATATGGCGCTTTCATCCATATCAAGCTGGTCGTAGACAATCTGTTCGTCTATTTCCGACCGGACAGCGCCGCCTTCAAGAAGCATCTGGAATTCTTCCTTGACCTTTCCGTTTCCTTCACGGATCAGTTTCCCGACAAGACTGTTGCTGCTCGTATTTGCCCAGTAAGGCGCGGTCTTTCCTTCCTTCAGAAAATTAAGGATAGACCACGGATTATAAATATCCTCCGTGCTTCCAAATGTAAAGCCGTCATACCACTGCTTTACTTCATCTGCCCTGTCAGCCAGCCCGAATTCTCTCAGGGAAGCGGCAACCTCTTCTTCCGTAAAGCCGAACGAGGTTTCATATTTTTCCGTAGTCGTCGTCACTATACGAAGATTATTGAGATCAGAAAAAACGGATTCTCTGCTCACTCTCGTGATTCCGGTCATCAGGGCACGCTCAAGATAAGGATTCGTCTTGAATGTATTATTAAGCAGGTTCCTGGTGAAATCAACAATCTCATCCCAGTATCTGTTGACATAAGCCTCCTGCATGGGCGTGTCATATTCATCCAAAAGGATGATTGTCTTCTTTCCAAAATAACGGCACAGATAATCCGAAAGGTTTCTGAGCGAAACCGCCGCCGTACTGTCATCCATATCAGCTTTCACAGAACGGTAATACTCTTTTTCCTTCTCATTCAGAAGTGTCCCTTCTGTCAGATATTCATATCTGTTATAAATTTCTTCTATAGTCCGGCAGAAATGCTCTCTTGCAGACAGATACGTACTGTCCTTTAGCCCTGCAAATGTCAGAAAAATGACGGGATAGCTCCCCTGTAGCGCGCGGAATCTGTCATCATCCCATATCTGCATACCTTCAAACAGATCCTTTCGTCCGGCGTACTCTGTTGAAAAAAACTTTTCCGTCATACTCAGGTTCAGCGTTTTTCCAAAACGTCTTGGCCTGGTGATCAGCGTTACGATATCTCCCGAATCCCACCATTCCTTTATAAATCCTGTTTTATCCACATAAAAATAATCATTCATCCGGACTGTCTCGTAATCCTGATGCCCGATTGCTGCCGTTCTAGCCATATTACAGCCGCCTTTCTTTCACGATAATCCTGTTCTTATCATAGACGATTTCCTTTATTTTCTCAATGCCAATTTGTTACTGGTAATTTCTAAAAAGGACTGAAAAGGCTCACCAGCTCTCCTGTTCTCTGTAGTATTTCCGATATCTTGCCGGCGTCGTCCCCATGCACTTCCGAAATATCCGGATGAAATAACTCTCCGTTGAAAAGTGCAGGTATTCGCTGATCTCCGATATTGTATACTCGGAGTAGATCAGCATATGTCTCGCCGCTTCCACTCTCTCCTTCTGAATATAGTCCACAAAAGACATCCCGGTCTCCTTCTTAAAGGTTCTGGAGAGATGGCATGGACTGATTCCCGCCTTTTGCGCCGCGCTCTCCAATGTGATCTTCTCGTGCAGATGGATATGTATAAAATGGATCACATTCTCTGTTACAGTGCTGTAATGCTTTTTCCCTTTTTCCGCCACCGCACAGGTAAATTCTCTCACAGCCTTCTGATAGAGATGATCGATCTCTCTGACCGAAGTACAGGCTTCTCCATTCTGGATATAGCTGTCGCTCATGGCATAGGCGGTCTCTTCCGGCAGTCCCCCGTCCATGGCAGACCGGGTAAACAGTGTGATCGCAGAGATAAACATATTTTTCGCATTGCGCAGTTCATCCTTTGACAGGATCCCCATTGTACCGTCCGGCGGGATCGCCATTACCTGTTCTATCTCATCCACGCGTCCTTCCGAGATCACCCTGTGCCGCTCTTTCTCATGCGCGTAGGACATGTGGGGCTGCGTGTCCTCCCTGCGCCGGAACAGCTGATACTCTCTCAGTATCTCCACAGCTTTGCTCTGATCGTCCATCTTGTCCTCCTTCTCGATTTTGCTTCTCCTGTAAATCCTCTGTAATCTTCCGAATAACTCTGACAAGATTTTACTATATTTCACATGATTTTGCTATATTAAATCTGCTTTCAGTGATAAAGTAATCTTCAGAAAGTTACAGTTCACACCATTTATCAGAACAGAAAGGAAGTTACAACAATGGAACGTAATCTGAAAGAACTTGTAAGCCAGATGACACTGGAAGAGAAAGCCGGCATGTGCTCCGGCCTTGACTTCTGGCACCTGAAATCCGTAGACCGCCTCGGCATTCCCAGCGTCATGGTCAGCGACGGCCCTCACGGACTGCGCAAACAGGATGACAAGGCAGATTACCTCGGCATCAACGAGAGCATCAAGGCAGTCTGCTTTCCTCCCGCTGTTTTAAGCGCCTGCTCCTTTGACAGGGACCTGCTGAGGGAACTGGGCGACACTGTCGGGAAGGAAGCACAGGCAACCGATGTCTCCGTGGTACTTGGACCTGCCGTAAATATCAAGAGATCCCCTCTCTGCGGCCGGAATTTTGAATATTATTCCGAGGATCCCTATCTTGCCGGAGAATCTGCCGCCGCGTTCATCGACGGAGTCCAGTCTCATCATGTGGGTACATCCATCAAACATTTTGCAGCCAACAACCAGGAACTGAACCGGATGAGCTGTTCTTCCGAAGTCGATGAGAGAACCCTCCGGGAGATCTATCTTCCCGCGTTTGAGACCGCTGTAAAGAAATCTCAGCCCTATACTGTCATGTGCTCCTACAACAAGATCAACGGCACCTATTCGTCCGAGAATCCCTGGCTGCTGACCGAAGTGCTCCGGGATGAATGGGGCTTTGAAGGTTATGTCATGTCAGACTGGGGCGCTGTCAATGAAAGAGTTCCCGGACTTAAAGCCGGACTCGACCTGGAGATGCCGACGTCCGGAGGACTGACCGACAGGGAGATCGTGGCGGCTGTACAGGACGGTTCTCTTGACGAGTCTGTCCTTGACCAGGCAGTGGAGCGGATCCTCCGTATCACCTTCACCTGGCTGGACAACAGAGAGGAACAGGACTTTACTCTTGAAGCGGACCACGAAACTGCCCGCAGGATTGCCGAGGAGTCCATGGTCCTTCTGAAAAATGAGAACGTTCTCCCGCTTACTCCTTCAGAGAACGTCGTGTTCATCGGCGGATTTGCGAAGAAGCCGCGTTATCAGGGAGGAGGAAGTTCCCACATCAACAGCTTCCGTGTCGACAGTGCGATTGACGCAGTCAGGGACATCGCTGAAGTATCCTACGTAGAAGGATTCTCTTCCTCCAAAGACATCTATGATGAGAAACTGGCGGCAGAGGCTGTCGAAGCGGCAAAAAAAGCAGATAAGGCAGTCATCTTCGCAGGACTTCCCGACAGCTTTGAATCCGAGGGATATGACCGTTCCCACATGCGCCTCCCAGAATGTCAGGACCGTCTGATCCGTGAGATTGCGGAAGTCCAGCCGAATACCATCGTCGTCCTCCACAACGGCTCCCCGGTGGAGATGCCCTGGAAAGATGATGTGAAAGGACTGCTTGAGGCATATCTCGGAGGACAGGCAGGGGGCTCTGCTGTTGTAAACATCCTCTACGGAAAGGTCAATCCATCCGGTAAGCTGGCCGAGACTCTGCCTCTCAAGCTCTCTGACAATCCATCCTACCTGAACTTCGCTGAGAGGGAAAAAGTAAATTACAGCGAGGGCGTTTTCGTGGGATACCGCTATTACGACGCAAAGGAAATGGAAGTGGCATTCCCCTTCGGGCACGGCCTCTCCTATACCACATTCAAATACAGTAACCTGAAACTGGACCGCACAGAGATGACAGATCAGGATACACTGACTGTTTCCGTCGATGTGACAAACACCGGCAGCCGCGCAGGAAAAGAAGTGGTACAGCTCTATGTCAGCGACCGGACCGGATCTGTCAGAAGACCGCTGAAAGAACTGAAAGGCTACGAGAAAGTATCCCTTGAACCCGGCGAGACAAAGACGGTCACCATGACTCTGGACAAGAGAAGCTTTGCCTGGTACAGTACAGAACTCCACGACTGGTATGCCGCATCCGGAGAATATGAGATCCTCATCGGCGCATCCTCCCGGGATATACGCCTGACGGAAGAAATCCGTCTTGACAGTACCCAGAAGCTTCCTTTGAACCTTACTCTGAACACTCCCATGGGAGACCTGATCGCAGACGAACGTACAAGAGAATTCGGTCTTTTCCTTAAGCAGAAGATGGATGAATTCTTCGGAGCAACAGGATCAGACACCAAGCTCAGTGACGATGACTCTGACGAAGATCCGATGGCTGACGCAATGGCTGCTTCCATGCCGATCCGCAATGTAGTCTCCTTCGGTCTTATGGAAAAAGAAGAACTTTTCAGGAAACTGAAAGAGTTTAACGAAAAATAGAAAACACCGGAAGTGCCCAAAGGCACATTCCGGGATTGTAAGCGGTCGCCAGGGTCTCGGGCACGCCCGGACTTTGGCTCGTCGCCGTTGCAAATAAAAAAGATCCGACAAAGTGCTTACCTTTCCACAGCACCCTGTCGGATCTTTTCTCTTTGGTCTTCTTTATTTTCTTTTCTCATCTTTCCGTGTACCCCTCGATGCTTATTTCATTGAACGGTACAGCAGATACGGGGAAACATTTCCATTCATCATAAGAAGCCCTGCATTGATCGTTTCTGCATTTTCTGCAAAATATTTTCTGATTCTTTCCATAAGTGAAGCTTTTTCTTCTCTTCCTGCATATCTGTTCTGACTTACTGCCATTGTACTCATATATCATCTCTCCTTTATTGAATCTCTTTGTTTTCT
>DWVT01000128.1 GCA_019120075.1 Candidatus Mediterraneibacter excrementigallinarum
ACCAGGGAGATTGCCATCATGACCACGCAGACGCCGATCAGCACCTTTGACACAGTGTCCGGGATATTAAACCAGAACACATGAAGGATCATCATGATATAAAGGAGCCAGGTGGACACTTTTCCGTGCCATTCCGCCCCGAATACTTTTCTCGTCTTCTGTATGACCAAAAGTCCTGTCACACCCATGAAAAACTCTTTGAGCACCATAAGGCCAAGCGGCAGGATCATAAGCGGAAACCGGGTGAGCAGGCAGAACAGCATGGCTGCCTGCGTCATCTTATCCGCGATCGGATCCAGTATTTTTCCGAGATCACTGACCATATTAAAATGTCTTGCAACGAAGCCGTCCACGGTGTCTGTAAGACCGGATACGATCAGTATGATTCCTGTCCATATATAGTTTTTTTCCACACAGTACAGCCACATAAATACCGGGATCAGGCAAAGCCTGAAAAAGGAAAGCATATTCGGTATCGTAAAGATTTTACTGCGCGCACTGTCAGTATTTTCTATATTTGATTTCATTCGTTCTTCCTCTTTATTTTTTCTGTGTATACAAAATAAATGATAGGCTGACTTCCCCACCCTGTCAATACTTTTCTGACTGAAGCAGGTCTTCGAAATGGAAGGAACTGTGCTGCTCGAAGACCCGTAGTGGAACGCCGGCACTTGGTGCGTGTTTTTTGCGCACCTATGTGTCCGCTGCGTTGCGCTCCGAGCGAAAGCGGGGTCTGCCTGGCAGCACAGTTCCTTCTGCTTCGAAGCCTTATTCAGTCACAGCTTTTTCCAGACCTCTTTTACCGTATCAGCATCTATATCTTTCTCAATCTGATTTACGATCGCCGTGCTGTCCACCTCCGCCACGCTTACTTTACTCTGGTCCATGTATACGAAACAGATAAAACAGAGTATTCCGATCACAAGCCTTATGTAAAAACTGCCTCCGGAGAATCCCGGCTCTTCTTCATTTTCATTATCGTAAAGGCTGTGATAAATCCTGCCATAACGCGGATGGACAGCAGGAATATCCTGTCTTTCATCATAAAGCTTTCGTGTCTGTCTCAGCAGTTCTCTCCGGCGCATTTCTGAATCATTCATTTAAACGTCCTTTTCTGTCCCGCAAGCAGTTCAGGAATATTGGGTATTACAAAAGGGACATAACTTCTTTATCACAATACCCTATGTCCCGCCCCTCGCAGATAGAACCAGAAAGGCAGAGAACCTGATGCTCTCTGCCCGTTTTTCACCGGTCTGGATATTTACAGTTATTATCTCTCCGCCAGTTCATTCGTGATATCCTCCCAGGTCACGCCCCGCTCCACCATGAGCACCATCGCGTGATACAGGAAATCACAGATCTCATATTTTATCTCCTCCGGATTCGGATTCTTCGCGGCAATGACGATCTCTGTTGCCTCCTCGCCCACTTTCTTCAGGATCTTATCAATTCCTTTTTCAAAGAGATAGTTGGTATAGGACCCTTCTTTCGGGTTCTGTCTGCGGTCGACGATCGTTGAATATACTGTCTCAAATACCTGAAGCGGATTTTTGGCATCATAGTCATTTCCGACGATAGGCGTATAGAAACAGGAACGGTTTCCTGTATGACACGCAGCACCGACCTGATCCACCTTTGCCAGAAGAGTATCCTTATCGCAGTCCACCGAAATTCCCTTTACATACTGAAAATGTCCGGATGTCTCACCCTTCACCCAGAGGCACTGTCTGCTCCTGCTGTAGTAGGTCATTCTTCCGGTTTTAACCGTATTATCAAACGCCTCCTCATTCATGTACGCCATCATCAGAACTTCATTCGTCTTATAATCCTGAACAATGACTGGAATGAGACCGTCGGAGTTCAGTTTAAACTCCGAGAAGTCCATCAGGCTTTCAAAAGAAGTCATCTGTATTCCTTCTTTTGCACAGATTTCCTTAAATGCGCTGAAATCCATCTCCGGGCGGCTGACAAACATTCCGGAAACTCCCTTCACGCCGTCACATTTTAATATTCTGAGGATCTCGCTCTGTTCCATGGTATCCGTGAGAACAACACAGGGAATCTCTGTCACGTTCATGACGGAATTCAGATCCAGACGATGCATGAAAACGATCTCTGTGCTGTATTCCTCGATCAGGTGCTGCTGTTTAAAAAGTGCGTCAAAATCATTCAGGGAGACAGCAATCCTCTCCTTTCCAAACCGCTTTGACACTTCCTCGATCAGATCAATGGAGACTCTCTTTGAAAAATTAAGCAGTGCGCGTTTCGCTCCCGCATAAAGGATCTTCTTCACATCCTCCATCCTGCGTATATTTCCGCCCGCGATCATCGGTATACTGATAACACGGCTGATCTTTTTGAGAAGATCAATGGATTCGTCGTGCTCCTCATCTGAATTTGACAGATCAAACACGATCAGCTCATCCGCTCCTCTCTCGCAGTACTGTTTTGCAAGTCCGATGACATCCTCTGAGACGACCGTACTGTCGTCGAACCACTTTACCGCCTTCCCCTGGCTGATGAAGATAGACGGGGTTAATCTTTTATAACTCATGTAACGTACTCTCCTTTATAAACTGCCTTTTGTGGACCAGACATCTTTTATCCTGGGTTCCTCTGACACCGCCATATCAAGCGCTTTTCCAAAGGCTTTGAACAGAGCCTCCGCCATATGGTGGTTGTTCCCCGCATCAATGATCTTAAGATGCAGGTTCATCGCGGCGCTGTAAGAGACCGCATAGAAAAATTCCCGTACCATTTCTGTATCCATCTCTCCAAGGCGAGGCACGGTAAACTCCGCCTGGTAGTTCAGATACGGTCTTCCCGAGAGATCCACGGCCCCGAGAGCCAGCGTCTCATCCATGGGAAGGATAAAATATCCATACCTTCTGATTCCCTTTTTATCTCCCAGTGCCTGGGCGATCGCCTGGCCGAGCACGATGCCGGTATCCTCTATCGTATGGTGGCTGTCCACCTCCACATCTCCTTTTACCGATACCTCAAGATCAAACAGGCCGTGGCGGGCAAAGCCGTCCAGCATGTGATCGAAGAACGGAATCCCGGTATCGATCCGGTTCTTTCCCTGGCCGTCAAGGTTGATGCTCAGCGAGATATCTGTCTCTTTCGTCGTTCTTGAAATCTTTCCGACCCTTTCTCTCATATTATTTCCACCTCCGAAATCCTGTCTTATCACTTTCCATCGAAACGCACACGGATCGAGTTGGCATGTGCTGTCAGATGCTCTGCCTCGGCAAATTTCTCGATGTCTGTGTGTATCTTCTCAAGGGCATCCCTGGAGTAAGAAATAATACTGGATTTCTTGATAAAATCATCCACAGAGAGCGGCGAGAAGAACTTTGCCGTACCGTTTGTCGGAAGGACATGGTTCGGTCCTGCGAAATAGTCTCCCAATGGTTCGCTGGAGTACTCTCCGATGAAGATGGCGCCTGCGTTCCGGATTTTCGTCATCACTTCAAAAGGATTTGCCGTCACGATCTCCATGTGTTCAGAGGCAATTTCGTTTGCTGCACCGATCGCATCCTCCAATGTCTCCGCCACAAGGATATGTCCGTAGTTATCCAGTGATTTCTGTATGATCTCGCCGCGGGAAAGTTCTTTGATGAACTCATCTGTATATGCGGATACTTTTTCCGCCAGTTCCATACTTGTTGTGACAAGAATCGCGCTTGCCATCTCATCATGCTCCGCCTGAGATAACAGATCGGCCGCCACATAGCGCGGATTAGCAGTCTCATCCGCCAGCACAAGTATCTCGCTTGGCCCTGCGATCGAGTCAATACTCACATGTCCGTACACCGCTTTCTTTGCCAGGGCGACATAAATATTTCCGGGGCCTACGATCTTGTCGACTTTAGGAATACTCTCCGTCCCGTAGGCAAGCGCACCGATAGCCTGAGCGCCGCCCACTTTATAAACTCTGTCTGCTCCAGCCTCTTTTGCAGCCACCAGAGTGGTCGGCGTGACTTTTCCGTCTTTTCCCGGCGGGGTCACCATGATGATCTCGTCCACACCTGCCACTTTCGCCGGCATGATGTTCATAAGGACGGAGGACGGATAAGCCGCCTTACCTCCCGGGACATACACTCCGACTCGCTGAAGAGCCGTCACTTTCTGTCCGAGGATGGTTCCATCCGGTTTGCTGTCAAACCAGCTGTACTGCATCTGCTTCGCATGATAGGATTCGATGTTTTTCAAAGCTTTCCGGATAATTCCCAGAAGCTCTTCTCCTACTTTATCATAGGCCTCCTGAACCTCTTCCTCGGTCACAAGGATATTGGAGGCACTGATCTCCACGCCGTCAAATTTTTTTGTGTAGGCAAAAACAGCCTCATCCCTTTTCTCTTTTACATCGTCAAGAATCTGATGGACACTCTCTTCATATTTGCCATAACTGTTGGGGCTGCGTTTCAGCAGATCCTCAAGCAGGTTCTTTTTTGTACTTTCATCCAGTTTCTCAATTCGCATAATTTCTAGCCCTCCCTGACCAGATTTCTCAGATTGTTGATCAGTTCCCTGATCCTGTCATTTTCCATACGCATGCTGACCGGATTAACGATCATGCGTGCGGACAGCGGGCAGACCTCTTCCAGAACAACCAGCCCGTTCTCCTTGAGCGTAGAACCGGTCTCAACGATGTCCACGATCACCTCAGACAACCCGACGATAGGCGCAAGCTCGATGGAACCGTTCATCTTGATGATCTCTACGGTCTGATGTTTCTTATTATAAAAATAATCTTTTGCAATGTTCGGATACTTTGTGGCAACGCGGATCAGCTCATGATGTTTCAGACACTCCGCAGCGCTCTCATAACCGCATACGCACATACGGCATTTTCCAAAACCGAGATCCAGCACTTCATGGACCTTCCTGCCTTCCTCAATGATCGTATCCTTCCCTACAACACCGATATCTGCAGCGCCGTACTCAACATAGGTCGGCACATCCGGTCCCTTTGCAAGGAAAAACTTCAGCTTCAGATCCTCGTTTACAAAGATCAGTTTCCGAGAATCCTTGTCTTTCATCTCATCACAGGTGATTCCAAGCTGTTCCAGCATATCAAGCGTCTTGCTGGCGAGACGTCCCTTTGTCAGGGCAAATGTCAGATATCTCATAAATCCTGCTCCTTTATCTCCGCTTCTTCTTTGCATCAATGATCTTTTCTTCGCCTGTACGGAGATTCACCATCTCGATCTTAAAGTCATCTCTGAGATAGAGCATGCTGATGATGCCGTTTCTCTTTCCGTACTTCTCGTATTTCTCGCGCCGGTCTTCCTGATCCCGCTTGATCATCTCAATATTTTTTCCTTTGTCCCGGAAGTCCCTTGCAAGAAAGATAGCCCATCTCTGCGTCTCCTCTGTATAGACAAGCAGATTCCTGTGGGAAGTCTCCACGCTGATCTTCTGCCGGCTCAGCGCACTCATCAGTTCATCCACGATAATGGCAAAACCGATGGATGGCGTGCTCTTTCCGAATTTCTCAAGAAGATGATCATATCGGCCGCCTCTCACGACAGCATCCCCTGTTCCGTATGTATAAGCCCGGAAAATGATACCGGTATAATATCCGTAGCTTCCCATCATGCTCAGATCAAACGTGACATGGTCTTCCGCTTTGTAGATCATGAGCAGACGATAGATCTGCTGAAGCCTTGTGAGCGCCAGTCTTGCATTTGCACTGGGTGCGATCCTGGCTGCTCTCTCGAGCACTTCCTGTCCTCCGACCAGTTCGGGAAGGATGCGGAAAGCGTCCTTTACACTGCCCTTCACGCTGCGGTTATCCAGGATCTCTTCCACGCCAAAATAGTTCCGGTTGGTGATCAGTTCCCGGATCTCCTCCTTTTCTTCCTCCTCCAGTCCTGTTGATTCAAGAAGACTCTGGATGAAGTCAATATGTCCGATGTTCACCTGGAATTCCGTAAGTCCTGTCTTTTTCAGACCGTCCACCACCATGGCGATCATCTCGGCATCCGCCTCCACGGAATCCAGCCCGATCAGCTCTGCTCCCATCTGGGTGTTTTCTTTCAGACGTCCCTGGTAACTGGAATGATTGATAAATGTATTTCCGATATAACACAGACGGATCGGCAGATCTTCTCCCTCAAACAGCGTCGCCGCCGCCCTTGCGACAGAAGGTGTGATATCCGGGCGCAGTGCAAGTATATTTCCTTCCCGGTCAAAGAAACGGTACAGCTCCTTTGTGGAGGTAGATCCGATCTCTTTGCGGAACACATCGTCGTATTCAAATGTCGGCGTCTGTATATCCTGATACCCGTACAGATGCAGCACGGTGCTCAGTTTCTGCTGTAATGTAAGTTTTGTCTCGCATTCTCTGTTGTAAATATCCCGTACTCCCTCGGGAGTATGAAGTTTCTGTTCCATATACAGTCCCCTTTCACTTTAGCGTGCTACCACGTTAAAAACCTTTTGCTATTATATCGAATTTAGTGTCTGTCTGTCAATCCCTGAGATCCAAATCCTTCTGGATATAATCCAGATACGGAACAAAGCATCCGTTTTTCAGTTCCATAAACCACCCCGGCTCCAGTTCCTCAAGCCGAAAACTCTTTCTCCCCCCCTGCTCTGCCCTGTCCCAGAATTTCTTGATCTGTTCAAAGCGCATATAATAAAGTTCGTTTCTTCCGCTGTAATAGATCAGCAGAAAAGAGATTCCTCCCTGCTTCTCGAACTTCTCCATAAAATCCATCTGATGCGCATGTACATTCTGGAGAGGAAACGTATCTGCACTGCACTCCTTGGCATCGAAACATACCGGGATTCCCTGCACAGCTCCGATGTAATCCACGGTACTGATCTTGTCAAAATAGGCGAGAGTAATATGTCTGTGTTCCTTATCTATCCTCACCGGGGTGATCGGCGTCGGAATCTTCTGGATCAGTGCCAGCCCCAGATCTCCATACCTGTCATTGGTCCTGTTCACAAGATCCTCCAGTGTAGATCCGCGAAGTCCTCTTGAATTCCATGTCGCCATCTCACATCACTCCCCTGTCTGCGCAGATCTTCCGGAACAGTTCCGGTACCGGCGCTTTGATCTCTTTTCCGGAAAGTTCCGCCAGTTCTCCTTCACACTCAGGAAAACAGAGTCTGTACGAATGAAGAAGCTGTGACGTCAGTCCGTACTTTCTGCGGAATATGTCATTTACATCTCTGTTCCCGTACTTATAGTCCCCGATGATCGGATATCCTTCCGCGGCAAGATGTGCCCTGATCTGATGAGTCTTTCCGGTGATCAGATGTACTTCCAGAAGAGTTACTTCTCCATCTGTCCGGAGAGCCCGGTATTCTGTCTCTATCAAGCTTTCTTTTCCGTCCGATATGTCTGCCCCGCTGTTTGGTGTTTCCTTTTTTCTCTCCACTGTGACACGGTTTGTCCTGCCATCCTTGGTCAGAAAGGCGCGGATCTTCTTTTCTCCTGAAACAACGCCGTATACAAGGCACAGATAATATTTTCTTACACTCCGCTCACGGAACATGGCGCTCAGCGTCTGAAGCGCCGCAAGCGTTTTTCCTGCGGCAACGATACCGCTGGTATTCCGGTCCAGCCGGTTGCAGACAGACGGATGGAAGGTGCGCAGTTCTTCTTCTGTAAGCTGTCCGGATTCCAGAAGATAGGCAGTCAGATACTCCACAAGAGACTGGTCGGAAGGCTTTGCCTTCTGGGACAGCATCCCCGCAGGCTTATTGACAAACAGCGTATGTCTGTCCTCATAGAGGATATCTAATTTTTTCCTGGCATAAACAGTCTGTTTTGGCCTGAACTTTTCCACTGTCTCATCCGAGAGAAAAAGCTTAACCACATCTCCCTGTTTCAGCTGCTCCTTCCCCTGAGCCTTTTTCCCGTTCAGAGTGATATTTTTCTTTCTCATCATTTTATAGAAGAAACTCTTTGGAGCAAGCGCCATGTATTTTGCAAGAAATTTATCCAGGCGCTGTCCGGATTCATTCTCCCGGATCACGATCTCTCTCATGTTTTTTCCCATCCTATATCGATCTTTCAAGAAGGAGACGTCGGATTTCCGCCTCTCTCTCCTTCGTATCCTCATGTTCCACTGAAGCGATATTATTTGCCCCCTCCACTCTGGCAAGGAATGGCTTATATCGGTCAAGCACCTTCACGGTGATGCCTGTGTATCCGTTCTCTTCCAGAACTCTGCGCACAGATCCGGAGAGTTCCTCCACATCTGCTTTTTCATCGTGCGTATATCCGTATACATTGTAGGAAGAGATCACGAAACAGTCTACCTCGGTCAGTTTGCCTCCGCTTTTGAGAGCCAGGTCAAAACAGGTTGTCAGAAGCCCTGTTTTGGCGAGAATCTCTTCTGCTCTGCTCCTGTCTACTGACACAAGCTGACGCCGGAGTATGACACGAAGAAGCGTCACAAGCCCCGGAATACAGCACAACAGTCCGATAATGCAGCCTGCCATATTTCCTGCTGCAAAAAAGATCACCGCTGCAGCCGCAAACCAGAGAACTGCCAGTATGATCCTGTTCCTTTTGATCTGATCCAGATATCCCGGATCACCTTTCTGTATTTTTTTCATTTTCTTTCTTTCCTCTGCTGCTTTTTTTACGGCGGGATCCCTTCGCTCCGCCGCACTTCATTCATACATACTGCTCACTGACGCAGTCCGGTCCCGCACTGCTGTCAGGACTGCCCGCCGGCGGCGGTCATAAGCTCCATGATCAGTCTGTGGGGGATCAGTACCGTGCCCAGATATGCCGCCTTCATGGGAAAACCGTAGATTGAGAGTTCCTTACCCGCGCGGCTGTCTTTCAATGCCCTGTGCACCACCTTCGATGCTTTTGCCATAGTCCATTTTTTCCATGGATTATCTGTTCTGCCGCTTACATCAAAAAATTCTGTGTCAACCGGGCCAGGGCACACCGCCGTGACCAGGATGCCCCTGACGGAAAGCTCTGCTCTGAGCGCTCTGGAAAAGCTGAGCACATAGGACTTTGTTGCCGCATATACGGCAAAGAAGGGCTGAGGGCAGAACGCCGCCGCAGACGCGAGGTTCACGATCCGGCTTCCACGGCTCATACGCGGAAGGCACAGAAGCGTCATCCTGGTCAGTGCCCTGCAGTTCAGATCCACCATATCCGGCTGACTGCGAAAGGATTCTTCTGCTATCGCCGTGACAGTCCCGGATTTCCCGAATCCGGCGCTGTTGACCAGCATCCGGATATCCGGCTGTTCCCTGTCAAATGCTTCGCCCAGCTTTCTGTAAACTTTTTTCTTCTGAAGATCTCCGTCAAAGATCCTCAACGGCACCCTGCTCTTTTTCGCAAGCTCCACAAGTCTTTCTTTCCGTCTTGCTATCACCCAGATCTCATCCAGATTTTTATAGAAATGTCCGAGCTGCAGTACGAATTCTCTTCCCATACCGGAGGATGCTCCGGTCACAACTGCGATCCTCATTGCTGGTTCTCCATTATTCTTATCTTCTTCTCACTTTTTTCTGTGGATGTTTCTTATTGTTTTTTTCTTCTTTGACCGGCGTTCAACGCTCCGCCGGTTTCCATTTTCCCGTCCCCTGCTTTCCATCTGCCGTTCACCGGCGTTCCGACGTCGCTGTGCCCCGCTGTCTTTCTCCCCGTCCTGATATTGCCTTCTACGGTCTGTCCGGGGACGGATCAGACATTTCGGTCCGTATCCTACCAGATCCAACCTTCCCGCCTTCTGGAGCGCTTCATAGACAAGGTCGTAAAGTTTCGGGTTGCGGTACTGGATCAGCGCCCTCTGCATGGCTTTTTCATGGGGATTCTTCGGAACATAGACCGGCTTCATATTTCGGGGATCAAGGCCCGTATAATACATACACGTAGATAAAGTGGATGGCGTAGGATAAAAGTCCTGTACCTGCTCCGGCATGTACCCCAGATCTCTGCAGTATTCCGCAAGTTCCACAGCTTGTTTCAGACCGGAACCGGGATGGGACGACATCAGATAAGGAACCAGGTACTGCTCCTTCCCGATCCTATGGTTCATCCTGTCAAACTGACGCGTAAACTCCTCATATACTCTGTGTTCCGGCTTTCCCATCAGAGACAGCACCGGAGCAGCCACATGCTCCGGCGCAACTTTCAGCTGTCCGCTGACATGGTACTCGCAGAGTTCCCGCAGAAAATCATTCTTCTTATCCGCCAGAAGATAGTCAAAGCGGATTCCCGATCGGATAAACACTTTTTTCACCCCGGGAATTTTCCGAAGTTTCTTAAGCAGTTTTACATAGTCGCTATGATCCGCGTCCAGATTGGGGCAGGGCGTCGGGAAAAGGCACTGTCTGTTCCTGCACACGCCGTGTGTCATCTGCTTTTTGCAGGACGGATGCCTGAAATTGGCCGTAGGTCCTCCCACATCATGAATATACCCCTTAAATTCCTTTTCTTTCGTGATTTTCTCCGCCTCTTTGATCAGAGAATCATGGCTCCTTACCTGGACGATCCTTCCCTGATGGAAAGTCAGGGCACAAAAACTGCATCCCCCGAAACATCCCCGGCTGCTGGTCAGGCTGAACCTGATCTCTGAGATTGCAGGTACGCCGCCGGCTTCTTCATAGGACGGATGATAAGTCCTCATGTAGGGCAATCCGTACACATCATCCATCTCCGTCTCCGTCAAAGGTTTTGCAGGAGGATTCTGTACCACATACAGGTGGTCGGAATAGGGTTCCACAAGACGCTTCCCGGTAAACGGATCCGTGTTCAGGTACTGTGTATAGAAGCTCTTTGCATACTCCCTTTTATCATTCTTCAACTCTTCAAAAGAAGGTAGTATCTCCGCATCATAAACGCTCTCCAGGGACTTTACCTTTACTGCCGTTCCGTCAATATAAGTCAGTTCTTCCACGGGGATTCCCGCATCCAGCGCATCCGCTATTTCAGCGATCGAACGCTCTCCCATTCCGTAGGAGATCATATCCGCGCCGGAGTCCAGCAGCACAGATCTCTTCAGGCTGTCAGACCAGTAATCATAATGAGCCAGGCGCCTCAGACTGGCCTCGATCCCGCCAAGGATCACCGGCGTCTTCTTGTATGTCTGGCGGATCAGATTTCCATAGACCGTACAGGCGTGATCCGGGCGTTTTCCCATCACTCCGCCGGGAGTATAGGCATCCGTCTTTCTCCTCTTTTTTGAAACTGAATAATGGTTCACCATGGAATCCATATTTCCAGCCGAGACAAGAAAAGCAAGCCTTGGCTCTCCGTATATGGCGATGCTTTCAGGATCTCTCCAGTCCGGCTGTGAGATGATCCCCACACGGTAGCCTCTGGACTCCAGCAGACGGCTTATGATGGCATGTCCGAAAGAAGGATGATCCACATAGGCATCCCCGATCACATATACAAAATCAACCTGTTCCCATCCCCGGTCTTCCATATCCTTTCTGCACACCGGCAAAAATCTATTTTCCATCCTGTCCGCACCTTTCGTAGGTATTATCTCTTATCTCATAAAAGTCATGGATGAAGTAATCCGCCAGACGCTTCTTTTCTTTTTCATCCGGCCTGGAAAACGCATCATCCACAGCACATACTTCCATTCCCGCGTTCTTCCCCGCAAGGATCCCGTTGGGAACGTCCTCAAACACAAGACAGGCCGACGGTCGGACCTGCAGGTCATCCGCAACTTTCAGATACACATCCGGGGCAGGTTTTCCGGCGGCCACTTCACAGGAGGTTCGCACGGAATCAAAATATCCCAGTATCCCCTGAGCCTTCAGCGCAGCCTCTGCGAGATCCCTGTCATTGCTGGTGGCTATGCCGAGAAGCACGCCCCTCTGCTGCATGGCACGAAGAAAATCCACCGCTCCCGGTTTGGGGAGGACCTTTGTTGAGTAAAGCTCCATTGTCATATCTTTCCACTCTTCCTTGACCTGTTCTACCGTCCGGTGAAGGTTATGGAAAGTGTCAACAAAATACTGCGCCGTCTCAGTATAGCTTTTTCCCTCGATCGCCTTGTGGAAGTCATCCGGCTGAACCAGTCCGTATTTGTTCATATAGATGCGGTCCACTTCCGGCCAGATCCACATAGAATCCACAAGGGAACCGTCCATATCAAATATGACCGCTTTCTTTCCTGTCAGCATAATCCGTCCCTTTCTTCCTTCGTCAGTTTTCTGTATTCTCCCGGTTTCAGGTTTCCATCCAGCACAAGAGTTCCCATACTGAGCCGTTTCAGATATACGACCTCTTTCCCCAGTGCATGGAACATCCGTTTTACCTGATGGAACTTTCCTTCCTGTATGGTGATCTCTGCCTCAGAAAACTGCCCGCTTTTCCGGATCACAAGACGTGCCGGAAGGGTCAGTTTTTCTTCACCGATATCAATACCTTCTGTAAGTCTTCTGATATCCTCTTCTGCAAGCTCGCCCTGTACTCTGACATAATACACCTTGTCCACATGTTTCTTCGGCGAGAGCAGCCGATGGGCAAGCTCTCCGTCATTTGTTATGAGCAGGAGTCCTTCTGTATCCTTGTCAAGCCTTCCCACCGGAAACAGATCCTTTCTCTGCTTTTCTCCGATCAGATCAAGGACAGTCTTCTCCTTTTTATCTGTGGTAGCAGAGATCACGCCTGCCGGCTTATTCAGCATATAATACTCATATTTTTCATACGCAGCAGGCTGCTCTCTGTACATTACCTCATCTTTTTCTGTATCGATCTTTGTCTCCGGCTTTCTTACCGGAAGGCCGTTGATCTTTACATTTCCTTTTGTAATTTCCTTCTTTACCTCGCTGCGGGTCCCATATCCCATGTCTGCCAGGAACTTATCAAGTCTGATCATCACAGTGACTGCCACCGCCATCCCGGGAGATATTTGTTCTTCAGAGTCTGATTTCCCAGTTTTCCAAACCCCAGCGGATACCCGTCCACACAGACCAGATACCAGCCTTTTTCCTTTGAGGAGACCAGATCCTCCACGTCCAGCGTTTCTCCTTTCAGATAGCGGATCACCCGCTCGTCCGACGCAGGGAGATCCAGGATATACCGGTACTCTTCCTTTTTTAAATTCATGGCAAGAGCCTGACTCGGTTCAAAGCGCTTCTTCTTGAGTTCTCCCATAAGCAGTCCGGTTCTCAGGAACCGGACACCCTTCAGATCCGGGATTCCCTCCGGCATGTAATAGACTTTTTCTCCGCGGATCTCGATCCTGGACAGGTCAAAATCCCGAGCCGCCAGTGCCAGAAACTCTTCCAGTTCCTGCGGGAGTCTCTTTGTTTTTCCTTTTCCGGAATCCATGTGCACGGATATGCCCTCGCCTTTTTTCAGCAGAGCGATAAAATGTCCTTCTCCTTTCATGCGGTGAGGAAAAATGCGGACCGTCTTTTTCAGATTTTCATCTTTTTGCGCCGTCACTTCCGGCATTCCTGCCGAGAATCCGTCATAGCCTTCCATCTCGCAGATTTCAAACTCAGGATACTGTTCCAGAAGATATTCGATCGTCTGCTCATTTTCAAGAGGGGAAAACGTACAGGTGGAATAGAGCAGCATGCCGCCCGGACGGAGCATCTGCGCCGCCTGGGTCACGATGCTTCTCTGGATCTTTGAAAAATATTCCGGTCCGTGTTCCTCCCATGCACGTATCATCTTCCGGTCCTTCCGGAACATTCCTTCCCCGGAGCAGGGGGCATCGATCAGTATCTTGTCAAAATACTCCCGGAAATACGGCACCAGTTTCCCCGGTTCCTCACTGAGCACAAGCACATTGCCTATTCCGAACAGTTCCAGATTCTTTAAAAGTCCCTTTGCCCTCGAACTGCTCAGGTCATTCGCTGCAAGCACACCCTTTCCCTGAAGCTTCGCCCCGAGTTCTGTCGCCTTTCCTCCCGGCGCCGCGCACACATCCAGAACCCGGTCTCCGGGTTCCACCGGAAGACGGTCGGCAGGAGTCATTGCGCTGGGTTCCTGCAGGTAATAAAGCCCTGCAAAATAGTATGGATGTTTTGCAGGCTGAACTTTATCCCCGTCATAATAAAATCCATTTCGGATCCAGGGCACTCTCTCAAGCGGCCAGGGGGCAATCTTCAGAAACTCCTCCACCGAAATCTTTGCCGTGTTCACCCGAAGTCCGTAATGCCTGCGCTCTTCAAAGCAGTCTGTATATCGCTTATAATCCTCCGCCCCAAGCAGGGCGGTCATTTCCTCTTCAAAGGTCTTTGGTAAATTCATCGTTTTTCCTCCATAAAGGACAGTATATCATGATTTACACAACCGATAAACCCCTTAATTATTTACAGTTCAGCCGCGGTATTCGTAAAACTGTATTCTACCCTTCTGTCCTCCACCATCTTCAGGACAGCGTATGGGTTTACACTGATTTCTTCTCCATTCAGAGTAAGATAGATTCCGAGATGAAGATGGACCGGAAAGTTCCCCGTGGTTCCTTCCACCTTGCTGTATCCCGTATCGCCCATATAACCGAGCAGTTCTCCTGCCTTTACCTGGTCCCCTTCCTCAATATCCGCATAGGAATCCAGGTGGGCATAGTAAAAATACGCTCCCTGCGGCGCCCGGATCCCAAGACGATAGCCGCCCAGTTCCAGCCATCCTTTGCTCTCTACAATACCGTCGGTCATGCTTATCACCGGGTACATCCCCCGTTCATTGACTGTCGCCATGATATCTGTTCCCTCGTGTCCCCTCTCTCCTCCGTAGCTTCTCCCGAACAGCCAGGAATCCTCAAAGGTAACTGATACGTCTGGCCGGTTGGAGGCACTGGCCACCGGAAAATATACGACATCGTCCCAGACCGCCCGGCAAGCTGAGAGATAGGTGCTCCAGCCCGGACGTACTGCCCATCTCTCCCTTCTCTCGGTCAGATTCTCTATGGAGAGAGA
Organism: Candidatus Mediterraneibacter excrementigallinarum; assembly: GCA_019120075.1. Taxonomy (GTDB): domain Bacteria; phylum Bacillota; class Clostridia; order Lachnospirales; family Lachnospiraceae; genus Mediterraneibacter; species Mediterraneibacter excrementigallinarum. The sequence continues at coordinate 14,884 of DWVT01000128.1, forward strand.
GGTCTTTTCCCGCAGAAAATCGCTTTCCAGCCAGAATAATCCTGCAGCCTCTCCGGGCGAATCCCATTCTTTCACAAGACTCATCATTTCATCATTGACTGGCTGACTTCTGAAATCTGCAGAAAAAAGAATCTTCTCTGTCAGTCTTCCGGCCTGACTTGCATACCTCAGCCGCGGGATCCAGATTGCCGAAAAAAGGACCAGCAGAAACAGAATGAATACCGGCGCCGCCAGTTTTGACTTTCTCAGAAAAATCACCTTTTTCTTTTACGATATGAACCGTTCATAAAAATCATTCCGCGGTCATATAACTGAAATAACACCGGATCATAAAGGCGGATCTGTCCATGAAACATTTTCCTGCCGGGATTGCCGTCACCGCGCTGTTTGCGTCCATGCTCCTTTTCCCGAAAGCCGTCTTCCACGGGGCAAGTGAAGGGCTTCTCCTGTGGTTTCAGATCATCTTTCCGACACTGTTTCCCTTTCTGGTCGTCACCAGTCTGCTGATGACAACCGGCGGGCTTCGCTTCATCGCCGGATTGTTTGGAAATCCACTGCGCCATTTTCTCGGTGTCTCTCATCCGGGATCCTTTGCGGTGATCGCGGGATTTCTCTGCGGATATCCGATGGGCGCAAAAGTGACCGCTGATTTACTGAAAAAGGAGCTGATCACCCGGAATGAAGCCAGATATCTGCTCTCTTTCTGCAATAATACAAGCCCGATCTTTATTATAAATTTTATTGTCTGGAAAACGTTCGGGCAGGAAGAACTGCTCTTTCCCACTCTTGCTGTCCTTATCCTCACGCCGCTCCTTTTCAGCTTTCTGTTTCGCAGATTTTATCTGCATGGAGAAAATTTTTTTCCGGAACCGGATCAGAAAACACTTTTTACCAGAAGCTCTTTTCGTTTTGCCGATCTGGATACATGCCTAATGGACAGTTTTGAGGCTATAGTGAAAGTAGGAGGTTATATCATCGTGTTCTCTGTCCTTCTCTCGCTCCTTGATATGCTTCCGGTATCTCAAAATCTTTTTCTTCTCACCGCGCCGTCGCTGGAAATGACTAACGGGATACTTCTCCTGAAAAAAAATCTTCAGGATCCGCTTATCTGCTATCCCGCCGTCATCGGGCTGACCTCTTTCGGAGGATTCTGCTCCGCCGCCCAGACCCGCTGTATGCTGGATGGAACCGGCCTGAAGATCGGTCCCTACATCATAGAAAAACTGGCTGCCGCATTGGCAGCCAGTCTGATGGCATTTCTCTGTCTTCTGTTTCTCATTCACTAACCGATATTATCCTGAGAATCGTATCCATCCTCATCCGGAATATCCAGTTCGGCACGATTGGAGCGGACAGTATCATAACATTCCTGAAGAGAATTGATCAGTCCGTCGTATTTTGTAGTATAACTGTCGAGTGTATGTCCGATGATACTCTCTGCATTCGCCAGAAGGTCATCCGTGTACTGGATCGCTCCGATTCGGATCGTATTCGCATCCCTTGTCGCATTGTCCACGATCTCCTGTGCCTGTGCGGTCGCCTGAGTCACAATCTCATTTGCCTGTGCGTATGCCTGCTGCATGATTTCATGCTCGCTCACAAGCTCCGTCGTCTGAACCTGAGCCTCCTCGATCATGGCGTCCGCCTTCGCCTTTGCATCTGCCAGGATGGCGTCCCGGTTTGCGATGATCTTCTGATAACGTTTGATCTCATCCGGAGTCTTCATGCGCAGTTCCCGAAGGAGTTCGTCCAGATGTTCCTTATTTACAATGATCTTCGTCGTAGAAAGAGGCTGAAACTTACAGTCTCTGTCGATGTACTCCTCGATCTCTTCAATAATCTGCTCAATACGGCTGCTCATTGTTACACTCTCCTTTTTGTATTCATCTTTTTCCTAAGTTCCGCGGCCACTGCTTCCGGCACAAACTGTGACAGATCTCCCCCAAAAGCAGCGATTTCCCTTACTGTAGTAGAACTTAAATAAGAATATTCAATACTTGTCGTAAGAAACATGGTCTCCACATTCGGAGCCAGTTTGTGGTTCGTCTGTGACATCTGAAGTTCATATTCAAAATCAGTGATCGCCCGCAGACCTCTGATCACAACATCCGCGTTGACTCTCGTCGCAAAATCCACCAGAAGTCCGTCAAAAGGTTCTATCCTGACATTCGGCAGATCTTTCGTCACTTCCTTTAACATTTTAACACGTTCTTCTACAGAAAACAACGGCATTTTCGCTTTATTGTTCAACACTCCGACAATTAATTCGTCCACGATCTTACAGGATCTTAAAATGATATCATAATGTCCGTATGTAACCGGGTCAAAACTGCCCGGATAGACTGCTCTTAACATATTTCTTCCTTTCCCGCTCTTTCCAGAAACACGTGCTTGTTTGTTTTATAAATCTTTTCCCGTGTGATCACAAATCCCAAAGACTCCGCATAAGAAAAATCTGTTTCTTTCGAAGCCTCAACGATAATGACCGTATCCTCATACACCAGCTCCGAGCCGGCCAGATATTCAAGGACCGTCTTCTCCAGTCCGCGGTCATAGGGCGGATCCATAAAAATAAAATCAAAGGTCTTCTCACCCTCCAGCTGATAGAGCGCGTTCATCACATCCCTCGTCATCGTGAGCGCTCTGCCCTCCAGCCGGGTAAACTTCAGATTATCCTTTATACACGCCATTGCCTTCGGGTTGTTCTCAACAAATACTGCCTCTCTCGCCCCCCGGCTCAGCGCTTCGATCCCGATCCCTCCGCTTCCGCTGAAAAGATCCAGGAATATGCAGTCATACATGGACGGCCCGATCATATTAAATAAAGTCTCCTTGATCCGGTCCGTTGTCGGTCTGGTATCCATTCCTTCCAGAGTCTTCAGTTGAAGTCTTTTCGCACTTCCGGCAATCACTCTCATATGCCGACACCTCTCTTATCTAACTATGCAGAATTTTAGCAGAAAAAAGCACTCAGGTCAATCCCGAGTGCTTTTCCCTTCTGCGGCTCCGTCATCCTGTTCTGAGCAGGAATCTTACCGCATTGCTTTTCCGGACAGGGATGTTATTTACCTGCCATCTGTTTTTCCTGCTGTTCGATCATTTTCTTGACCATATATCCGCCTACAGATCCGTTCTGCTTGGAGGTAAGGTCACCGTTGTAGCCGTCAGATAACGGTACTCCGAGTTCGTTAGCTACCTCGTACTTAAATTTGTCCAGAGCGCCCTTTGCCTCAGGCACTGCTGCTCTGTTCGATGAACGACTTGCCATTTTTGTTTCCTCCTTTTGCATTTTGGTAACTTTGAAAGTTACTTTCCTGTGTTCTGTAACAGACCCTCCGGCTGCATCTGTATGTAGTCTGCCGCTCTGATGCAGCCGTCTGTCATACATCTGCTTCCGTTTGTTTCTGTTACGATGTTAGTATATGGAGGATTCACACTTTTAAACTGGAAATCATTTCTTCTGATATATGTTAAACGTGATACTTTCGCCCTCCTGTCTGCCGTAAAGCAAGGGCTGAGTCAAATGAATGCGGAAAAACTGGATCAGCGGTCCGTTGAAAAAGGCATTTATGATCGTGCCGATCCCGACGATCGTCCAAATATTATCCCCGGAAGCAAGGCAGAAGGCTACTCCGACAACAACGCACGTAACGTCGCTTATCACTCTTGCATACTGAAACGCAATCTTCTTTTTTGTTCCTTTCTCAATGATCAGAGCCACACTGTCATAGGGCGCGATCCCCATTTCAGCCGTCATGTAAAAAGCCACGCCCAGTCCGGCAAACAGGCAGCCAAGAAAAAGAGCGCCGATCCGAAGAGGGAGAGTCATCTCGACTTTCAGGACATTCTCTGCCATCCAGCAGATAAAGTCTGCACCATAGCCGACGCATATCATATTTACAATAGTACCCGCGCCGATACATTTTCTCACTGTAAAGAATACCACGATCAGAATTGCGATATTCATGATCAGCTGCCATGTTCCGAACAGTATACCGATAAATCCGCTGATCCCGAGATTCATACAGGTAAACGCGTCAACGCCGAAACCGCTGAGCCGGTAACATCCCACACAGATACTGATAAACAGTATCCCGGTCAGCATCATCAGAAAACGTTTGATCCAAAAGCTTTTTGAACTCATTTCTTCATCTCCTTAGCCGTACTCTTTTTACAGATTCTATTGTCGGCTTTTCCGAAAAAAGTTCAAGATTAGAATGTTCAGAACATCAGTCAATATGTTGAAAGACCTACAGCGTCGCTTCCAGGTTCTGATCCGTTATATATTTTTGAAGCGCATGGGAAAGTCTCTCATGTTCCGGCTTTTTCAGTTCCGGATCCGTTCTCAGGATCAGCCCGGCTTCATCCGCCGCCTGTTTAAGTATGACGGAGTCCTGGAATACATCCCCCAGCTTAAAGTCCATGATCCCGCTCTGGCGGATACCGAAAAGATCCCCGGGTCCGCGAAGACGCAGATCCTCACTTGCGATGAAAAATCCGTCATTGGAATGATTCAGGATATCCAGTCTCTCTTTCGTCTCATCTGACTTTGAACCGGTCATGAAAATACAGTACGACTGGTATTTTCCTCTTCCTACTCTTCCCCGGAGCTGGTGAAGCTGCGCAAGGCCGAAACGCTCCGCGTTCTCGATCATGATCACTGTGGCATTGGGAACGTCGATCCCCACCTCTACTACAGTCGTTGAAACCAGGATCTGTATCTCATTTTTTCCGAATGCGTCCATGATCTCATCTTTTTCCTGCTGTTTCATCCTTCCATGAAGACATCCCACCTTTACAGTATCTCCCATGACCTCGGCGAGCATTTCTGAATAATCCAGGACATTTTCCGCCTCCAGAGCCTCGCTTTCTTCCACCATAGGACAGATCACATAACACTGTCTTCCCTCCTCGACCTGCTTCTTCATGAAGCTGTATGCTTTTTTTCGATAACCTGTGTCTACAACGCAGTTCTTAATAGGAAGCCGGTTCTTCGGCATCTCGTCGATCACCGAGATATCCAGATCGCCGTAAAGTATGATCGCCAGAGTCCTCGGGATCGGGGTCGCACTCATCACAAGGATATGGGGCATACTGCCTTTCCCTGCCAGTGCCTCCCTCTGTTTTACGCCAAACCGGTGCTGCTCATCTGTCACCACCAGCGCCAGATTCCGGTAGACAACCTTATCCTGAATGAGGGCATGGGTCCCGATCACGATTGAAACCTCCCCGCATTCAATCCTTTCGTACGCCTCCCGTTTCTGTTTTGCCGTCATAGATCCTGTGAGAAGTTCAGCTTTCAGAGGAAGGTCATACTCTGAAAGCATACCGGATATATTTTCAAAATGCTGTCTTGCCAGCACTTCTGTCGGAGCCATCAGCGCCCCCTGATACCCGTTCAGTCCTGCCAGGAGAAGCGCGAGAAATGCGACCACCGTCTTTCCGGACCCCACATCCCCCTGGACAAGTCTGGACATGACATACTTTCCCTGCATGTCAGACCTGATTTCGTTCCAGACTTTCTTCTGAGCTCCCGTAAGGCTGTAAGGAAGCGCTTCCAGAAAACGGTCGATCTCAGAACGGCCATCCATTGCAAAGGAGTTTACCATCCGGTCCTCCCTGTCCTTCAACTTTCTCAGAGAGAGCGTAAAAACGAGAAATTCCTCGAAGACAAACCTTTTCCTCGCCTCAGAAAACTCGGCTTTATTTTCCGGGAAATGCATTTTCTTTATCGCCGTCTCATAAGGCATGAAATGATACTTTTCCGTCAGGGACTGAGGAAGGATATCCATCCTGCCGCTCGCATACTCCAGCGCCTTTCTGACAGCCTTGATCACCGCGTTGTTTGTCAGTCCTGCTGTCAGTGTGTACACCGGCTGCATGGAATCTTTCTTCTCTTCATATTTGGCCGCAGGATAATAGATTTCGGGATGCTCCATCACCAGTCCGTCCCTCTTTCGGAGCACACGCCCCCTCAAGGTAAGCGCCCCGCCTTTTCCCAGTGTTGTTCTAAGAAATGGCATCCGGAACCAGATCACTTTCAGCGTACCTGTCAGATCTTTCAGATAGAGAGTTGTCACCTGGAGATTTCTGTTTCCCGACACCTGGATCCTCCCAAACACCGCTCCTGTCACCGTGCTGACTCTCCCTTCACTGACTTCAGCAACAGGAACCGGATCTTCAAAAATTTCATATGTCCTGGGATAATAACGAATCAGATCCTCTACAGTCCTGACACCCACCCTGGCAAACAAAGCGGCGGTCTTTTCCCCGATCCCTTTCATTTCAATGATCTGCGATCTTTCATTCATTTCCAAATTCTCCCTATATTCTCCGTCGTTTTTCTTAAAAAATCGGGACGCTCTCCATTACTGAAGAGTGTCCCTGATATTTTGATTTATTATTTCCTTTTCCTGCATTGCACAGGAGTGTTCTCTACTCCACAGAGATCACATAATAGTAGATCGGCTGCCCGCCTGAATGAAGATCAATATCAACATCCGGATAAAGTTCCTCAACAGAAGCCGCAAATTTCTCTGCGTCTTCCTGAAGGACATCCTGTCCGTAATAAAGGCTGATCAGTTCAGAATCCTCGTCAACCATATGCTCCAGCATTTCTTTCGCTGTCGCCTCAACGGACTGTCCGACAGAAAGGATTCCCTTATCTCCGATTCCCATAATGTCGCCTTCATGGATTTCCTTGTCATCAATATGCGTATCACGGACAGCATATGTCACCTGTCCTGTCTTTACATTCTTGATTGCTTCCTGCATGGACTCCATATTGGTATCCACATCAGCCTCAGGCATATAGCTGATCACTGCAGTGATCCCCTGCGGAACTGTCTTTGTCGGGATCACGAGGATATCCTTATCTTTTGTAAGAGACTGAGCCTGATTCGCAGCAAGAATGATGTTCTTATTATTCGGGAGGATGAAAATGTGATCTGCATTTACATTATCGATCGCTGTCAGCATATCATCCGTACTCGGATTCATTGTCTGCCCGCCTTCAATAATATAATCCACTCCCAGTTCACGGAAGATCTCATTCATTCCCTCGCCAATGGATACTGCAATAAACCCTACCGGTTTTCTTGGTTCTTTCTTTTTCTGCTCCTCAGAACTTTTCACCTGCTGTGCCGCAACCTTTTCTGCATCGCGGATCAGCTTCTCGTGATGCTCCTCCCGCATATTGTCAATCTTCATTCTGGAAAGCTGTCCGTATGTGAGCGCTTTCTGGATAGCGAGACCCGGATCATTGGTATGGACATGTACTTTGACCACATCATCATCTGCAACGCAGACAATGGAGTCTCCGATAGACTCAAGGTAAGCCTTGAATTCATTCTCGTCTTTTTCTGTAAATTCCTTTTCCGTCATGATAATGAATTCCGTACAGTAGCCGAACTTGATATCCGCCTCCGTCTGCTGATCCGGCTTCACCATCCTGGGAGCCTGTCCCGCTTCAATAGCAGAATAATCTATCTCTTTTCCAAGAAAAGCGTCATAAGCGCCGTGAAGGACTTCTACCAGTCCCTGTCCGCCGGAATCTACAACTCCTGCCTCCTTGAGTACAGGAAGCATCTCCGGAGTCTGCGCCAGCACTTCCTCGGCATATTTGATCACCTCAGGGATAAACACTTCCAGATCGTCAGTAGTCTCCGCCAGTTCGGCTGCTTTCTGTGCTGCGCCCTTCGCAACAGTCAGGATTGTTCCTTCCTTCGGTTTCATAACAGCTTTATAAGCTGTCGCAGTTGCCCGGTCACAGGCCTTCGCAAGAATATTTGCATCAATTTCCTGATATTCTCTGATCTCTTTTGTAAATCCACGGAGAAGCTGAGAAAGGATCACTCCCGAATTTCCTCTCGCCCCCCGCAGTGAGCCGGAAGAGATTGCCTTTGCCATAGATACCATATCCGGGTTTTCCAGAGCACTTACTTCCTTCGCAGCAGACATGATCGTCAACGTCATATTTGTTCCCGTATCTCCATCCGGTACAGGAAATACATTCAGTTCATTGATGTATTCTTTTTTTGCTTCCAGATTTGCTGCTCCGGCAAGAAACATCTTCCTGAGCATCTCCGTATTTATCGTCTTAACAGCCACGACAAAATCCTCCTTAATCTATCACTCTCACACCTTCAACGAAGATGTTGATCTTATCCACCGTCATGCCGGTAAATTCTTCTACCTTATACTTTACATTGCTCATAAGGTTGTCAGAGACCGAAAGGATATTCACGCCATAGGAAACAATGACATGAAAATTCAGAGTAAGGGTATTCTCGTCAGAAATCTCAACCTGGATCCCATGTGTCAGGCTGTCCTTTTTCAGAAGACGCACCAGACCGTCTTTCATATTAACTGCGGCCATTCCAACTATGCCGAAGCATTCGACCGCAACCGACCCTGCATATTTGGCGATCACTTCAGGGTTGATCGTGATGATTCCAAGATCCGTGCTCATACTTCCCTTCATCATTTATTACCTCCAGTTCTACTATTGGATTTTTCCACAAATAACATGATTATTATACTATCAGTTCAGTATTTTTACAACATGGTTTCACTTTTTTTAAAAAATACTTGCAAAGGAGAAATCTTTCTGCTAGAATATCATTGTTATGAGTCTAAATGACCAGTTCAGATCGTTAGGAGGTGCAGTCATGGCTAAATGTGCTATTTGCGAAAAGGGTGCTCACTTTGGTAACAACGTAAGCCACTCTCATAGAAAATCACCAAAAATGTGGAAATCAAATGTGAAGTCCGTCAAAGTAAAGACAGAAGGCGGCTCCAAGAAAATGTACGTTTGTACATCCTGCTTAAGATCAGGCCGTGTAGAACGTGCGTAAACAGTTCAGACATGCAGAGAAAAAATGAAGAGACGATTCAAGTTTACTTGAAATCGGCTCTTTATTTTTTTCTCTATAGGGCGGACGCCCGTCAGCGAGATGAAGCGCAGCGAAATCGAGCTGCATGTCTGAACGGACACCGCCGTTCCCGCTAACAGCAGAACAGCCGGTATCCTGTCAGAAGCAGCAACACCAGTATGATCACGCCCCATACAAGATTCGGAAGCAGCATCATGATAAACATCCCCAGCGCCATACAGAACAGCGCAAAACCCATTACCTTTTTCATTCTGCCACTTCCGGTAATTCTCTTGACACATTCTATGCTTTTGATCTCCCGTTTATGAATCTTCCTCTGAATCGAGAATATCCATTACCTCTTTCTCTGTCATCCGTTCCTCTTTGTCTGCCGTAAAGCGGTCTACCACATCAGGGATCATATCAAGGATCTTTGTGATCGTATCCTGGTTTTTGATATTTACAAGTTTTGTTCTGCCGTCCTGAATAACGATCACGGCACTTGGCGAGATCTTTCCTCCCATACCGCCCATTCCCTTTTCTTTCTTCTCTGCGTTAAACGCTCCTGCCCCTATGCCGAAAGACACGTCCACAAGAGGTAGGATGATCGTCCCGTTAATATGGATCGCCTCTCCCACTACTGTTTTCGATGTGACCACACTGTCCATTCCCTGGAAGAGCGCTTCTACTGTCTCTTTAAAATTATTTCCTTCAGCCATTTTTAATCCTCCTCTTATGATCTTTACAGCTTAAATCTCCGTATATGCCGGTATGTCGTCCTCACATTTTTATCACAGATCAGATTCCATGCAATGATCAGAACATAAATGATCCGAAATCTTCCTTCAATACTGGCTTTTCCTTTTAAAACCCTCCGTTCAAAATCGGGCTGCAGTTCCGTGTACTCGCCGATCAGCGGATAGATCATGCTGATTCCCGCCAGAATATATCCGGTATACTCCGGATTCTTACATCCGAATTCAATATGAATGTTCACTTTCTTCGGACGGATAAAACGGAAAAACCTTTTCAGTTCACCCGTCGCGCGTACAAAAGCTTTCCTGTGTGTCTCATTTTCCACAAACGCTTTAATCCGGTCCTTTTTCTTTTTTAACGCCTTTATTTTATCACAGAAACTTTGAAATGTATATTTTATCCGCTTGATATATTTTTCGACACGTTCCGAAAAAGATTGTTTTCTTTGAGGATTTTTCCGATGCTTTTCATGAACGGTGCGCCCCCGGGTCTTCTTTGTTTCCTGTTCCGATCCCTGTTTCTGCTCATCCGGCTTCGGATTCTGATCCGCCGGATCTTTACAGATTTCATTTGCATCCAGGGTACTCTGAAGTTTCTCTTCTTCAGTATTCCGCTCTTTCTCCGGTTCCTCCGTACTCTGCTGAGTGTCTTTCTCCGGCGGTTCCGATTCCGCATCGCTTTTTCCGCTTTTTTCTTCCGTCCGCTCCGCCTCTCTTTTCTCCGCTGCTTCCTCTTCCACGTCTCCTATCCGCTTCCAGGCGGCCCGGATTCTCCAGTCCGCTTCTCCGTTCCGGTATGTTACTTCTCCGGAGATCAGACGGAAAAGCCAGTGAAATTTTACATAAGCGCAGAGCGTATCCGGATTTCCCCGGCACGACGCTTCCCCACGGTATTTCAATGGTGAAAAAGAAACCGTCAGGAAAAGCAGAAGGAGCAGGGCAATAATGACAAGGAGCAGGATCCCGATGATCTTTAAAATTAAAAGAAGTATATGTAACATCAGTATTACCTTCCTGTCCTTTCATATTCATCCTGCCGCGCAAGAAGATACCGGCGTATCTCTGCATCTCCCGTTTTCCGGAACACATCATCCGTGATGCGTTCCACCATATACAGAGCATCCATGTATCCGTCAGCAATTCCAACTACAAACAGTTCCATCCTGTCAAAAAAATGCTGTTTCAGAAGCATGCTGGAATAAAACTCCAGATTGTTCTGTTTCCCTCCGGCAAGGGTAATAACATAAACCTCGGGCTGCAGTCTGTTCTCCTGTAATTTTTTCATGATCTTCTTCTTTTTATTCATCCAGATATCACTGACATACAGATCATGATAAAACTTTACCTGCATATTTGATCATCCCCGTCAATCATAGTATGAATCAAGGATCTGTCTCGCAATGGACACAGCCTTTCCACTGGCGCTGCCGTCTGACCCCTCCGTGATCACACTGATGACCAGTTCCGGATTATCCACATTTGTGAATCCCATAAACCAGGAATGGGTCTTCTCTCCATCCGACATGCTGTATTCTGCAGTACCTGTCTTTCCTGCGGCAGTGTAAGAGGCGCCGCTCAGCACAGAGCCTGTTCCCTCTTCCACGACCGCAGTCATATACTCTTTCAGCTGTGCCGCCTCATCTGATGTCATAAGCCGTTTATAGCTTTTCGGCACATTTCTCCTGATCTCTGTTCCCGTATAATTCGTCACACTGTCTACAAGATAAGGTTCCATCAGTGTTCCGCCATTGGCTATCGCCTCAGTGATCAGCGCCATGTGATAAGGACTTACCGTGGTCTTCCCCTGTCCCATCGCTGTCATCATGATCTCCGCTTCACTTGAATCAGAAGTCAATGCAAAAGAACTTTTTGTATATCCCAGTACAGACGGAAGATCACGGTTGAAAAGAAGATCTTCCGCCGTCTTCCTGTAGCCGTCTATGTCAAGCATTGTACCGATATTCGCAAAAGATGAATTACAGGAATTCGCGATTGAAGATCTGAGATCTTCATATCCGTGAGCTGTTCCGTTAAAACAGTGGATCGTCGTATCCCCTGTCGTGATCTCTCCGGTACAGTCATAAGTATAATCCGCATAGTTGCTGTTCTGTCTCATAAATGCCAGCGTCGTTACAATCTTAAATGTAGATCCGGGTGCATAGGACCCCTGAGTCGCTCTGTTAAGCAGCGGACTGTTTTCATCATCAGAGTTCAGGGCAGACCAGTCGCTCAGGATCGTATTCGGATCATAATCAGGTTTTGAAACCATGGACAGAATCTTGCCCGTACTCGCCTCCATCACTACCACAGCTCCCCGGTTATCGCCCAGGGCGTCATAACTTGCCTGCTGGAGATCTGCGTCCAGTGTCGTCACGACAGTATCGCCCCTGTTTTTAGAATCGGTAAACTGATTCTGCAGTTTTTCAAGGAAAAATGCATTGGATGTAAGAAGTTCAAAGTTCTCAACCGACTCAAGTCCTGTATTTCCGAGATCTGGATCACTGTATCCGACTACATGGGCAAAAACATTTCCATATGGATATGATCTTGTCTCCGTCCCGTCATCTCCCACCGTGGTAGTTGCAAGGACATTTCCGTTCCGGTCCACGATATCTCCCCGCACCACAGTCTCCGCAAACGAATCCTGTCTCTGATTATACGGGCTGTTCACAACGGTCCGTGCCCGCGCTACAGTAAAATATATAATGTAAGCGATCAGAGCGATAAACAGTATGACAAAGAAGTAGGTCACCCTAGCGAACTCTTTGTTTCTTGCGCGTTCTTTGTTTTGGGACTTCCTCGAACCTCGGTCTTGTCTTTGCTGTGTTCTTTCTGTTCGTCTTTCTCGGCTCATTTCTCAACTCTCTCTCTCTTTTTCTTTCAATCCGTTCTTCCTCTTCATCCTCCCGGATGATATACAGTCCCTGGATGATCCCGAACATGATCATGGTACTCAGGAGAGAACTTCCTCCATAACTTACGAGAGGCAGCGTCACTCCGGTGGACGGGATGAACTTGGTCACTCCTCCGATCTGGAGAAAAACCTGAAAGATATAACATGTGCCTAATCCCAGCGCGATCAGTTTATAGAAGGGATCACGCAGTTCCATCGCGATGTTGAGGAACATCACATAGCAGCTCACACAGATCAGGATAAGGCAGAGTGCATAGATCACTCCCATCTCCTCTGTGATCGCAGAAAAAATAAAATCTGTCTCCGCGACCGGTATCATATCCGGCTGTCCCTGAAACAACCCGGTCCCGAACCAGCTTCCGGTCCCGATCGCAAAAAGCGACTGAGCCAGCTGATACCCGCCTCCGCTGTAGGCGGCAAAGGGATCCTGCCAAGCTTCTACCCTCACCTGAATGTGGGAAAACAGATGATAACCGACGATTACCGCGAGCACTCCCGCCGCAATCCCGGCCAGCGCGTACAGCGGCTGCCTGGTGGCCACATAAAGCATGATAAGATATACCACAAAGAAGATCAGCGCCGCCCCCAGATCCGTGGAAAGCACAAGGATCAGAACATGCCCCGCCGCAATCGCCGTGGTAATGACTACATTTTTGAATTCCACAGACTTCTTCAGACTTGACGCCACAAAGAAGACAAAAAGAATCTTTACAAACTCCGAGGGCTGGATACTGACCGGTCCCAGATCAAAACTGAGCTTTGCCCCGCCGGATGAAACTGCAAAAACAGCAACGATCAGAAGAGCCGCTCCTCCGACTCCGGCGTAGATATAGGTCCAGTTTTCCAGAAATTTCAATTTTCGTATCAGGACCGGTACCGTAAGACCGAAAACAATCCCCAGCACCACAAAGATCATCTGTCTCACCGCACTTCCATAAGGCGAAGCATTGTCGTATGAAAGGCGGGTGATCATGATCATCCCCGCATTGATCAGCATACACATATTATTGACAACCAGCCTGGATACATTCGGATAGATCAGATTGTACAGCAGTATCACTGCCAGAAGAGTCACTGCCAGAGCTGCATAGATAAACATGATCCTGATATCGTCAGCCGCCAGATACATTGCGCCAAACGCCGTAAACTGCAGAAGGAACATAAGGACATTCTGCCGGATCAGCACTCTGCGTTCCTCGTCTTCATAATTGCGCGTAAAGATCGAGAAACACGAAAATGTATAAGCCGCCATCAGTATGATGATGATATATTTTGATATTTGAACAACTATATTGACCACTAATTCACCTGCTTTATATGATTCCTCTTTTAAAATGTCCCTGCGTATATTCCGGGAGCAGATCCCCTGATCTTTCTTTCCCCGAGAACACGCCGCACAGCCCGCTCAGAAGTTTCTCTGTTTCTTCCCCTCGCTCTGTACTGAACTGAAATCTCAGAGATGCCGGAGCCAGCTTTTCAATTTCCCCGGTCTGGTTTCCCAGGAAAAGCGGATCTGAATTATAAATGATATTGTAGCAGAACTGGCAGCAGTTCTCTACTTTAAATCTCTTTTTATATCTGTCGGTCAGCACAGTAACTCCCGGTTTTCCGTCACACCCGGAAGACGTCTTTTTGACACACTGAGCCGAAATCATAACCGGAAGATAACCGTATACAGGAAGCTCGCATCCTTCCACTCCCAGCACGCCAAGTTCTCTCTCATTCAACTCCAGGGGAGTTGTAAGGCGGACATCTCCCTGCATTCTCCAGAACGCTTTGGCGTACCGGTTAAATACATATAGATTATGGTCTAAGATGATCGTTTTGTCAAATCGCATTTCTCGCAGAAGCTGTATACTCTCATAATTACGGATCAGGAAACCGTCCACAGGAAACTCCCGCAGCACCTTTTCCCACGGAAACTCTTCCACTTCTTCCCGGAAAGTGTGAGGAAGGGCCGGCATGACCTGAACTCCATGGTCCCGTATATCCTCAATGCTTTCCCGTATATCCGGATCACAGAAAAACTCTGTACTCATCCTGATCTCCGGATATACACGACTGATCTCTTTCTCAGGGTGACTGGAAAGGAAATGCCGGACCGCGTTCAACTGCTCCTTTGTAGAGACAAGTACAGAAAGCGGAAAATGATGCGTTTTCTCCGGATCTCCTGTCTTCTCCGCATACTGTCCCAAATCATCAGACATATCACATCTGTTTGCAGCCACCCGATTTCCCTGTTCGAGAATCATTTCCCTGAGTCCTGCAAACGCATCTCTTCTCAGGGCTTTTAACTGATGGACCGGCAGAAAGATGTTCTCCTCCATTACGATTTCCAGTTCTTCGAAACAAAATTCAGAATTGCCTGTCTTTCGGATCTGCCTGGAGACATCTTCTTCTGTCAGAGGACGGTTCTGTGCGGTCTGAACCATCTCCTCCGAATCAGCTGTAAATCCCGTCTCCCCGAAGGTGACTGTAAGATAAGCCGGCGCGTCCTTGCATAATGTAAGGATTCCTTTTACTTTGACCTGATCCAGCTCCCTCAGATATTTTCCCCTGATCTCACGGATCAGCTGTTCATTCCGGATTCTCCGGAAAACGGTCCCTCTGGGAAATGCAACATCCTTCTGTACGAGAAAGGCAAAACTCTCTCCCTTTTTTACCCCTTTTCCCAGTGTAAGATTGTTCTTTCCCCCTCCGGTTTCCAGAACATCTCCTTTATTCAGATTTATCAGCGCAGTCCCTCTGACCTCTCTGCCCTGGCGTCCCGTCATGCGCAGCGCAGGGACACCTGCATGGTTCGGCCTGTCCAGAGCCATCATATCCCGTCCGTTGTGTTCCTTATAATAACCGGTATGTGAACCGCCCCGGTTGTAGAGATCCATAAGCGCTTCTCTGTCTTCCGGCGACACACGGAACCTTTCTTTTCCTTCTTTTTGATACAGATCAGTATATTTTCTGTACATGGAAGTGACGGCGGCAACATACTCCGGACTTTTCATTCTTCCCTCGATCTTAAAAGAATCGATGCCCGCCTCGATCATCTCCGGAATCAATTCCAACGTACAGATGTCTTTCAGACTCAGGAAATATTTCTTCTCCCCGTTCACAGTATACGGAAGCCTGCAGGGCTGGGCACACTGTCCCCGGTTTCCACTTCTTCCGCCGATCATACTGCTCAGAAGGCACTGTCCCGAAGAGCAGTAACAAAGCGCCCCATGCACAAAACACTCGATCTCCAGTCCGGTC
>DWVT01000129.1 GCA_019120075.1 Candidatus Mediterraneibacter excrementigallinarum
CGTCACGAAGATGAACAATATGTGGAGGAAACTTTGCCTGTTATGGATTTCATAAAACGTCTCATCCGACACATCCCGGAAAAACATTTTAAAATGATCCGCTATGGCGGTCTGTATGCACGGCACCGTAAGATTGATTCAAAACTGCACCGTGTCATCTCTAAGGAGAAGCATAGGATATACCGCAGTTTCACTCAATGGAGAACTTCTATTTTTCTCTCCTTCGGATATGACCCCCTGTATTGCTCCGAATGTAATCATAAACTAGAGTTCCTGGAACTCTATTACAACCACAAGCGCGTACCTCTCGAAGAAATGTACGAGAAAGTAATGTCCAAATCTCGTGGAAAGCGTTCCTCCGCGTAGAATCGTTGTGATATAATCCTCTCAAAGGAGGATGCTTACCATGAAACCAGATATTGAGGAACTGCGCAAAAAGTACATAGAGAATCCACCCGAAGGAATGACATCCGAGGACATTCGCCATATGAGCGAGGATGACCTTCTGGATATGGATTATTTTCTGAATGAAGACGACCCTTTTGACGATTTGTTTGGAGAAGAAGGTTTTTATATCTTCTAAATCTAACCATCGTCCTGTTGTCAGGTCCGCCCCCTGTTGATCTAATATATGTTCGATCAGCAGGGCTTGTTTTTCCCCCTTATCCAAAATCGGAATTTCCTATAAAGTGAAAAAAGAATGCCCCCGCACAGATAAGAACCGGTGCGACGGCATTCTTTCTTTTCTTCTCTATTCTGTTTCTATCTTCTCTTGAGACGATTCAGTTCTTCCTTTTCTTCCCGGCTCACACGGTAGGATTCCCGGATCTTCTGGATGGCTTTATTGTGGGTAAAATCATCCATTGTATCCTGTTCCAGAAACCGCCTGGTCTTATCCGGAAACTTTACATAACAGACCTGGACCGTCCACGCTACGCCCATTTTTGTATAATATCCTTCATGCCGGATCTTTCCGCAGTATTCCAGGATCTCATCGATATGCTCCTTGTCCACGAAATGTGACATCATTGCCACGATCATGAAGCGCAGTTCAAATTCCTCCCGGCTGTCCTGAAATTTCCTCAGATAATCAAACCAGTACTCCGAATCCTTTTCCATGAATTTATATCCGGTGACACAGCTGTCACAGACAGCCCAGTTTCCTATCTTCGGCACAAATTCATCCAGATATCTGCTCCGCTCTTCCCGGTCCATCTTCGCATACCCCAGGATCAGCCCCTGCATCATGATTTCTTCATGGAAGGATTCGGATCCGATCTTTTCCCTGGCTTCTTCCAGATAGGAACGGAAATCTTCTTTTGCTGCCTCTCTGGCAAGCTTTCTCATAGCCGGAAGCCGGATCCCCATAACATGTTTCACGCCGGGGATCAGTTTCCGGTTAAACTCTTTATAGTCCTCTTCGGACAGACTGCGGAGCTGTTCTCTTATCTCTTTCGTAGTCATCCTATTTCTCTTTGCTCTTCAGGTATTCGTCAATTCCCTTTGCTCCGGCTTTTCCTGCGCCCATGGCAAGGATAACCGTTGCTGCACCTGTCACAGCGTCTCCGCCGGCGAATACGCCTTCTTTTGACGTCTGTCCGTTGTCCTCGTCGGCAACAATACACTTCCTGCGGTTCGTCTCCAGTCCTTTCGTCGTGGATGAGATCAGCGGGTTCGGTGAAGTTCCGAGAGACATGATAACCGTATCTACCTCAATGTCATACTCTGATCCGGGAACTTCGATAGGACGTCTTCTTCCGGATGCATCCGGTTCTCCAAGCTCCATCTTGATGACAGTCATGCTGGTAATGTTTCCGTTTTCGTCCACATTGATCTTCTTCGGATTTCTGAGAAGATCAAAGACAACGCCTTCTTCTTTTGCGTGATGGACTTCCTCCACTCTGGCAGGAAGTTCCGCCTCGCTCCTTCTGTAGACGATATGTACGTCAGCGCCGAGACGGAGCGCTGTTCTCGCCGCGTCCATGGCAACGTTTCCTCCGCCCACGACAGCGACTTTTTTGCCTGCCGCGATAGGCGTATCATAGGAATCGTCAAATGCTTTCATCAGATTGCTTCTTGTCAGATATTCATTTGCGGAGAATACTTCATTTGCATTCTCGCCCGGGATGCCCATGAACATCGGAAGTCCGGCTCCGGAGCCGATGAACACGGCTTCAAAGCCCTCGTCCTCCATAAGCTGATCGATCGTAGTAGATTTTCCGATCACCACGTTTGTCTCAAATTTTACGCCGAGTTCTTTTACTTTCTCGATCTCTTTTGCAACAACCTTCTGTTTCGGGAGACGGAATTCAGGGATTCCATATACGAGCACACCGCCCAGCTCGTGAAGAGCCTCAAATACAGTAACATCGTATCCCATCTTTGCAAGATCCCCTGCACATGTAAGTCCGGACGGACCGGAACCGATCACTGCAACCTTATGGCCGTTCTTCGTCTCTGCGCCCACCGGCTTGATATCATTCTCAAGAGCATAGTCTGCCACGAATCTCTCCAGTTTTCCGATGGATACCGGCTCGCCTTTGATGCCGCGGATACATTTTCCCTCGCACTGTGACTCCTGCGGGCAGACACGTCCGCAGATTGCAGGGAGCGCGCTGGACTTTCCGATCACCTTATAGGCTTCCTCGATATTTCCTTCCTTCACTTCATGGATAAACGCCGGAATATCAATGGATACAGGACATCCCTGGATACATTTTGCGTTCTTGCAGTTCAGGCATCTCGTCGCCTCATCCATCGCTTCCTCTAAATTATAACCGAGACATACCTCGTCAAAATTTGTCGCGCGTACTTTCGGATCCTGCTCTCTTACAGGAACTTTCTTTAACATATCTGCCATTATTCGTCACCTCCACAATGTCCGCATCCGCCGTGATGAGTATCGCCTTCCTGAAGTTTCAGGAGCGCTCTTCCCTCCTGGGTCTTATACATCTGGCTTCTCTTCATTGCCTGGTCAAAGTCCACCAGATGTCCGTCGAACTCCGGTCCATCCACACAGGCAAATTTGATCTCGTCACCGACCTGGAGACGGCAGGCGCCGCACATACCGGTTCCGTCTACCATGATCGGGTTCATGCTGACGATCGTAGGGATCTCCAGTTTCTTTGTGAGCAGACAGACAAATTTCATCATGATCATAGGACCGATGGCAACGCAGACATCATATTTCTTACCCTCGCCCACCAGTTCTTCCACCATGGTTGTAACCATTCCTGCATGACCATATGTACCGTCGTCCGTACACGGATAGTAATTTCCTGCAACCGCCTTCATCTCATCTTCAAGGATCAGCATGTCCTTTGTCTTCGCCCCCACGATGACGTCCGCGTCAATCCCGCGCTCTTTCAGCCATTTTACCTGAGGATAGACAGGCGCCGCGCCGACTCCTCCTGCCACAAACAGCATTTTCTTATTCTTCAATGTCTCGATATCTTCATGCACAAACTCAGACGGACATCCGAGAGGGCCTGTAAAATCACGGAAATAGTCTCCGGCTTTCAGACTGCCCATCTTTGTAGTGGAAGCTCCCACTTCCTGTACCACGATCGTGATTGTTCCGGCCTCTCTGTCATAATCACAGATGGTCAGCGGGATCCGTTCCCCTTTCTCATCGATTTTAACGATCACAAACTGGCCCGGTTCACAGTGCTGCGCAACACGCGGTGCATGCACGTCCATCAGAAAGATCTTGTCAGCCAGCTTTTCTGCTTTCATTATCTGATACATGGTCATCCTCCTTAAAAAATCACTCTTTCAATATAATACGCCATAAATCGCGTAATAGCAAGTGAATATGAACAGAAAGCGGGCTGCCCGGTGTTCGGGCAGCCCGCTTATCAGGAACATGGCAGATCCTTTTAGAAGTCAACTTCTGTTCCGTAATATGTACATGTGAGAAGTTTTTCCATCGTAGCCGGATCGATCGGACGCGGATTGGAACCTGTGCAGGCGTCTCCGACTGCCAGTTCCGCGATCTTCGCAACTTTCTCTTTGAATTCATCCTCATTGATACCGAAATCTTTCAGTGTCTTTGGAATGTTCAGTTTTACATTAAACTCATCGATCTTTGCTATCAGGCTGTTGATCAGTGCTTTTTCTGATGTTCCCGGAAGTCCCATTCTGCGTGCGATCTCAGCGTAACGGCTTGCAGCTACCGGATCTTTTGCATTATATGCGATTACATAAGGAAGATAGATTGCATTCGCGCATCCGTGCGGAATGTGTCCTGT
>DWVT01000130.1 GCA_019120075.1 Candidatus Mediterraneibacter excrementigallinarum
TGGACTTCCTCAAATTCGCGTGGATAGTCAAAAATATCCGGATCACTTCTATGTTCTTTCCACTGAAAATCCTCCAGATAATGTTTCCAGCCGCTCCGATCCGTATAAACAGTTACTCTGTTCGAGCCAAGATAACGGTGTATCGGCCGGCGATACCCCTGACTCTGTATCCGGCTGGATATCCCGGTATCCGGATCGGTCATCTCAACTTCCAGGAAATAATATCTCCTGTATCTCAGGCGGCCGTGATCATCTGAAGAGTAATAAGGGACATCCTGGCGCGTGATCCCGACAATCCTGCCGTTTTTCCGGTCTCCCAGTGCGATCGCATCCGCCCTCTGTTTCCGGTAAAAAAAAGCGCGCCGGGCAATGTTGACCGCCTGACACAGCGGCAGCAGTCCGGCAACGAGGAACAGGAGCATACTGAGCTGAAATCCGCCCCTGAAAATAGTGCCGCACAACGCGCTGTACCAGACAACACTGAAAAGAACTGTTGAGACTATGCCTCCCATCTCCTCTTCTGCCGGGCGGATCACACGTCTCATCGCTGCACACTCCTTTCACCCTGAAAAGTCTTCTTTAGTATTCTTCCCATCTACCGTGTCTTTTCCTCCGGGAACGGGATTCCATCCTGCGCCGTCTCTCCATCTCAAGCCGTCGTTCTCTCTCCAGTCTGCGTTCTCTTTTGATTCTGGCCCTCTCCATCATCCTTGCGGGAGCCAGAAGAGTCCAGCAGACGATCCGAACACAGATAATCCCGCAGAAAACACCGATACTGTCAATTCCCACATCCCTGACTGAGGGTCCCCTGCCCTCCACAAAAGACTGATGATACTCGTCTCCGCAGGCAAAACCTACACAGATCAGCCCCGCCACCAGCATCAGTGGAAATCCTCTGAGGCCGTACACATAAAACGGGAACGAAACCGTAACTGCCAGGATAAAATACTCCGTCATATGCGCTGCCTTGCGGACAGGGTACTCGATCTCATATGCAAGATCATCGATCTCCCACTCTTCCAGATCTTTCTGGAGAACTTCATTTCCGATCTCTACGATCTTATGGCTTACTTCATAACTCAGATTTCCCGAATCCACACCGTCCTGCGCCGAAAAGGAAAAAATGATATACATCATCACAAGTGCCGGGAGAAATGAAAACGGTTTTAAGATAAAAACGATCATATCTCTGATCATATTCATACACCCCTTGTAAAAATATGTTATATCATACTCCCGCCGCTGTACAAAATCAAGTCCTCAAGCCCTCCGGCCTGCTGTTTTCCATTTAAGACATCAGTATCTCTGTGATTCTCTTCATATCCTGCCGTCATCTCTCTCGTCAGCCTCCTGTAGGAGCTGCGAAGCTCATCCGGTAAATACCAGGCACCATAATATGCATAAAACAAAGCCAGCCGCTCCCACAGTTCCTCCTGCTCCTCATCCGTACGGATATCGACCAGGGTTCCATACAGATCAAAAATACATGTATCGTACATCATTTCCTCTCCCGACATTTTTTCTCATAGTACCATGACAGGTCCATATAACACAACACTTTTATGCTTTCTGCGGAGCATCAAGTTTCGCCAGAGTCTTCTTAAACTGGATGGCAAACAGGATTGCAGTAAATGTGACCGCAATGGCGTCAGCCACGGGCTCCGCCATATAGACTGCGCGCGCCTTGTCTCCGCTGAAAATGGCCGGCATGATATAGATCAGCGGGATCAGAAGGACAAACTTCCTCACCACAGCGACGACGATGGATTCTACCGCCCGTCCAAGCGCATTGAACGTCATCTGGCACGCGATCTGTATCCCGAACAATAACGCGGCAGCCATATAGATCCTCAGCGCGGTCCTGGTATACTGCATCAGTTCCGGATCTGTCGTAAACATGGCGGCAAATCCCTGCGGAAAGGCCATGACAAGGAGCCATAACAGGCAGGAATAGACGAGGCTGGATTTCAGAAGCAGACGATAGGTTGCCCGCACGCGTTCCACATTTTTCGCTCCGTAATTATAGCTGATGATCGGCTGAGCCCCCTGTCCGAGCCCCTGAAGAGGCAGCATGGCAAATTGCATTACACTTGTCAGGATCGTCATGGCGCCGACCGCAATGTCTCCTCCGTATCTCTGAAGTGATGAATTGAAACACACGGAAATCACACTTTCACTCGCCTGCATGACAAAGACGGATGTCCCGAGAGCAACGCAGGGAAGGACGATTTTGGGCTGAAGTCCGATGTTTTTCTTCCTGATCCTCAGAGTTGTTTTCTTTCCGCACAGGAACCAGACTACCCAGATGCAGGACAGCGCCTGGGAGATAATGGTCGCCAGAGCCGCGCCCCGGACATCCATATTAAATCCGAAGATAAAAATCGGGTCGAGAATGATATTTGCGACAGCTCCGATCAGGACAGAGAGCATTCCTGTCTTTGCGAATCCCTGGGCAGTGATAAAAGAGTTCATGCCAAGGGTCACTTCTACAAAAACAGTTCCCAGCGCATAAATGTTCATATAACTCACGCCGTATCCTATGGTATTCTCACTGGCGCCGAACGCCATGAGGAAATCCCGGTTCCAGATCAGCAGAATGGCGGTCAGGATCAGGGAGATGATGATCTGCAGGGTAAAACAGTTCCCGAGTATCTTCTCAGCAGAATCATTATCCCTTTTCCCCATGTAGATAGACGCCCTGGGAGCTCCGCCGTATCCAACCAGCGCCGCAAACGCGGAAACGATGAGGATCAGGGGCATGCATACCCCGACTCCGGTAAGTGCTGTCGCACCGATACCGGGGATATGTCCGATATAGATCCGGTCTACGATATTGTACAGCATATTGATAAGCTGCGCCGCCACTGTGGGCAGAGCAAGTCTCAGGAGCAGTTTTCCGATCGGTTCCTTTCCCAGAAATTCTTTGTCATCGTTCATGGTCTTATTCTCCTCTCTTCTGCATCTCTCACATTTTCAAACATATGTGTCTTCAGTCTTTCGTGGATTTCAAGCTCTTCCTCTGAAAAGCCTTTGAAAACAGTGTTCCAGAATTCGGTCTGCGCTCTCTCAATATCCGTCAGGATCGGCTCTGACCGGTCTGTCAGTTTCAGATGGAGCCTTCTCCTGTCCTCCGCATCGGGATAACGGCGGATCAGCTCTTTTTGTATCAGGGCTTCCACGCCCTTTGAGACCGCGCCTTTTGACAGCATTCTCAGTTCCACGATATCTGCCGCAGTATCTTTCTGAGGATTGTTCTTAAGAAACGCAATGATATCCGTCTCCACCATTGTGAGAGCATGGGCTGTACAGACCGTTTTCATAGTCTTTTCATACAGCTTGATCATGCCCCTGAGTCCGAGCCAGAACTCAGTGCAGTTCTTCATATGATCACTTCCCTTAAACAAGTTTACTTGTAAACAGTTTCCTAATGAACTATTATACGCTTCTCTCAGAACATGTCAATAAAAGCAATAAAAAAGGATGACACTGCTGACGCCGGAAAAGGCACAGCAATATCATCCACTACATATCACAATACGAAAACAACTTAACAGCTCATCTAAAGTCTGTTTAAGGGTTCTTAACGAGTCTATTTGAAAAATGTCTTATAATCCTCATAGTTCTTTGCCAGAAGTTCCGGTGTATTCAGGCCATAAGGACATTTCTTCATACACTGTCCGCAGTGCAGACATCCCTCGATCTTTTTCATCTTCTCCTGCCATTCTTCAGAAAGCCATCCTTCCTGAGGAGCTCTTCTGAGCATCAGGCTCATCCTTGCGCAGTTGTTGATCTCAATACCCGCCGGACAGGGCATACAGTACCCGCACCCTCTGCAGAAATCCCCGGAGAGCTGTTTCTTATCTTCCTCGATCTCCTTAAGAAGTGTCTCGTCAAGCCGGGGCGGACAGACCTGATAGGACAGGAACTCATCCAGTTCAGACTCTCTCTGCACTCCCCAGATCGGAGCCACATGTGCAAACTGAGGCTGCGCCATATAAGCATAAGCAGCGGCGGAGTTATGGATCAGGCCGCCGGAAAGTCCTTTCATGGCGATAAAGCCCATCCCCGCATCTTTACATGCTTCCACTATTTTCAGATCCGCATCTGCCGCCAGATAGGAAAACGGGAACTGCAGCGTTTCGTAAAGACCGGAATCTATCGCCTCCTGCGCCACTGCGATCCTATGGTTTGTAATGCCGATATGCCGGATCTTCCCCTGCTTTTTCGCCTCCAGCGCTGCGTCATACAGTCCTGACTCATCGCCCGGTTTCGGACAGAACGCCGGATTGTGGAACTGGTAGATGTCAATGTAATCCGTCTTCATCTTTGTCAGGCTCTCTTCCAGATCCTTCCACATCTCTTCCGCGGTCTGAGCCGCTGTCTTTGTGCTGATGATGATCTTATCCCTTGTATACTCGAACGCTGCTCCGATCTTTTCCTCGCTGTCGGAATAAGCACGGGCTGTATCAAAGTAGTTGATGCCGTTGTAGAATGCTTTCTGCAGGAGATAGACCGCCTCGCTTTTTGTGATACGCTGGATCGGGAGTGCCCCGAATCCGTTTTTGTTTACTTCAAGTCCTGTTTTTCCCAAGATCACTTTGTCCATTTCTGTACCTCCTGTAATGTTTTTTTGCTTAATAACCCAGTTCATGCATCTCTTCCTGCACAGATGCCTCGCAGGAACGCATTGCAAGGATCGTCTTCTCAAAGAGCTCATTCAGCTCCCATCCAAGTCTCTCTGCCCCGGTTCTTATCACGTCCCTGGAACAGCCCGCCGCGAAACGCTTGTCCTTAAATTTCTTCTTTACGCTCGAAACTTCCATATCCATCACACTCTTGGACGGACGCATCAGCGCCGCTGCCCAGATCAGTCCGGTCAGCTCATCTGCGGTGAAAAGGACTTTTTCCATCTCATGGACAGGTTCCTGCTCGCTGCAGAGACCATAACCATGGGAACAGACCGTGTAGATCATATCTTCCCCAACACCGCCTTCCCTCAGAAGTTCCGGTGCTTTCTGGCAATGTTCATCCGGATACATCTCAAAATCTATATCGTGGAGAAGCCCGCTGATCGCCCAGTAATCCGCTTCCTCGCCGTAGCCCAGTTCATTTGCATACCAGCGCATTACGCCTTCTACAGTGAGGGCATGCTGGATATGAAACGCCTCTTTGTTGTAAGTCCGGAGCAGTTCCAGCGCCTGTTCTCTTGTGATCGTGCTTGTTCTCATTTTTCCATGCCTCCTGAAATTCCATTTCATTGTCTCCTGCCTTCCGGCAGGAAACAGTAAATATGCTAATATTATAATTCTCCTTCCGAAAAGAAGCAACCCGGATATGGTCTGCCTTTCTTCCCAAAAGGTCTTATAGCCAGCGCCGTCAGCTTCATCGGATTGTCATCCGCAGCCACGCGGTTTGAACTGATCTTGCCGCATCTTACACAGCGGTGTATGATTGCCCATTCTCCGTTCTTCCGGACCCAGACTCCGATCGGTTCCATGCGTCCATGACATTCCGACTCCCTGTCTCCCGGTTTGTTGTCCAGATGGATACTGTAAAGACAGTTAGGACAGTGATTCCTGTGATTTGTCCCGGCGCCAGCTGAAACGACCGGCCAGCCGCATACTTTACATGTGAAAGAGTCGGTACATGGATGAGTCCTGTAATATTTCTTATCGTATTTTCTTTTTTTATTTTCTCTGTTCATTTATATATCTCCTTTCTCTGTGCTTCCGCCCATGATCCTTGTCATTTCCTCGATGCGTTCGATCGGGAACGGGGGCGAAGAGATCGGTTTTGATGCAATCGACAATATCTTGATCCGATTATCATGTTCCGTCGCGGAAGTTGTAATCATCTCTCCGCAAAAACGGCATCTCTGTATGATCTCCCACTCTTTTTCTGACCTGACCCAGATTCCTACCGGTTCCAATATTCCTCCGCATTCATTTCCTTCCTCGTCCTCATTGTGGATGCTGCAAAGGCAGTTGGGACAGTGATCCGGAGGCATCTCTCCTTTCTGGATGCGGGATGTCCATCCGCAGTTCAGACATTGATATATTTCTTCTTTTTTCTCTTTCCCTTTCATGATCTTTTATTTCTCCCTGATAATTGTAATAAAAATAAAAAAGGATAACCCGTTACATTGAGTTATCCGCATACCTGTCCCGCTGTTATCCATCACGACTATATAATACTAATACAAAATCCCTGTACTAATAAATAAAATGAGCCGGAGTACTCTCCGGCTGCTCTTCCTCTATTTTGGGCGTACAAAAATAAACCGCCCGAAA
>DWVT01000131.1 GCA_019120075.1 Candidatus Mediterraneibacter excrementigallinarum
AAGGCTGTACGTGAGATCACAGGTCTTGGACTGAAAGAAGCAAAAGAGCTTGTTGACAACGCTCCGAAGGTAGTGAAAGAGGCTGTTTCCAAGGCAGAGGCTGAGGAGATCAAGACAAAACTGGAAGAGCAGGGTGCAGAGGTTAACCTGAAATAATTATCTGGACAATGACGCAGCGACCGCAGAAGATAAAACTACTTCTGCGGTCTTTTTGCTCATATGAAGGTGTTTGGGGGAGAAGAACTTCTTCATATGGGCAAAATCACCGGAAGCGCCCAAAGGCACATTCCGGGATTGCGCGCAATATCCCGGGCAGCTCACGGCAAATCCGTTCGCTGCCCGTTGCCCGTCGGATGCCCGCTCGTGCAGGCACGGCGGTCGCCCTCCGGGCTTATCGCGCAATCACCATTGCAAAAAAAGCGTGCCCGAAACGGACACGCTATATAGGATAGAATAATATCACATATAAAGTAAAAAGTCAAGAAAATCTTGTTGACAAAGAAAAGGATACTATGATATAGTATAAGATGCTCTATTATGGAAAGCTGTGCCATATGACGGCAGAGAAATGCCGCCGGCGCTTCCGTCTATAAGCAGAAGTTCAGACGGCCGGTAGAAGTCGGCCGATGAAAAAAATATATGAGGAGTGAAACGTCAATGGAGAAAAACAGAATCCGTCCCATCAAAACCGGAAAAAGCTTCCGCATGAGCTATTCCAGGCAAAAAGAAGTATTAGAGATGCCAAACCTCATTGAAGTTCAGAAAGATTCCTATCAGTGGTTTCTGGACGAAGGACTCAAAGAGGTGTTTGACGACATTTCACCGATCGCTGATTACAGCGGTCACCTGAGTCTGGAATTCGTTGATTTTACGCTTTGTGAAGACGACGTGAAGTACACGATCGACGAGTGCAAAGAGCGTGACGCGACCTATGCGGCTCCCCTGAAAGTCAGGGTCAGGCTTTATAATAAGGAAACTGATGAGATAAACGAACATGAGATCTTCATGGGAGATCTCCCGCTGATGACGAAGACAGGTACTTTCGTGATCAATGGTGCGGAACGTGTTATCGTCAGTCAGCTTGTGCGTTCTCCGGGAATTTATTACGGGATCGCCCATGACAAGCTCGGGAAGAAGCTCTATTCAGCCACGGTTATCCCGAACAGAGGAGCATGGCTTGAGTATGAGACGGATTCCAATGACGTTTTTTACGTCCGTGTTGACAGGACAAGGAAGGTGCCGATCACAGTCCTTATCCGTGCGCTCGGAATCGGGACAAACGCAGAGATCATCGATCTCTTCGGCGAGGAGCCGAAGATCCTTGCAAGCTTTGGAAAGGACACTGCTGAGAACTATCAGGAGGGTCTGTTAGAGCTGTACAAGAAGATCCGTCCGGGCGAGCCGCTCGCGGTAGACAGTGCGGAAAGTCTGATCACGAGCATGTTCTTTGATCCGAGACGCTATGACCTGGCGAAAGTCGGACGCTATAAATTCAATAAGAAGCTGATGCTCAAAAACCGTGTTACCGGACGTGTTCTGGCAGAGGATGTAGTAAGCCCGATCACCGGTGAGGTCGTTGCGGAGAAAGGAACGAAGATCACCCGTGAGATCGCGGATGCGATTCAGAATTCTGCTGCGCCGTATCTCTGGGTAGAGGGAGAGGACGAGTCCAGGAACATCAAGATCCTTTCTAATATGATGGTGGATCTCCAGGCGGTGGTTGACATCGATCCGAAGGAAGTCGGAGTGAAGGAACAGGTATATTATCCTGTCCTTGCAGGCATTATCGAGGAAGCAGCAGGGGATATCGATGAGATGAAGAGGATGATCAAACGCGATATCCATGACCTGATTCCGAAACATATTACAAAAGAGGATATCCTCGCTTCCATCAACTACAATATGCATCTTGAGTACGGCATGGGAAATGATGATGATATCGACCATCTGGGCAACCGTCGTATCCGTGCCGTGGGAGAACTTCTTCAGAACCAGTACAGGATCGGTCTTTCCAGACTGGAGAGAGTAGTCCGCGAGAGGATGACAACACAGGATCAGGAAGGAATTTCCCCGCAGTCACTGATCAACATCAAACCGGTGACCGCAGCGGTGAAGGAATTCTTCGGATCTTCCCAGCTGTCACAGTTCATGGATCAGAACAACCCGCTTGGCGAGCTGACCCACAAGAGACGTCTGTCAGCCCTGGGACCTGGCGGTCTGTCAAGAGACCGTGCGGGATTCGAGGTGCGAGACGTACATTACTCCCACTACGGAAGAATGTGCCCGATCGAGACTCCCGAGGGTCCGAACATCGGTCTGATCAACTCTCTTGCATGTTATGCAAGGATCAATGAGTACGGATTCATCGAGGCTCCGTACCGCAAGATCGACAAGACAGATCCG
Organism: Candidatus Mediterraneibacter excrementigallinarum; assembly: GCA_019120075.1. Classification (GTDB taxonomy): domain Bacteria; phylum Bacillota; class Clostridia; order Lachnospirales; family Lachnospiraceae; genus Mediterraneibacter; species Mediterraneibacter excrementigallinarum. Next base: position 2,404 of record DWVT01000131.1, read on the forward strand.
CAGAATCCGCGCGTTACGGACGAGGTTGTCTACATGACGGCGGATGAGGAAGATAATTATCATGTGGCTCAGGCGAATACGCCTCTGGATGAAGAAGGCCACTTTGTAAATAAGAATGTATCCGGTCGTTACCGCGAGGAGACGCAGGAATATGAGAGAAACAAGTTCGATTACATGGACGTTTCTCCTAAGATGGTGTTCTCTGTCGCTACGGCATTGATCCCGTTCCTGCAGAACGACGATGCGAACCGTGCGCTGATGGGATCCAACATGCAGCGTCAGGCGGTGCCGCTTCTTACAACAGAGGCTCCTGTTGTTGGAACCGGTATGGAAGTCAAGGCTGCGGTTGACTCCGGAGTCTGCGTTGTGGCAGAACAGGCGGGAGTTGTAGAGAGTTCTACATCCACTGAGATCGTGGTGAGACATGACGACGGTACGAAGCAGTCCTACAAGCTGACCAAGTTCCAGCGAAGCAACCAGAGCAACTGCTACAACCAGAGACCGATCGTGGACAAGGGAGAGAGAGTCGAGGCAGGACAGGTCATCGCAGACGGTCCGTCAACATCCGGCGGAGAGATGGCTCTCGGAAAGAACCCGCTGATCGGATTCATGACATGGGAAGGTTACAACTACGAGGATGCCGTTCTCTTAAGTGAGAGACTGGTACAGGATGATGTATATACATCTGTCCATATCGAGGAATATGAGGCAGAGGCGAGAGATACAAAGCTCGGACCGGAGGAGATCACAAGGGATATCCCGGGTGTCGGCGATGACGCGCTGAAGGATCTGGACGAGAGAGGTATCATCCGCATCGGAGCGGAAGTCCGCGCAGGAGATATCCTTGTCGGAAAAGTAACTCCGAAGGGAGAGACTGAACTGACAGCAGAGGAGCGTCTGCTCCGTGCGATCTTCGGTGAGAAGGCGCGTGAGGTAAGGGATACATCCCTGAAAGTACCGCACGGTGAATATGGTATCGTGGTAGACGCCAAAGTGTTCACAAGGGAGAACGGCGATGAACTTTCTCCGGGAGTGAATGAGTCGGTAAGGATCTACATTGCACAGAAGAGAAAGATTTCCGTGGGAGACAAGATGGCGGGACGTCATGGTAACAAGGGTGTCGTTTCCCGAGTGCTCCCGGTAGAGGATATGCCGTTCCTTCCGAACGGACGTCCTCTGGACATCGTGCTTAATCCGCTTGGTGTGCCGTCACGTATGAACATCGGACAGGTGCTGGAGATCCATCTGAGCCTTGCGGCAAAGGCGCTGGGATTCAACATCTCCACTCCGGTATTCGACGGGGCAAACGAGGTTGACATTATGGATACCCTCGACCTGGCGAATGACTATGTAAACCTTGAGTGGGATGAGTTTGAGAAGAAACACGGAGAGGAACTTCTTCCGGAAGTGCTCCAGTACCTGTCAGACAACAGGGATCACAGAGAACTCTGGAAAGGCGTGCCGCTCTCAAGAGACGGTAAGGTGCGTCTCCGCGACGGAAGGACAGGAGAGTTCTTTGACAGTCCTGTCACCATCGGACACATGCACTACCTGAAACTGCATCATCTGGTAGACGACAAGATCCATGCACGTTCTACCGGCCCGTACTCTCTGGTAACGCAGCAGCCTCTTGGAGGAAAAGCTCAGTTCGGCGGACAGCGTTTCGGAGAGATGGAGGTATGGGCACTGGAGGCATACGGTGCATCATACACACTGCAGGAGATCCTGACTGTGAAGTCTGATGATGTAGTCGGACGTGTCAAGACATACGAGGCGATTATCAAAGGTGAAAACATTCCTGAGCCGGGTGTACCGGAATCCTTCAAGGTGCTCCTGAAAGAGCTGCAGTCTCTGGCGCTGGATGTACGTGTACTCCGCGACGACAATACAGAGGTTGAGATCATGGAGAACGTGGACTACGGCGAGACAGATCTGCGCCATATCATCGAGGGAGACAGAAAGTACCGGGATGATAACGAGTCCTTCGGAGATCACGGATTTACCGAACAGGAATTTGTGGGCGAGGAGCTTGCAGATGTGCAGCCGGAGAAAGAGCCAGACGACAGCGATCTCGGAGGAGAAGAGATCAGTTTTGACGAGTATCTGGGTGACGAGGAAGAATAGGAGGAGCCGATTCTATGCCAAACAATAATGAACAACAATATCAACCGTTAACTTTTGATGCGATCAAGATCGGGCTGGCTTCACCGGAAAAGATCCTTGAGTGGTCCAGAGGTGAGGTCACCAAACCGGAGACGATCAACTACAGAACTCTGAAGCCGGAAAAAGACGGTCTGTTCTGTGAGAGGATCTTCGGACCCAGCAAGGACTGGGAGTGTCATTGTGGTAAATATAAAAAGATCCGCTATAAAGGTGTTGTCTGCGATCGATGCGGAGTTGAGGTCACCAAGTCCAGCGTGCGCCGTGAGCGTATGGGGCATATTGCCCTTGCCGCTCCGGTGTCCCACATCTGGTATTTCAAGGGAATCCCGAGCCGTATGGGACTGATCCTCGACATCTCTCCGAGAACACTGGAGAGAGTTCTGTACTTCGCTTCCTATATCGTTCTGGATAAAGGAGAGACAGATCTTCAGAACAAGCAGATCCTGTCAGAGGCGGAGTATCAGGAACAGAAAGAAAAATGGGGCAGCGGCGCATTCCGCGTAGGAATGGGTGCAGAGGCGATCAAGGAGCTTCTGGAAGCGATCGACCTTGATAAAGAATATGACGAACTGCAGAAAGCGCTGGAGCATGCTACAGGACAGAAGCGTGCAAGGATCGTGAAGCGTCTGGAGGTTGTGGAAGCTTTCCGTGAATCCGGAAACAGACCGGAGTGGATGATCCTTACAGCAATTCCGGTAATCCCGCCGGATCTTCGCCCGATGGTACAGCTCGACGGCGGACGTTTCGCTACGTCTGACCTGAACGACCTGTACAGAAGGATCATCAACAGAAATAACCGTCTGAAGAGACTGCTGGAACTGGGAGCACCGGATATTATCGTGAGAAACGAGAAACGTATGCTCCAGGAGGCGGTTGACGCCCTGATCGATAACGGACGCCGCGGACGTCCGGTGACAGGACCTGGAAACAGAGCTCTGAAATCTCTGTCAGACATGCTGAAAGGTAAATCAGGACGTTTCCGTCAGAACCTGCTCGGAAAACGTGTTGACTACTCCGGACGTTCCGTTATCGTTGTCGGACCGGAACTGAAGATTTACCAGTGCGGTCTGCCGAAAGAGATGGCGATCGAGCTGTTCAAGCCATTCGTTATGAAAGAGCTTGTGGCAAACGGAACGGCTCATAATATAAAGAACGCAAAGAAGATGGTAGAGAGGCTCCAGCCGGAGGTATGGGATGTCCTTGAGGAAGTGATCAAAGAGCATCCTGTTATGCTGAACCGTGCCCCCACGCTTCACAGACTTGGTATCCAGGCATTTGAGCCGATCCTGGTGGAAGGTAAGGCAATCAAGCTTCATCCGCTTGTATGTACCGCTTACAACGCGGACTTCGACGGTGACCAGATGGCTGTCCATGTACCGCTTTCTCAGGAAGCTCAGGCAGAGTGTCGTTTCCTTCTTCTCTCACCGAATAACCTGCTGAAACCTTCCGACGGAGGTCCGGTTGCCGTTCCTTCTCAGGATATGGTGCTCGGTATCTACTATCTGACACAGGTGAGACCGGGAGCAAAGGGAGAGGGCATGTTCTTCCGAAGCGTGAGTGAGGCGATCCTTGCATACGAAAACGGATATATCACACTGCATTCACAGATTAAAGTTCGTGTGTCCAAGACTATGCCGGACGGAACTGAGAAGACAGGAACGATTGATGCTACACTGGGAAGACTTCTCTTCAATGAGATCATTCCGCAGGATCTGGGCTTTGTCGACAGAGACGTGCCGGGCAATGAGCTTCTCATGGAGATCGACTTCCATGTAGGAAAGAAGCAGTTAAAACAGATCCTTGAGAAAGTTATCAATACACACGGAGCTACACAGACGGCAGAAGTGCTGGATGATGTAAAGGCGATCGGATACAAATTCTCCACGAGAGCAGCCATGACGGTTTCTATTTCTGATATGACTGTACCGCCGGAGAAGCCGCAGATGATCGCGGACGCACAGAATACGGTGGACAGGATCACGAAGAACTACAAACGTGGTCTTATCACTGAGGAAGAGCGTTATAAAGAAGTAGTTGAGACATGGAAGGCAACTGATGATAAACTGACGGATGCACTGCTTTCCGGTCTTGATAAATACAATAATATCTACATGATGGCTGATTCCGGAGCGCGTGGATCTGACAAGCAGATCAAACAGCTTGCAGGTATGCGTGGACTTATGGCAGATACGACAGGACGTACCATCGAGCTGCCGATCAAATCGAACTTCCGTGAAGGTCTTGACGTACTGGAATACTTCATGTCAGCGCATGGTGCGCGTAAAGGTCTGTCCGATACAGCGCTCCGTACCGCCGATTCCGGATATCTGACCAGACGTCTGGTTGATGTATCACAGCAGCTCATCATCCACGATGCAGACTGTGTTGGACCGGAGGATGAGATCCCGGGAATGTATGTACATGCATTTACGGATGGAAACGAGGAGATCGAGAGCCTTCAGGATCGTATCACCGGACGTTTCTCCTGCGAGGATATCAAGGACGGAGACGGAAATGTCATCGTGAAGAAAAATCATATGATCACGCCGCGCCGTGCGGAACGTGTGATCAAAAAAGGTGTGGATGAGAACGGCGAGCCGATCAGCAGAGTCAAGATCCGTACGATCCTTACCTGCCGCTGCAAGAACGGTGTCTGCGCGAAGTGCTACGGAGCCAACATGGCGACCGGAGAAGTCGTTCAGGTCGGAGAGGCAGTCGGTATCGTGGCGGCTCAGTCCATCGGAGAGCCTGGTACACAGCTTACCATGCGTACGTTCCATACCGGTGGAGTTGCCGGTGATGATATCACACAGGGTCTTCCCCGTGTCGAGGAGCTTTTCGAGGCAAGAAAGCCGAAGGGACTTGCCATCATCACGGAGTTTGCCGGAAGAGCGACTCTCAGTGATACAAAGAAGAAACGCGAGGTTATCGTTACAAACGAGGAGACCGGCGAATCAAAAGCTTATCTTATCCCATACGGATCACGTATCAAAGTGCAGGACGGACAGATGCTTGAAGCAGGTGATGAGCTTACAGAAGGTAGTGTAAATCCGCATGATATCCTGAAGATCAAAGGTCTGCGTGCAGTGCAGGATTACATGCTCCGTGAAGTACAGCGTGTATACCGTCTCCAGGGTGTTGATATCAACGATAAGCATATCGAGGTTATCGTTCGCCAGATGCTGAAGAAAGTACGTGTGGAGGAGAAAGGTGATTCCGAACTTCTTCCGGGTACAATGGTTGATGTACTTGAATTCGAGGATATCAACAAGCAGCTTGAAGCCGAAGGAAAAGAACCGGCAACGGGAGAGCAGATCATGCTCGGTATCACGAAGGCATCTCTTGCAACAGATTCCTTCCTGTCTGCGGCATCATTCCAGGAGACAACGAAGGTGCTGACAGAGGCGGCTATCAATGGTAAAGTAGATCACCTTGTCGGACTGAAAGAGAACGTTATCATCGGTAAGCATATCCCGGCAGGAACTGGTATGAAGAAGTACCGTGATGTAAAACTGAACACAGACATCCACATGGAGGATGAACTGGAGTTTGACGATGAGATCAGTCTGGATGATGAGATTCCGATGACAACCGAGGAAGAAGAACCGGTGGTTCAGGAATAAAACAGATCAGACACGAGATCATAAAAAAAGACTATGAGATCAGAATATTGATCTCATAGTCTTTTTTATGATTATTAAAAGGATTATTAAAGATTTTACGACAAACGCTACGCATTTTCCGTTTCATCTTCCGCCATTCGATAGCCGACTCCTACCTCGGTAAAAATATATTTCGGCTGAGCCGGATCTGATTCGATCTTCCGGCGTATATTCGCCATATTTACCCGCAGGATCTTATTGTCTCCGTCTGCATACGGTCCCCATACACTGGAAAGCAGTGCAGAGTAAGTGATGACCTTGCCAGAGTTCTGCGCGAGATATGCCACGATCTTGTACTCTATGGGAGTCAGATGAACTTCAGTGGTTCCGACGGTCAGAAGACGTCTGGAGAAATCAAGAGTCATATCTCCATGCCGGTACGGGCGAAGATAGTAATTCTCATCGGTGCGGAGCCTGTTGCTGTGACGCAGAGAGGCACGTATCCTGGCGAGCAGTTCAGAAGTGCCAAAAGGCTTTGTGATATAATCATCAGCACCCAGATCCAGTGCGATAACCTTTTCGCGTTCAGCGGTTCTGGCAGAGATGACGATGATAGGAGTGCTCGTCCAGCTGCGGACTTCTTTTATGATATCGTCACCGTTCATATCCGGAAGACCCAGATCGAGAAGAATAATATCAGGGCACTGGGAACGGATGATATCCAGTCCCTGCGCCCCTGTATCTGCATAGAGTACGCGGTACTCCTGACGTTTTAAAACTTTTCCCATAAAGACCTGTATCTTTTTTTCGTCCTCAATGATCAGTACAGAGCATTTAGACATAATCTTCGTTCTCCTTTTCTTTTGGAAGAGTGAACACAAATTCAGCACCCTTATCATGATTAACGGCAGTAATCTCTCCGCCGTGTGCCTGGATGATCGTTTTACAGATGGAAAGACCTATTCCGATGCCCCTGCGTCCGTCAGAAGATCCGGAGGTGTATTGCCGGCCTTCAAAAATATGAGGAAGAAGCTCACTATCGATCCCTTTCCCATAGTCCCGGACAGAAAAGATGACATTATCTCCTGATTCTGTGATAGTAAGATCAGTCGGTTCGCTGCTTCCGGAGTGGACAAATGCGTTCTCCAGGAGATTGATCAGCACCTGTTCGATGAGAGTGGGATCCATAGGGATCATAAGGAAGTCGTTCGGCATCGCAACATGCACATGCAATTCCGGAATACGGCGCTGGAGGCGCTGTATCGCCTCGGATACGACTTCTTCTACGACCTCCGAAGATTTCTTCACCTTATCGTCAGAATCTTCCCGGATCCTGGTCACGGTCAGCAGATTCTCCACCATATTCAGCAGCCATTCAGAATCCTCCTTAATGTTTGTGATAAGCTCTGTTCGCTCATATTCGGAGAGTTCAGTATAATTTTCCAGATATGAGGCAGAGGATCCTATGATCGTAGTCAGAGGAGTGCGCAGATCGTGAGAGACTGCTCTGAGAAGATTTGCGCGCAGTTTTTCCTGCTCCGCATCAAAAAGAGCTTTCTCGCGCTCTGCGATCGCCTGACGCTGACGCTTCAGGGATGTGGTCGTAGTGCTCGTGATGATAGAAATAGCGAGCATCCCGATAAAAGTGACAGGATAGCCCGCAAGAGAAAAGTCTATCATATTGTAGGGATAGGAGAAAAAGTAGTTGACTGCCGCAACGCAGAACAGGGATGCTCCTATCCCGTAAAAATATCCGGATGTTTTAAGCGCGATCAGAATCAGCGCAAGGATATAAATTACAGTGATGTTTGCCAGATTCCTGTTTCCGAAATAGAAAAAACAGAAATTGAGAACCGTGGCTGCAAAGAGCAGCAGCACGGTTAGGGAAACATCACATAAAATTTGTTTTTTCATAGTCAGTCAGTTATCTGTCAGATCGGTTCTCCGTTTTTATATTTGCGGAGGACATTCTGGATCCTCTCATTCGGACTCAGGATAGAGCTTATAGAACCGTCATGATTCAGTGTATCGATGATGAGAGCAATATATTTGCTCATATCACAGTTAATATAATACGGCTTGGAGAGAAGCTCCGGTGTCTGATAAATCAGGTTTGTCGTCAGAATACCATCAATGATGCCCTCCTCATACGCCTTATCAAACTTTTCCATTCCGTTCGTAAACAGACCGAACGTTGCAGCTGCATAGATGCGTTTGGCCTTTCTGCGCTTCAATTCTGTAGCAACCTCGATGATGCTGTCTCCGGAAGAGATCATATCATCGATGATGATCACGTCTTTCCCCTCTACGGAGCTTCCGAGAAATTCGTGTGCAACGATCGGATTCCGTCCGTCAACGATCCTTGTATAGTCGCGGCGTTTATAGAACATACCCATGTCCAGTCCAAGCACGTTTGCAAGATATACGGCGCGGTTTGTTCCGCCTTCGTCCGGACTGATCGCCATCATATGATCACTGTCGATCTGCAGATCCTTTACGGTGCGGAGAAGCCCTTTGATAAACTGATAGGTCGGAGATACAGTTTCAAAACCGCTGAGCGGGATTGCATTCTGAACCCTCGGATCGTGAGCGTCAAATGTGATGATGTTTTCTACTCCCATGCGGACAAGCTCCTGAAGTGCAAGAGCACAGTCGAGAGACTCTCTTGAACTTCTTTTGTGCTGACGGCTTTCATAAAGGAACGGCATGATGACATTGATCCTGCGCCCCTTTCCTCCGATTGCCGCGATGATCCTCTTCAGATTCTGAAAGTGATCGTCAGGAGACATGTGGTTTACGTTTCCGGTCAGTGAATAAGTTACATTATAATTACATACGTCTACCATGAGATAGAGATCTTTTCCTCTTACGGATTCGCTGATGATTCCTTTTGCCTCTCCGGAACCAAAGCGCGGAACCCGTGCGTTAATAAGGAAATTATCCTTTTCATATCCGGAAAAGGCAACGTCGTCACGATACTCATGAGCGCTTTCGTGACGCCATTTTACAAGGTAATCATTTACCTTATTCCCCATTTCCTCACATCCGGTAAGGGCGATCAGCCCAAGTGCTCCTACCGGAATATTCTCTAAGATTCTTTCTGTTCGACGTAACATGAATTGTCCTCCCTGTGCTCTAACTTCTTTTTGATACGTATATCATCCCCGATTATCCTCAACAGAGTATAGCTGCTCGTGATCCTGGAAAAAGAACGTTCTGTATACAGATCCGCCAGAGTCTCCAGGGACAGATTTGTTGAGATAATCGTTGACTTCCTGTGCAAAAGTCTCTCGTTGATGCAGGTAAAAAACTGTGATGCTATGAAACCATTGGTATATTCGCTCCCCAGATCATCGATGATCAGAAGGTCGCAGTTAAAAATATACTCATTCATATTCCCCGCGTCAACATCTTTTTTATTAAATGCCGTGCGGGCAAGAGAATTGAAAAGCTGAGGCGCGGAAAAATATAAAACGGAAAATTCCCGTTCCATAAGTTCACGGGCGATACAGGTAGAGAGATATGTTTTTCCGACCCCTACATCCCCATAGAAAAAGAGATTGCGGAACTCTGTGCCGAAGGTGTCGATAAACTGATGGCACACCTTAAGCGTATCCTCCATGATTGCCCGTGCTGAGCGCCCGGTCTTTTTATCATAGTAGGAGGGAGAGTAAAAATCAAGCCTGAAATTTTCAAATCCTGCGTCATAGGGCAGTTCTTTGATATTAGACTGTTCGTACAGGAGATGAATGATCGCTTTACGGAAACAGTGGCATTTCTTATTCCCGATATAACCGGTGTCCTTACAGTCGCTGCACTCGTATACAGGCTCAAGGTAATCTGCAGGAAAACCGGCAGAGAGAAGAAGACTCTGTTTGCTGCTCCGCAGGATTGCCAGCTCCTCCTTGAGGGAAGCGATAGCGTGGTCATCTCCGTTCAGAAGTTTCTTTCCGTACTGGACGGAAAGGATCGAGATGGATTCGTCGAGCGATTTGAACTCGGGTATCTTCTCATAAACTTCTTTGTACCGCTGCGTCTGTATATCATGGCTCTTCAACTGTTTTTTTTCATATTCACGCATGATCGCGTAATATTGTGAACTTTTCAGTCCCATGTATAAACTCCTTCTAATTACTGTTGAGCAGCTGCTCCTCCAGAGAATCCATGTCGTAATTGCGGCGCTCGAAATTATTCAGATTTCTTGCCGGAGTACGGGTACGGACGGACGCGATTCTCTGAGCTGCTTTTTCTTTCTGAAATGCCTCATCAAGAACAGTCACATCCTTAAGGGAACGGACATGGTTCTCATGCCATCTGGTGAGGATCGTATCGGCATACTCAAAGCTGGGCTGATGAGTAGCAGAGATGGTCCTGCGGCATGCCTCTTCTATCATATCAGCAGTAAAACCATAATCCTCAGCCCACTTGCGGATATATGTAAGCTCCGATGCTGCCGGCCCGCGGTTCTTGATCCCGAAAGCATTCAGGACGGTGAAACAGTTCTTGTTGTACGACTGAGACTGCTCCTTCGCCTGGGATACTGTCTCGATTCCGGAATCACACCAGGAAAGAGCAACTTTGCGTATATAATGCATGCTTTTGTGTCCGTTCTCTACACATGTCTCAAGAAGATACTCGATCAGGTCAGCGGACATGTTGAGTGTGTCATAGAAATATGTGATTGTCTCCATGTCTGTACGTGTCAATGTCTTTCCGAGATACTGTTCCGCAATGAAGAGGAGAGATTTGATCTCTTTCTGAGCGCGGAATGTATCCAGCTGCACTGCGTTCGATGGAACCGCAGGAGCAGCAACAGGTGCTTCCGGTTCCTCTGCAGCCGGCTCTTCCGGGACAGGAACTGACGGAGCAGCCATGACATCTGCGCCAGATTTTTTTACAGAGGTCATTTTCTGAAGCTCGATCCCTGTGATCCGATCCTCCGCGTCGCGTTCAAGCCGCAGCAGACCCGCGGTCTCCCAGTAACGGAAGGCACGGAGAACATCATTTTCCGTATTGTTCAGGCAGTCCGCTATCATGGGAATGGTAAGAGATGAACATGGATCATCGAGGTGGCGGAGAAGGAAAAGGTAAACTTTTACAAACTCTCCGTTCGCATTCACCATATAATTATCTATGAAGTCATTCGGAAGCAAGGTCGCATTTGTCTGGAATCTGTTTTTTAACGTTAATTTTTTCATAATATCCTGTCCTACTTTCTGTCACGGTCCGGTATCCGGCCGGGAGATAAAATCAAGCGGACACAGAAGAACCCCGTTCTCGCTGTGTCCCGGATAAGAACTCCTCTTGTGTATTGTGTGCTAATTATAACACCCGATGATATAGTAAAAAAGCATTTTCTCGTGGGTAAATCCCGGTTTTTTGTAGATAACTGTGTGTAGAAAGTGTGGATAACTGGGGAAAGATATGTGGATATCTATGAAAAATCCCCTGCAGAGAGGGGAAAATCTATTTCAGAAGATCTTCCCCTACTGTGACGATATCTCCTGCTCCCATGGTGATGAGAAGGTCGCCGGGCTGGCAGTGCTCCTTTAAAAACGTCTCAATATCTGCAAATGTAGGAAGATAAAGGGCATCTGTCCCGAGTTTCTTCGCCTCTTCAGCCAGTGCTTCGGAGGAAACCCCCAGCGTGTCGGTCTCCCGTGCCGCATAGATGTCCGCAAGGATCAGGTGATCCGCGTGGGAGAGGGCTTCGGCAAACTCATGGAAGAAAGCCTTTGTCCTTGTATAGGTGTGAGGCTGGAACACGCACCATACTGCATTGTGCGGAGAGTGCTGAGCAGCCTTGAGTGTAGCGGCGATCTCTGTCGGATGGTGCGCATAATCATCAACCACGGTTACGCCGTTAAAAGTTCCTTTGTATTCGAAGCGCCGGTCTGTTCCGGTAAAAGAGAGCAGTCCTTTCTGGATCGTGTCAGCAGAAATGTCCATAAGCTCTGCCACAGCGATCGCTGCAAGAGCGTTGGAGACATTGTGGTCTCCGGTCACGGACAATGCGATCCTTCCGGTTTTTTCCCCTTTTTTCAGCAGTTCAAAGGAGACATGTCCGTGCTCGTCGTAGCGGATATCGGCAAAACTGTAATCAAAATCCGGTGAAGAGCCATATGTAACGACATGGCAGTCAAGACCGCTGTAGATTTCTTCATAGTTCTTGATGTCTCCGTTGATCACAAGGGTTCCGTCTGAAGGAAGGAGTGCGGCAAACTGATGGAAAGAGTGCCGGATGTCCTCCAGATCCTTGAAAAAGTCGAGATGATCCTCCTCTATATTCAGGATCACACTGATCTTCGGGAAAAAATGGAGGAAACTGTTCGTGTACTCACAGGCCTCAGTAAGAAATGTACCGGAACTTCCGACACGGATATTGCCCCCGATGGCTTTGAGAATGCCGCCAACGGAGATGGTCGGATCCAGATCCGCTTCCAGAAGGATGTGGGAGATCATGGAAGTTGTCGTGGTCTTCCCGTGGGTTCCGGAGACAGCGATAGGAGTCTCATAATTTTTCATGAGCTGTCCGAGCAGTTCTGCACGGGTAAGCATCGGGATCTTCCGGGCTACCGCTTCCATAAGCTCCGGATTGCGCCGGTTGATCGCAGCGGTATAGACGACACAGTCGATATCGTCGGTGATGTTGTCCGCGCTCTGGCCGTAGTGGATGACCGCTCCTTCTTTTTCAAGTTTTTCTGTCAGGGGAGATTCCTTTGAATCGGAGCCGGAAACAGTGAAACCCTCCTCCAGAAGAATCTCTGCAAGCCCGCTCATACTGATGCCTCCGATACCGATGAAATGGATGTGGATCGGTTTCTGAAAATCAATTTTATACATTATAAATACCCCTTCTCTTATCTGTTCTAATTCTGAAAATCAGTATGTTTTAGTCATAAAAATACTGTTGCTTACTATATTATACTATATATGATAAAAATTAAAAGGATATCTTTTTGTCTGAATTTCACAAAAAGAACAGAAAAAACACAAAAAAATTGTAAAAAATTATTGGCTAAAGATAAATATGTGTTATAATAAATGAAACCAACTAGAAATGAGGTGACGCAATGTTCAAAAAGGAAATGATTGCCATGCTCTTGGCGGGAGGACAGGGCAGTCGTCTGGGCGTATTGACGGCGAAAGTTGCAAAACCGGCAGTTGCTTTCGGCGGGAAATACCGCATCATTGATTTCCCACTCAGTAACTGTATCAATTCAGGAATTGATACGGTTGGAGTTCTGACACAGTATCAGCCGCTGCGGCTGAATACGCATATCGGGATCGGAATACCCTGGGATCTGGATCGCAATGTGGGCGGAGTTTCTATCCTTCCCCCTTACGAGAAGAGTTCAAACAGCGAGTGGTATACCGGTACTGCAAATGCGATCTATCAGAATATGAATTATATGGAGACGTATAATCCTGACTATGTACTGATCTTGTCAGGCGACCATATATATAAGATGGATTATGAAGTAATGCTGGATTTCCACAAGGCAAACAAAGCAGATGTAACGATCGCGGCAATGCCGGTGCCGATCGAGGAGGCAAGCCGTTTCGGCATCGTTGTGGCCGACGGAGACGGAAAGATCAGAGATTTTGAGGAGAAGCCGGAAAAGCCGAGCAGCAATCTGGCTTCCATGGGAATTTACATCTTCAGCTGGCCTGTGCTGAAAGAAGCACTGATCAAGCTGAAAGATCAGCCGAATTGTGATTTCGGCAAGCATGTCATCCCCTACTGCCATCAGAAAGGGGACAGGCTGTTTGCATATGAATACAACGGGTATTGGAAAGATGTGGGAACCTTAAGTTCCTACTGGGAAGCAAATATGGAGCTGATCGATATCATACCGGAATTTAATCTTTACGAAGAATTCTGGAAGATCTATACAAACAGTGCCAATATCCCGCCTCAGTATATCGCTGAGCAGGGAGTTGTGGACCGCTGTATCATCAGTAATGGTTCGGAAATCTATGGGGAAGTACACAGTTCGGTTCTGGGCGGAAGTGTGACTATAGGAAAAGGAAGCGTTGTGAGAGACTCCATCATTATGCAGGGAGTGAAGATCGGTGAGAACTGCGTGATCGAAAAAGCGATCATCGCAGAGGATACCGTAGTCGGAAACAACGCGGTCATCGGAATCGGAAGCGAAGTGCCGAACAAGATGAAACCGAATATCTACAGCGGAGGACTGGCAACGATCGGGGAGAACTCCGTCATACCTGACGGCGTGCAGATCGGCAAGAATACCGCCATCAGCGGAGTGACAGTTTCGGAGGATTATCCGGGCGGCGTGCTGGAGAGCGGAGAGACGTTGATAAAGGCAGGTGACAGAGTATGAGAGCGGTAGGGATTATCCTGGCAGGCGGAAACAGCAGGAAGATGAAGGAACTGACGGCGAAGCGCGCGGTAGCGGCAATGCCGGTGGCAGGAAGCTATCGGGCGATTGATTTTGCGCTCAGCAACATGACCAATTCTCATATTCAGAAAGTCGCGGTGCTGACCCAGTATAATGCAAGGTCGCTGAACGAGCATCTGAACTCATCGAAATGGTGGGATTTCGGAAGAAAGCAGGGCGGACTGTACGTGTTTACCCCGACGATCACAGCGGACAACGGCTACTGGTATCGGGGAACTGCAGATGCGATCTATCAGAATCTGGATTTTCTGAGAAGATGTCATGAACCTTATGTGATCATCACATCAGGGGATGCAGTATACAAGATGGATTACAACAAGGTCCTGGAATACCATATTGCGAAGAAAGCCGATATCACTGTGGTGTGCAAGGAGCTTGAACCGGGAGAAGATGCGACCAGGTTCGGGACGATACGGATGAACGAAGCGTCAAGGATCGAGGAGTTCGAGGAGAAGCCGATGGTGGCGCATTCCCAGACGATTTCCACGGGGATCTACATCATCCGAAGAAGACAGCTCATCGATCTGATCGAGCATTGCGCGGAGGAAGAGCGGCACGATTTTGTGACGGATATCCTGATCAGATATAAAAATCTGAAAAAGATATATGGTTATAAGATAAACAGTTACTGGAGCAATATTTCTACTGTTGACGCTTATTATCGGACAAACATGGACTTCCTGAAACCGGAGGTTCGGAACTATTTCTTCCGTGAACTTCCCAGCGTGTTCTCAAAAGTGAGCGATCAGCCCCCTGCAAAATACAATCCGGGAGCGGTCGTGAAGAACAGTCTCGTGGGAAGCGGGAGTATCATAAACGGAACAGTAGAAAATTCTGTGATATTTAAAAAAGTATTTGTAGGAAATAACTGCGTGATCAAAAATTCGATCATTCTCAACGATGTATATCTTGGGGACAACACATACATTGAGAACTGTATCGTGGAAAGCCGTGATACGATCAGAGCGACTACAAGACACGTAGGAGAAAATGGTGTGAAAATAGTAGTTGAGAAGAACGAAAGATATGCATTATAGCCCCTGGAGAATTTGAAGCAGGGATATGCGGAATACGGCTCGGGGAGGGAAAAATCGAGACCGGCGTGTCCGCAGGAGATGCAGACAGAGAAAGGAGACTGGAGAGTATGCAGATTACTGATGTACGTGTGAGAAAAGTCGCGAAAGAGGGAAAATTAAAAGCAGTGGTGTCTATCACCATTGACGACGAGTTTGTCGTACATGATATCAAGGTGATAGAGGGCGAGAAAGGACTGTTTATAGCAATGCCGAGCAAAAAGGCTCTGGACGGGGAATACAGAGACATTGCTCATCCGATCAATTCCGGAACAAGGGAGAGAATCCAGACTACGATCCTTCAGAAATATGAGGAGACGCTGGAGGAGGAACCGGAGCCGGAATTGGTGTAGCGGAAACAGAATTGAATATCGGGAAATGAAAGGCTGCCGTACACCGAAAGGTGACGGCAGCCTTTATGTACGATAAGCCGGGCAGGCGGCTGTCGTGTCTGCCCGGAACCCTGCGCCTGAACGGCGGCCTGTCAGGAAATTTCTTCCCACGAGGGGGAGGGAAGCTCAAAATTCATTGGCCTCCCATCCGTTGGGTGGAGAAATTCCAGCCGGTACGCACATAACTTCAGGGGTCCTGCCCCGCTGTCTGAACCGCCGTATTTCCGGTCGCCGATCAGAGGAAATCCATGATGGGACATCTGTACCCGGATCTGGTGGTGACGCCCGGTGTCAAGACGGATCTCAATGAGGGAGACCGGCGGACACTGGTCTTTGTGCACCCGGACAGTATGATAGTGGAGCCGGGCATATTTTGCGCCGGGAGTATCCGCTGTACAGACGCGGGAAGTGTTTGTACGCCCGTCTTTTACCAGATGATCTTCCAGATCACCCTCTGAAGGAGAAGGGATTCCTCTGACCATGGCAAGATAATATTTTCCGAAGCCGGCGCCTGTCAGCTGCCCGGAAAGATTTCTGGCAGCAGCCGGAGTTTTTGCAAAGACGAGAAGACCTTCCACGGGCTGATCCAGACGGTGAATGACGGCGAGATAGGGCTCTTTTCGGTTCTGGCCTCTGGGTTTTCTGCCGGCGCTCCCGCATTGCGAAGAGGCAGCCAGATAGTTTTTCAGCAGACTGACCATGTCCGATGCGGCGATCCGGCTGCTTTGCGTGGGAATTCCGGCCGGCTTGCGGCAGACGATGACAGAAGGGTCTTCGTATATGATGAGTGAATGGATATCCAGGTTCATTTTATCGCTCCTTTTCCATGTGTTGTGAAAGATGCAGCGTACAGTTCTTTCCTGAGTTTTTCCGGGCCTATGCGTTCTTGACTTTTCCATAGGTTACGGCTAAACTGATTATCATATAAAAGAATTTTCAGGTCAAGCTTTTAAGGAGGAATTCCATGATAAATAACGAGTGGGAGAGATTTGGTGAAGACATCAGGAGGACGATACAGGATGCCGTGGATTCCCGGGATTTCAGCAGGCTGAACCAGACGGTGTCTGATACGATCGGACAGGCAATGGACAATGTTTCCCGCGGGTTGAAAAACGGCGGATGGTACAGAGAAAGACCGATGGAAAGACAAAGGCAGGCATATGCTCCGGGATATGACCAGGGCAGGGAGAACGTAAATGTGATCCCGCGGGAGAGAAAGAATCTGCTGTATCTCAAGGGAAATTCTTCCAGGATCGGGGGAGCGTTTCTTGCCGCTACAGGATATGTTTTCGGGATCGGGACGATTGCTCTTTTGATCTGTGTACTTATCGCCGCGGCGGCCACGGGATGGGGGATGGCCCTTCGCGCAGGCGCGGTCGTGCTGGGGATCGTTGCCCTGATCTTTATCTGGATGGCAGGGACAGGAACCAGCATGTTCTGCAGTGTGGGTCGTTTCAGAAAATATGTGAAAGTCCTGGGTGACCAGGAGTACTGTGAAGTAAAAGAACTTTCAAGACAGACGGGAAGATCGGCAAAGGCAGTCCTGAAAGATCTTAAGAAGATGATAAAAAAGGGGTGGTTCCGTCAGGGACATCTGGATGAGCAGGGAACTTATCTGATGTCCAGCGACGAGGCATATCGGCAGTATACCAGTCTTATGGAACGGATGAAACAGCAGAAGGCGGAAAGAGAAGCGGAGGCGGAAAGAGAACGGCAGGAATACGAAAAGCTTTCCCCGGAAGTGCAGCGGATCATTCAGGCGGGAGACGAGTATGTGAAAAAGATCAGGGAGGCAAACGATGCGATCCCGGGAGAAGAGATTTCAAATAAAATCTCACGAATGGAGATGCTGGTGGACCGGATCTTTGACAGAGTGGAACAGAATCCGGAAACAGTGGATGACATCCACCGCCTGATGGACTATTATCTTCCGACGACGATCAAACTGCTGGAGGCCTACGAGGATCTGGATGCACAGCCGGTGCAGGGGGAAAATATCATTTCTTCCAAGAAGGAGATCGAGAAAACTCTGGATACCCTGAACACGGCATTTGAGAAGCTGCTGGATGATCTGTTCCAGGATACTGCGTGGGATGTATCGTCAGATATCTCTGTGCTGAATATGATGCTGGCGCAGGAAGGACTGACCGAAGACGGGATAAAGAAGAAAAAGTAATATGATGAGGAAAATAGAAGATAACGGAGGGCAAAAAAATGAGCAGTGATTTTCAGGACATGAGTACAGCGCCTACACTTACGCTGGATCCTTTCCAGGGGCAGGAGGCAAAGCAGCCGCCGGAGGAACAGAAAAAGGAAGAACCGGCGCTGGATGACAGTATTCTTACAGAGGAAGAGCGGCGTACGGTGGATGCATTTGCAAAACAGATTGATCTGACAAACTCTACGCTGGTGCTCCAGTATGGGGCAGGGACTCAGAAAAAGATGGCGGACTTTTCCGAGTCGGCGCTGGAAAATGTCCGGTCCAAGGATCTCGGAGAGGTGGGAGAACTTCTTACCGGTGTGGTAAAAGAACTGAAGAATTTCGATGAAGAGGAAGAGAAAGGGTTCTTCGGAATTTTCAAAAAGGCTTCCAACAAGATCGAAAACATGAAAGCAAAGTACGCGAAGGCAGAGGCGAATGTCAATGAGATCGTAAAGGTGCTGGAGAAACATCAGGTGCAGCTTATGAAAGATACGGCTCTTCTGGATAAGATGTACGACCTGAACCTTACTTATTTTAAAGAGCTTTCCATGTATATTCTTGCGGGGAAAAAGAAACTGCAGGAAGTAAGGAGCGGTGAACTCAGCAGTCTTACAGCGAAGGCGCAGGCAACGGGGCTCCCGGAGGACGCCCAGGCGGCGAAGGATCTGGATTCCATGTGCAACCGTTTTGAGAAGAAGATCCATGATCTGGAACTGACCAGAATGATCTCGATCCAGACGGCTCCTCAGATCCGTCTTGTTCAGAATAATGATACGCTGATGGTGGAAAAAATCCAGTCCACGATCGTGAACACTATTCCGCTGTGGAAGAGCCAGATGGTACTGGCGCTCGGCGTGGAACATTCCACACAGGCTGCGGCAGCCCAGCGCGAGGTGACGGACATGACGAATCAGCTTCTCCGGAAGAATGCGGAGAAACTCAAGATGGCAACGGTGGAGACGGCAAAGGAATCCGAGAGAGGAATTGTGGATATGGATACCCTCAAGGCGACCAACGAGTCGCTGATCTCTACGCTGGACGAGGTGATGAATATCCAGAAGGAAGGCCGCCAGAAGAGAGCAGAGGCCGAGGCTGAGCTGCAGAATATGGAGAATGAACTGAAAGCAAAACTGCTTCAGATCCAGGGGTGAGACGAAAAAAGAATATTCTGTCTGAATGAAAAGGATGATCTGCCTTCCGAATGGGTTGACAACAGAATTGTTTTTCGTTAAAATCACAGTTGCGACAGCGATGAACGGAGATAGTATATACAGGGAATGCCACAGAGAGGGGGCGGCTGGTGAGAGCCTCCGCAGGAATGTATAGAACCGGGCCGGGAGCTTCTGCATGAAAATGCAGCGTAAGCCTGCGTTAAAGGTAAAAGAGTGAACAGTGCAGTCGATAGCCGGGATTCTGCATCAAGGCAAAGCGGCGTCAGGCGCACGGTTAATTAGGGTGGTACCGCCGGGAAATCCGGTCCCTTGTTATCGAGGGACGAAGGATGTCCCGGCGTTCGTTGTTTTCAGAGAGGAACGCAGAAATAAAAGAAGAAGGAGAAAGAAAGATGGCAAAGGAAAAGAAACTGGTACAGTCGATCACATCAAGAGATGAAGACTTTGCGCAGTGGTACACAGATGTGGTACGCGAGGCAAAGCTGTGCGATTATTCAGGGGTGAAAGGCTGCCTGAACTATCTGCCTAACGGATATGCTCTTTGGGAGAACATCCAGGCGGATCTTGATAAGAGATTCAAGGATACAGGAGTGGAGAATGTATATCTTCCTGTTCTGATCCCGGAAAGCCTGCTTCAGAAGGAGAAGGATCATATTGAAGGATTTGCGCCGGAGGTGGCGTGGGTCACACACGGAGGGATGGAACCGCTCCAGGAGAGATTCTGTATCCGTCCTACTTCTGAGACTCTGTTCTGTGATGTCTGGAGCAAGACAGTACAGTCCTACCGCGACCTTCCGAAAGTGTGGAACCAGTGGTGTTCCGTTCTGAGATGGGAGAAGACGACAAGACCGTTCCTGCGTTCCAGAGAATTTCTGTGGCAGGAGGGACATACGATCCATGCAACTTACGAGGAAGCGGAAGAGCGCACGAAGATGATGTGGAACGTATATAAAGATTTCGTTGAGCAGGATCTGGCAATCCCGGTGGTTGCCGGAAGGAAGACCGAGAGCGAGAAGTTCGCCGGCGCTCAGGATACTTATACGATCGAGGCGCTGATGCATGACGGGCAGGCTCTTCAGTCAGCGACAAGCCATTTCTTCGGAAATGCATTTCCGGATGCGTTCAACATCAAATACGCGGACAAGAACAACGAGCTTCACAGTGTATATGAGACGTCCTGGGGACTTTCCACCAGAATCATCGGCGCCATTATCATGGTACACGGGGATGACAGCGGACTTGTACTTCCGCCAAGGATCGCCCCGGTTCAGACCAGGGTCATCCCGATCGCACAGCACAAAGAAGGCGTGCTTGATAAGGCGAACGAGCTGCTGGATACATTGAAGGCTGCCGGATACCGCGTGAAGATTGACGATTCCGAGAAGAGCCCGGGATGGAAGTTCAGTGAGCAGGAGATGCTGGGAATTCCGACCCGTATCGAGATCGGACCGAAAGATATCGAAAACGGTCAGGTTGTAGTAGTACGCCGCGATACGAGAGAGAAGATCGTAGTGCCGATGGATGAGATCACAACGAAGCTGGGCGAGATCCTTGAGACAGTCCAGAAAGACCTCTATGCGAAGGCAAAAGCATTCCTGGATGACCACATCAGTACAGCAACTACGATGGATGAGATGAAGGATGCCGTTCAGAATAAGAAAGGATTCGTCAAGGCGATGTGGTGCGGCGAGGAAGCCTGCGAGGACGAGATCAAGGCACAGACTGGCGGCGTAACCTCCAGATGTATTCCGATGGACGAGGAACATCTCTCAGATGTGTGCGTATGCTGCGGCAAGCCGGCGAAACATATGGTTTACTGGGGAAGGGCGTACTGATCCAGAGAAGTCAGGTCCCGGTGGCGATAAAGTCAGAATATTCAGACGACATTTTAAGAAAGTGCCGTGTACTTAGTGCAAAAGTACACGGCATACTTTTATACTTTTATTGAAATTATCAGAAATTTTCAAATCGTTGTAAAATCCCTTGACATCCGAAAATAAACGTAATAAACTAATCTAGCGTGCAAAAACGTATTATTTTTGTGCGCTCAAATTGGATAATGATAAAATTATCCGCAGCCCCTTGCGGTATGAGCCGTGAGGAAACGAATAATTCATAGGAGGTGAAAAGAATGCCAACATTTAACCAGTTAGTTAGAAAAGGACGTCAGACTTCTGAAAAGAAATCTACAGCACCGGCACTTCAGAAAGGATGGAACTCCCTGAGAAAACGTGCTACAAACACATCCGCTCCGCAGAAGAGAGGCGTGTGCACAGCTGTTAAGACTGCTACACCGAAGAAGCCTAACTCAGCTCTGAGAAAGATCGCCAGAGTTCGTCTTTCTAACGGAATCGAAGTAACAAGCTACATCCCGGGCGAGGGACACAACCTTCAGGAGCATAGCGTTGTTATGATCCGTGGAGGAAGAGTTAAGGACCTGCCTGGTACAAGATACCACATCATCCGTGGTACACTGGATACAGCAGGTGTTGCAAAGAGACGTCAGGCTCGTTCTAAATACGGCGCTAAGAGACCGAAAGACGCTAAGAAATAATGAACACTCAGCGGCTTGACGTGATGTAACTAAAGTGTTAGATATCGTATCACAAACAGAACTATGATTATCGTAAGGTTGCGGATTAAACATCTATAAATAGAGTCCCGCGGCCGCGAGCACATGAAATGCGATTCCATAGAAAGACACATGTGAGTACCGATGAATTAATCCCGGGAAACCGGAAAATATGATTAAGGAGGGAAGGACCGTGCCACGTAAAGGACATACTCAGAAAAGAGATGTATTAGCGGATCCGATA
>DWVT01000132.1 GCA_019120075.1 Candidatus Mediterraneibacter excrementigallinarum
CAATCCGATATATCGGAATGGTCTGTTAAGGTTACCCTTTTTTCGCTACTGTAAAAAATTTAACTTTTTTTCATATCACCTCTTGACATTTCTTAGCTGGACTTTATTCATTATTTCTGTTGAAATATGAATAAAAGCGAAAAAAAAAGAACGCAATTCGCGTTCTAAACAAGCACCCTCGGACTCTCCCTTCTTTTAAGATTTTTTAAATGGTAATCAAAGGTAATCACTAAAAAATGCCTTAACCTATTGATTTTACAGCATATTCTGCATTTTTCTTAGGGGTTCAAGTCCCCTAGACAGCTTTGACTCGGAACAGTGGAGCCCTCTGGTCTTTATTGATCAGAGGGCTTCTTTTTGCACGATAGGCCCGGCTCTCTCACAGCTTCTCCGAATCCAGGATGATCGTAAACGGTCCGTCATTCACAAGGGACACTTCCATCTCAGCGCTAAACCGGCCTGTCTGTACCTCCATCCCGGATTTTCTGCACTCAGAAATAATGTACTCGTAAAGCTTCTCCGCTTTCTCCGGTTCCCCGGCTTCGGTAAAACTGGGGCGGTTTCCCTTTTTGCAGTTAGCGTAAAGAGTAAACTGAGAGACCAGCAGAAGGCTTCCATTTACAGAATCCAGCGAAAGATTCGTCTTACCGTTTTCATCTTCAAAGATTCTCAGCCCCAGCATCTTTTTTACCAGTCTGTCCGCCGTTTCTTCTGTATCACTCTGAGAAATTCCGATCAAAACAAGAAATCCTTTTCCTATTTCTCCCACTGTCTCTCCGTTTACTTTCACATCTGCCTTTTTTGTTCTCTGTATCACAAATCTCATGATTCTTCCTCCTGACCGGTCTGTATCTGCGGCTGTCTCTTCTTTTCCCCGACACGGAAAAAGATCATCAGAAAAGCAAAGATCGTCAGAGGGATACTCAGAAGTACCAATGCTGTCAGCACAGAATCCGGAAGAAATGCATTTTCCATATCTACCAGTGCCGTCCCGAAGAGATTGAAAAGAGCATGGAGAAGCATTGGCGCTGCCAGCGTTTGATATCTCTTTGCGAAACAGCCCAGGATGAATCCGAATATCGCCGTGTAGATCCCCTGGACCAGATTCATATGGAATATTCCGAACAGAATGGCCTGAATCAGATTTGCCACAAAGAAACAGGCTCCCGCACGCCTGAGATATCTCAGGATCAGTCCACGGAAAATCGTCTCTTCCGTCAGCGGGGGAAGGATCAGGGTGCTCACCACCCATATCACCGAATATTCTGTCAGCCCCGAACCCTCAACCAGCTCACTGTATTCCTCCATAAGCCGGGGAGCCACAGCATTGATCACCGTCATGATTATGGTGATAAAATGCTGCAGGGAAAATGCAGCAACAGCTATCCAGAGGACTGAGACCGGATAAATATTTTTCCTGACTCTTGCAGCTGACTGGCGTATTCCTTCTCTTTCCGTCACTGCAAAATAATACCAGAGACCAAACAGCACAAAAACCGGAAGATACGTCAGTGCGGAAAAAAGATTCAGATGATCCATCAGGTAGTTATAGGCATCTGTCAGTCCGCCCACTCCCCGGAACATGATGCCGCCCACAACCGCCATCATAGATATCAGGATCCCGCTGCCGTTGATGAGCATCATCGTAAGTGCAAAGACGATCAAAGCGATCAGATAATTTCCTTTTTTCATAAGTACTCTCCTTATTGCCGTGCAGGGACAGCGCATCCGCCTCCTCCGCCGTTATATATTCAATCCGTCTGATGCAGCATTTTCTCAGCTTTTCCTCTGATGCGCTGCAGTGCATTGTCAATGGACTTGGGGCTTTTCTCCAGAAGTTCGGCGATCGTCTTGTAATCCGTACCCATCAGGTGCAGATACAGAACATGATTCTCAAAGGTACTCAGTCTCTCTTTGAGCTGATCAATAAACGCCTCCGTATACTCTCTCCCAAAATACAGCGCCTCGGGATCATTCTCCTGTTCCGGCTCGATTGTATCGATCAGCGGAACATTATCCTCCTCCCCTTCTCCTGCATCATACAGGGAGACATAAGAGTTCAGAGGAATATGTTTCTTTCTTTTTGATGCCTCTATCGCAGAATACATCTGACGGGACACACACAGTTCCGCAAAACTGGCAAAAGAAGTCCCCTGATTCTCATCGTAATCTCTCACCGCTTTGATCAGGCCGATCATCCCTTCCTGGATCAGGTCGTCATTTTCCCCGCCCAGCAGGAACATTGCCCTTGCCTTTCGCCTGACCATGGATTTATATTTCACCATGATAAAATCCATGATCTCTCTGTTTCCGGAACGCAGCTCGCTGATAAGCTGCTCGTCTGTCATCTTTTCATATTTGTTCATATCACGCCTTTTATTTCTTTCCAAGCCTCTGACGTACGATCTCATAGGCCATAATCCCCGCCGCTACGGAAGCGTTGAGAGATGTGATCTGTCCCTTCATGGGGATCCCGGCAACAAAGTCGCACCTTTCTTTTACCAGGCGTCCCACTCCTTCTCCTTCACTTCCCACGACCAGACCGATCGGTCCCGTCAGGTTCAGATCATACATGCTTTCTCCGTCCATATCCGCGCAGACAAACCAGAGTCCCTTTTCCTTCAGCTCCTCCATCGTCTTTGCCAGATTTGTGACTTTCGCCACCGGAGTATAGTTCAGCGCGCCGGCGGAAGTCTTGGCTACAGTCGCTGTCAGCCCCGCCGCTCTGCGCTTTGGTATGATAACACCGTGAGCCCCGGCAATGTTTGCCGTCCGGATGATCGCTCCCAGATTATGAGGATCCTCAATATTGTCCAGAAGGATCAGAAACGGATCCTCTCCTCTCTCCTCAGCCAGTTTCAGCATATCTTCCACACTGCTGTATTCGTAAGCCGCAGCAAAGGCGATCACCCCCTGATGCCTGCCCGTCTCCGACAGATGAGAAAGCCGCTCTTTGTCTACAAAACTGATGATCACATCATGTTTTCTTGCCTCTCTCACAATCGTTCTGACCGGACCGTCCTGGCATCCGTCCAGGACGAAAAGCTTATCGATAGTCCGTCCGGAGCGGAACGCCTCGATCACAGCATTCCGTCCTTCTATGACCAGAGTATGGCTGCTCCTGTTGAAATCTTCTGTTTTCTTTTCCTGCATGGTTCCTTACTCCTTCTGTTCCGTTTCCTCATCCATACTTTTCAGTCCGATGGACACCAGTTCTGTAAGCCTCTCATATTCGTGATTTAAATAGAGATAGCCGATCAGTGCCTCGAATCCTGTTGCCCGCCGGTAATCCGTAATCGACTGGTTCTTTGCCGGTGTGACAGACCGGGAATTTCTCCCTCTCCGATATACCGCATGCTCCTCCGCAGTCAGATGCTCCTGCATGGACCGCATCATAAAGGACTGCGCAGAAGCCTGAACATATCTGCTCGTCTCCTCATGGAGTTTATGAACCGGTCTGTTCCCCTGGCCGACCACCAGAGTCTTTATGATCAGATCAAACACGCAATCCCCGATATAGGCAAGCACCAGCGGAGAACAGTCTTTCGGACTGATCTCCTTTACCCCCGGAATAAGCCGTATATAATGTTCGAATCCGTATTCTATGCTCTTCTCCATTTTACACCTTCTCTTGTGTCTTCAAGAACGATCCCCTTCGCAAGCAGTTCCTCTCTGATCTGGTCTGCTCTTGCAAAATCCCGGTTCTTTCTTGCCGTCTGGCGCTCCTCGATCAGCGCTTCGATCTCCTCATCCAGCATCTCTTCGTCACGGTCTACGATGATCCCCAGAACGTCCGCAAGAGTTGCAAGCCGGTCGTGAAGCTTTTCCAGATATTCTTTTGAACTGTTTCCGTCTGTGTTCGTGTTGATAAACTTCACAAAATCGAAAATAGCCGCAATGGCGTCAGCTGTATTAAAATCATCTTCCATCGCTTTTTCAAAATTTTCTTTAAACCGGTCGGTCTGAGCAAAAAGTTCTGTTTCCGCCTCTGTCATCCTGTCTGTGCCGGCATTTTCCATGAGGAATTTCAGATTGCCCGAAGCGGTCACAATCCTTTCAAGCCCGTTTCCTGCCGCCTCCATCAGCTCTGCACTGAAGTTCAGAGGGCTTCTGTAATGAGCGCTGAGCATGAAGAAACGAAGGACCTGAAGGTCATATTTTTCACTGATCTCACGAACAGTAAAGAAGTTCCCCAGTGACTTTGACATCTTTCTGTTATCAATATTCAAAAACCCGTTATGCATCCAGTATTTAGCGAATGGCTTTCCGTTTGCCGCCTCGCTCTGCGCGATCTCATTCTCATGATGGGGGAAGATCAGGTCCTCGCCGCCTGCGTGAATATCAATCTGCTCGCCGAGATACTTTTTCGACATCTCCGAACACTCGATATGCCATCCCGGACGACCTTCTCCCCATGGTGACTGCCATGCCGGCTCTCCCTCCTTCTTCGGTTTCCAGAGAACAAAGTCCAGCGGATCCTCCTTCTCATCTTCCCCTGTAACGAGGAGTGCTCTTCCTCCGGACTGAAGGTCATCAAGGTTTTTGTGGGAGAGTTTCCCGTAACCTTCAAATTTTCTTGTCCTGTAATAGACAGTTCCGTTTTTCTCATAGGCGTATCCTTTTTCGATCAGGGTGCTGATCATATCGATCATACCGCCGATCTCCTCTGTGGCAAGCGGATTCTTCGTGGCAGGTTCAATATTCATTCCCTCCATATCCTTTTTACACTCAGCAATATATCTCTTTGAAATCTCATCCGCTGTAACGCCCTCTTCATTTGCCTTCTTGATGATCTTGTCGTCCACATCAGTAAAATTAGAGACAAAATTCACATCATATCCCTTATATTCGAAATACCTTCTGACAGTATCAAATACAATCATCGGCCTTGCGTTCCCGATATGGATATAATTGTACACGGTGGGACCGCAGACATACATCTTTACCTTTCCCTCCTCCAGAGGGATAAAATCTTCCTTGCTCTTTGACATTGTATTGTAGATCTTCATTTTTGTTCTCCTCCTGATTTTTCCGTTTTCCCGGTGTCTTCTTCCTCATCCGGGCATTCATAGTCTTCTTTCTCAAAACATTTCATATATTTTATCATGTGTTTCAACTCGTTGTGAAGCCTCTGATTCTCTTCCTGCAGACTTTTTATGTCATTAAGCACCGGATCCGGAAGATGAATCTGATCCATATCCGTTCTCGGCACTTTTCTGCTCCCCATCCTGACGATCCTGCCCGGCACTCCTACCACGGTACAGTCCGGCGGTACCTCTTCCAGCACAACGGACCCTGCTCCGATCTTAGAGTTCTCCCCGATGGTAAAGGAGCCAAGGATTTTTGCTCCTGCACTGACCATGACGTTGTCTTTCAGAGTAGGATGTCGTTTCCCCTGCTCTTTGCCTGTTCCTCCCAGGGTCACCCCCTGATACAGAGTCACATTGTCGCCGATGACCGTAGTTTCTCCGATGATCACCCCGCTCCCATGGTCGATAAAAAGCCCTCTTCCGATGGTTGCTCCGGGATGGATCTCAATCCCTGTCTTTCTCGCTGCCCGCTGGGAGATCCATCTGGCAAGAAAATAATGTTTTTTCAGATACAGCTTATGAGCCAGCCTGTATCGCAGGATCACCTTAAAGCTGGGGTAAAGAAACACTTCCAAATTAGACTTGATCGCAGGATCCCGCTCACGGATCACCTGAATCTCTTCTCTGATGTAAGATATAATACCCATTACTGTCTCTCCTTACAAATCCTTACAACCGCGGTCGCTTTAGCGACAAATTTCCAATTCGCGCGAGTGCGCATCCCGCAGAGTGTTTTATTTGATAGGGGACGAAGTTTCCTATCAGACAAAAAAAACTTCGCCTCTGCTTTAGAGACGAAGTTTTTCCGCGGTTCCACTCTAATAAAAGAATCTTTTCTTTCACTCAATGCATGTAACGTATGCCTGACGTATCCTGCTACTCATTTCACAGGATCAGCTCCCGGATGCACTTCACGGATCCTCTGCACAGGAATGCTTACAGCCGGCGGCATCCCCTCTCTGTGAGCTTGAGATCAGCTACTCTTTCCGTTCTATGCCTTTTTCTTTTCAAACATATCCATATATTATGAAACTTTTTCCCGTTTGTCAACCGTTTGTTACAGTTCACACCGTACTCATAAGCAGTCCTGGCACGCGTACTTCTTCTTATACAGCTCCCGGGAACAGGGCACCTTCAATATTCGTAAGATCCTCCTCAGGAATCGTGTACACATTGTTCTCGTCACCGGTCACATTGACCTGAATTTCCTCAGCCTCTCCGTATTCATTCTCTGCCTTTCTCTGCTCCAGATACTGGTTCAGATATGCAATGGTCTGACTCTCGTCAAAATCTCCGTCAGCCACAGCCTCTGTGATCATGGCAGTGAATCCCTCATCCAGATCCTCAAAGACATTGCTTGGCTGAACAGACACTGTAACAACATAATCGCCATCTTTTTCCTCACTGCCGACCACTTCATATTTGGCAAGCTTATAAATCTCGACCACAACGTCTTTATATGCCTGCTTATCTTCATCTGAAGTCACTGTATCTCCCACGAACGCTGATTCCAGAGAATCGTCAAGCTGACCTTCTATATCACTGCGCGCCTCTTCCACGCTGATTCCCACCTGGTCAGCATACTCTTCGTAGTCGCCCATGTAGAGCGCATCCAGGCAGGATTTTACATACGCCTCTGCGTCAAAGCTCTGGATACAGCCCGTCAGCAGGTACGCTGCCAGAACAAAGATCAAAGCCGCCGGAAGAGCTCTTCTTTTTATATTTTCCAAATTCCTTTTCATCTTTCTCATCTGCTTACCCTCCTCATAAGTAGAAATGTCACACCACTTCATTCAGGAACACTCTGTCAAGTTTCCTGATCTTCTCCAGTTCTCCCTGCAGACGCTCCGTAATGATCACATCTTCATTTTCCCGGATCTCTTCCGCTGACCGTCTCCCGAAAAGGAACTCTGTAAGTTCCGCCACAGGGATCACTCCCTCCGAGTCCTCTGTTTCACTCACGGAAACCGTCTCTTCCCCGGGCAGACTCCTCAGTCTCCATATCCTGCTGTTCTGATGCAGGATCGGATCAAGCACGGCAAAAGAACAGTCAAGACTTTCCGCCGCAGAAACCCGAAGAGCCGCAAAGAACGTGGGAAGATGAACAATTCTTGCCATGATCAGAGGCTTCTCCTGACCGATTCCGGCATCCGGATATCCGAACACCTTTATCTTTTCATATCTGCCGCCTGCCAGTCCCGCTGCGGACTGTTCAAAGCATCTCTCCCGGCCCGGAAGGATCAGAGGCTCACGTATTTCCATCTCATCCTCCGCGGCATAGGCGAACATGCCGATCAGTTCTTTGTCACTGAACAGGAGTCTCACCCCTCCGTGTTCGCTCTGCTGTTCCAGGATCATCGTCCGGTAATACGCCTCGTCTCTCACCACTGCGACCTGCCACCTGTCTGCAAAATTCTGGTTAAAGAACTGAGCCATCTCCTCCGCGTCAAAGATCGCAGCATCTCTTTCCGAAAACTCCGAACCATCCGCGTCACCGGACGTCGTATCGTTATCGCCTCCATTCTTCCCGGTCAGATCGATCACACTGCTCCTCTGACTGTAAATATACCGAAAGTCATAAGGCGTGTAGATTCCCGCTGCTGCCGGCATCAGAAAAGTAAAAGGAACCTTCTCCTGATACATCTCCGCGAGAGACGTCCTCAGAAGCTTTCCCATATATCCACGGCTCCGATATTCCTTCTGAGTGGAAACCGCAATGATATAATCTGAAGGGAACTCCTCTGCTTCAATCCGGATCCGATAGGGATTGAGCTGAAGCATGGAGCGTATTTCTCCATCCTCTTCGATCACATAGATCCGGTTCTCCTTTGTCTTGATAAAATAATAGTAATCCAGAAACGCTTTTGTATCCTCCGGGAAAACTTCTTCCCACAGTTTTCTCGTCAGACCGTGTTCGTCCTGTTTCAGCCTCCGGAGGATCATTTTGTCTCCTCTCCGCGCATCTGTCCGCAGCATCCGCCGCACGCCGGACCTTCTGCCGATACATCAACACTGCTGAAATTTGTAAACTTCTCGATCGCACAGATGGCATGGGAAGAAATCCCCTCTCCCGTTCCGGTAAAGCCCAGTCCCTCTTCTGTCGTCGCTTTCACGCTGACCTGGTCCGTTTCTATTCCAAGTGCCTCTGCCATGTTTTCTCTCATCTGGTCAATATAAGGCCTCATTTTCGGACGCTGTGCAATGATCGTCGCATCAATGTTCTCGATCACATACCCATTTTCCTCCAGGATTCTGCCGACATACTCAAGAAGACGGATGCTGGACACACCTTCGTACTCCGGATCCGTATCCGGAAAATGCTTTCCGATGTCCCCGAGGGCAGCCGCCCCCAGAAGAGCGTCCATCACTGCATGTACAAGCACATCCGCATCTGAATGTCCCAGTAGTCCTTTTTCATAAGGGATCTCAACACCTCCCATGATCAGTTTTCTCCCCACCGTCAGCCTGTGAACATCATATCCCATACCAACACGCATCATCACATCACCTCACTGCTCTTTTTCTGTTTCTTCCTTATCGTCTGTATTCTCTTTTTTACTGTCAGTTTCCTCCGGCTCACTGCCGTTTTCTGCTGATTTATCTCCAAACTCCTCATCTGTTCTATCCTGCGAACTATCATCCTGTGAACCACCTGAAATATCAGATGCGGTGCTTTCCTGATCTGTTTCCTCTTCCTGTGCACCCGTCTCAGCCGCATTTTCCCCCGGTCCTACCTGCTGCATTGCGACCTTTCTTTTATCTCTCCCGTCTGCCCTTCGATCAGAACCAGACGTACCGGCGTCAATTGCCTGCCCCGGTATCCTTAATTCCTGCGTCTCATCAAGTCCGGAGTTTTTAGCATTCTCACTTTTATATATTTTTATAAGATTTCGAATCGAAAAGACAGCGTATCCCCCTCCGATAACAATAAAAAGAACCGCGAGCAGTCCCATGATCTCGCTGTTGCTCGGTTCCGCCTCTATCACCCTCATCAGGATCCGTACTCCCAGATAGGCAAGATACGCTCCAAGTATGATCCTGATAACATGTCCGCTTTTGTTGTTCATATTTTTATCCTCCGTAAATGTCCTGATCATCATTTTAACATAAAAGGAGATTAAACGCCATTATTTCCTGCCAGAATAAGAGAAGATATGCAAAAGAAAAAAGCCCGTATAAACGGACTTTTTCCAAGTAGCGGAAACTGGATTTGAACCAGCGACACCACGGGTATGAACCGTGTGCTCTAGCCAACTGAGCTATTCCGCCTAAAAATTTTTTTAGAGCATTTCTTAGAAATATATTTAATGCTTGTATAGAATACACTAAAACCAGCACAAAAGCAAGCTATATTTCCTCCTATTTTGTAAAAAATTACATATAAGATTATTCCTGATCTATGGAGGCTAAATGGGAAGTTTCTGAAAAAGTTTCTGAAAAAGTTTCTGAAAATGATAAAAAGAGCATTCATATTAAAATGAGACATTTCCAGGGACCAATAGCCTGAACTGCGACATGATATAGCAGTGAAAAAACGAAAGAGTACAAGGTCATCCTGAAGAATGGAACGTATTTGGTAAACGAAAGATCGAAACGATTTCACCGCTTGAATAATTGCCAATATAGCAATGATCTCAAGGGTGATACTAAACTCCCCCCACAGAATCATCTATTTTGCAACGGCCCCCGTGTTATTATATATCCCGGTAATCGAACCATACATCATCAATGATGTTTCCGATCACTGTGATCGGATCGGTTATCTCACGGAAAGCAATACGGATATTTTTCCCTTTGACTTCCATAAGGTTCGATTCGCCGACCACATCCATAATACGCATGATCACCTCGCAAGCAGACTGATTGATCGGATAGTCCTCTCCAACAATGGGGGGACATGAAGATTCAGCCAACGTAAGGAGCAGAAAAAGTTGACCATCTGATTTGCATAGTAAAACATCTTCAATTGTTGCATCCGCGAATTCGTATCCGGCAATTTCTAGCTGTCTTTTTGTCCATGCTTTCATATCTTCTCTCCTCCTGAAAAAATTATAGTCTTCTTTGGATAGCCAAAGCTGTGTATATATAGGAATCCTGTCCTGCAACTTGCTGAGACTACAAGCAAAAATTTAAACTGCTCAACCTTAACATAACAAATTGTAGCCCTATTTTTATTGAAAATCAACGGTCTTTCCACATTTTGCCTTTCCATAATCTGTTTGGGATTATTTCATCGGGCTGCTTACCAGGAAATTCCGTCGCTTATAAAACCAAAGATTACGAATCTCTGTTTTCCCATCCTTCCACGAAAAATCATTATAGGGATCAATCTGGTTTTGAAAATCTGTTAGTACGTCCTGACGGAGAATAACAAATTCTTTTTTCTTCATTTCAAACCTCTTAATACTAATTATCTTCAATAAAATATCCTCTAAATAAGTGCAAGGCGAGAAAAGAAAATGGAGACACCACTGCTTTCTGATACCACAGTTTTGTCTCCATTGCTATTTATTCTACATTTTCCAATCTTTGTCTGGCTCTCCTGCTAACTCTTGACATTCTTTACTGCAAATAAGCCTCTAAATTTTTTTGCGTTTTTAAGGAATCTTCATGTTTTAATATTCCCTTATCTTCTAGCGCATCCATTACCTTATTACGATTTGACGCTGCTTCATCATATTCGTCCTCTTTAAACGATACTTCTGTAATATACTCTGTGGAGTCTGTACTTTCTGTATATACTGGCCAGACTTCTATATCTACAGTAATGCCTTCAATTTCTCCCTCATATTTCGAATAATATACAGGGCCGCATTTTTTTACATCATCAATTAAATCTTTTCCCCAGTTTTTTTCTTTCCAATCTTTTTCTTTCCCAGGCATGTTATCTTTTATTATTTCAATAGCATCTTTACGCCCAGGTAATTCCATATCATCATATCCGTTGTTTTTTTCTGTTTTTTTATTACTTAAGCTGAGAGTCATTTTATTATAGCCCCAGTCAACCTGTGCTTCATAATTCGTATCCGAAATATCAAATCCTTCCTCATTTGCTTTTGTAAGAGCAGCTTCAATATCTCCGTTTTCGATTGAATAGCGTTTTTTATAAGTCAAGTCAAACTTGTCGCTGTCTTCTTTTATGCGAATTCGATTATACCATCCCTCATTAGAGAAGTCGTAATCTTCTGTTTCTAAATAAAGCACTCCAACTGTTTCATACTTCTTTCCTGTATCAAAAAAATCTCTATACTCACTATCGAGTTTATAATCATCATTCAAGACTTTTCCTGAATCCAGTAGGAACTTCATCTCATAATCGGGAACCATATTTTCTTTTGCATAAGCTGTATTCGTAAAAATTAAGGAACACATTCCTAAAAGAGTGATTGCACTTATTAATTTTCTCTTCATACTATTTATCTCCTTATTAAAATTCTATAGTAGTCCCAATAGCAACATCCAAGGCAATATGCTTCTTATCATTTATTTCTCCAGCATAATGGTTTAAAACAACACTCGATATATGATTTGCTTTTACAAAATCACAGACTTCATGATAATTCATATGGACAGGATACAAAATCTGCCCGGCATACCTCTTATCCAACAGTTGTTCCGCACCTGTATTAGGATATACGTGACCCGTCAATAGAATAGCACCACCATCTTTGTATATTTTAACCGCAAGTTCATAATTTTCTTTCTTTCGGAGTTGAGGATCAGATACAAACAACACTGCCGGCTCTCCATTCCATGTTTCAAATGGTCGTACCGAAACGACTGCAGTATTCATCCATAAACTATTTCTCTGTTTTGCCTGCTCATAGATATTTCTGTCTGCATATACTAAAAACTTATTTTCTGTTTTATTTAGTGTCTGAATGATTTCCAATCCCCGTCCAAATTTAGGAATCGGCATGTAAACAGATCTTCCAGCATGAATTGTTTTTTCAGTTGTATTAAGCAGTTCCTCCTCTAGTTTCACTGAATCAATTTTCATGTTACCATATGCGCAATCGATTACTGCACAGTCTGCGGAGATATTCCTGATTCTATCACTTATATAGACAGGGGATTTTTCTTTGTAATCGCCGGTAAAAATTATTTTCTTATGATTCCATTCTATCAAAAACCAGATGCTTCCAATACAATGTCCGGTCCTGCCATATCTAATACAAAGGGACGGATCCAATTGTCTAAAAAGCGGCATCTGTTCTGCCACAGGAAGGATATTCCAGCTTTCATAGTCAATCTTGCATTGTGTTCTAGTCTCTTCTGTAGAAATAATGCTACCATGAAAACCGTTTTCTATAAGCCATTCAATTCCTCCAGAATGATCTTTATGAGAATGTGTCAGGAAAAGGCAGCGAATCTTTCTTATTTGCTCTTTATTTAACTGCGGGAAGCAGAAATCTCCTTCGCCTTTTCCACAATCGATGAGCAAGCATTCATCTCTATCGTCTAAAAGGAAACTATTCCTACCATGTTCCCTGCATCCTCCGGCTATAAATAATTTCATCTTAATATTTTTTCCTTCCGATCACATAATTCAGGATGATCAGCAATGTAGTTGTAATCAGAACGCAGATCAGCGCCATTGCCATAGCTACTGATGCGCTTCCTTGTTCGAATTCACGCACAATAAATGTAGATACTGTCTGGACATTAGGCGGGGAGATCAAACTAGCACCTACCAGTTCTCGGAATACTATGATAAAGATCATCATCCATCCCTGCATGACGCCCCGCATGATCAATGGAAGAGTCACATGAAGGAATACATAAGCTCGATTTCCGCCACATACTTTTCCCGCTTCGATCAAAGAGTCACCTGTCTGCATAAAAGCAGAACTAACATATTGAATAGAATAAGGCAGAAACATAACCACATATACCAGTACCATAAAACCAAGAGTATTATATAGCGGAAGCAGGTTGTAAATTTTATTCCAGAACAGCATCATCCCGATTACAAGAACAATATTCGGCAACATTTCTGGGAGCAGGGCCTCTCCTTCGATTACCTTTTTCCACTTTCCCGTTTTTTTTATAGACACAACGATCAACGTGCCCAACACACTGGCAATAGTTGCGGATACTACGGCGAGAAATGTACTGGTCAGCATCGCCTCCCAACCTTTACTATTGTTTGTAAACAGCTCCACATAGTGCTGGAAAGTAAAATTTCCTGCTGCAAGTCCATATCCACGCAGTTTGATCAATGAGGTGGCGATAACCGAAAAGTAAGGAACACCTATAGTAACAACAATAACAAGAAAAATATAGATTCCTCCAATTGCTTCTGTCACTTTACTACAGCTATACAAACTTTTCTTTTGTCCCTTTCCGCCGACCAGATTATAAGTATGCTTTGATGTAGTATAACTCTGTACCAGCCACATGATCATACAGATAATGACCAGCACACTGGAGAGGCTTGACGCTTTCCCGAAATCGATCGGAGCCGTTGACGCATAACGGTGAATATCCGTTGTAAACACATAAAAACCAATTCGATTTCCCAGTGTAGATGGTGTACCATATTCAGAAAGAGTCTTAACAAATACCAGAAGCATAGCGATAGCATAATTTCCTGTCAGAAGCGGAAGCATAACTTTTTTTAAACGGTATGTGAACCCGGCACCGCTGACAGCCGCACTTTCTTCCAGATTCATGCCGATATTCAGGATGGCGTTCTTGAGCATAGTAGTCATAAATGGAAATACATGAAAACTCATAGCAAGAACCAAACCACCCAGTGAAAAGAAACTCTCAGAGATACTCCCAGTCCAGGGAAACATCTGTTGGAACAGCCCTCGTTTCTGCATAAACAAGATCCAGCCCATTGACGAAATATAGGGAGGTGTCATGAACGGGATCATCAGAACAACATCCAGCCATTTCCAGCGGGAAAACTTTGTTCTGGCAAGTAAAAATGCCAGTGGAGTAGATATGATAGTTGAAACAACAACAACCAAAATTCCCAGAAGCAGGGAGTTTGTAATAGTTGTAACATTCTCTTTATCTGCGATTGTCTGCAGAGCGTTACTAAAATCAAAGCGGCCATCTACAATGACCGCTTCGCTGAAAACTGCAACAATCGGAAGGATAACCAATGCAAATAGTATGACAAAGATCGTAAAATAAACAATCGTTTGTTTTTTATCTGTCGTTTTACTCACTTCCTGTTACACCTCTTTACTGACATAATTCGTTTAATTTTGCCGCAATATCACTGGAATTTGCCATCATAGTGTTCCAGTCAAGATTCTCGAATGTAGGAATATCGGATACATTTGTACGGTTGTCACATGTGATGTCACTTCTTCCTGGAAGAAGGTACGCATCTGCCACCATCTGCTGTGCCTCATCGCTCATCAGATAATCAATAAATGCCTTTGCATTCTCTACGTTCTTGCTGGTCTTCATGATCATGGCCGGTCTTGGATTGATCACGGTTCCTGATTTCGGATAGTAGATCTGAAGCGGCTCGCCTTTGTCAATGTTGGAATATGCATTGTAGTCCACACCAGCTACAAGAATTGCTTTTTCGCCAGTCGTAACCGTTTCAAGAGCTGCTTTATTTGCACCAGCAACCATTAAACCATTCTCAGCCATTCCTTCCCATGCGCTCCAGTCATTATTAGTGGAACACATATAGCCTGCAAGGAAGTCCTTACATGAGCCAGATTTTTCCGGATCCGGAATTGCAATCATATCTTTGTATTTGGCATCGGCCAGTTCAGACCAGTCAGCATCCAGACTATCAATTAACGTTGTATTATAGATGACTCCAAGAGCCGAAGCACTTGTTCCGAACAGCATGCTATCTTCATCCACCCAATCGTCATAAAGCTTATCTGCATTTTCAGCTTCCGGGTAACTCATAATCTGTCCGCTCTCTTTCATGGAAAGACCATCCGACCATGACGCCAATACTACTACATCAGCCACCGGATTATCCTTCTCTGCTTCCAAACGTGCCTGAATTTCTCCTGTTGTTCCCTCAAAGAGTTCTACCTTTACTCCTGTCTTTTTTTCGAATCCCTCTATGTAGGCGGTATTCAAATCTGTAGGACTTGGCATATAGACAGTCAATGTTCCACTTAATTTCTCTGATCCGCTATCACTATTGCTATCCTGAGAATCGGAAGTCTGTGCGGAATCTGATGTATTATTTGTATCACCGCTGTTGCTGGAACCACATGCTGCAAGACTCATGCCCATTGCTGCCACTAAGATTGCTGCTAATAGCTTTTTCTTCATTGTTTTCCTCCTGTTGTCTGATTCATCCTAAAAAGTTACAATATTATCCTCATTTATATAAACAGAGACATTGGAACCAATGTCATATCTGCATGGGGATTCTATGATCCACTGTTTTCCATCAGCATTCAGGTAAAGCTGATAATTTTCACCTAGAAACTGGATACCGTCTACTACAGTATGATATTCTTTATATCCATCTTTCTTTTCAAGACTTGCTGTCTCGGGACGGAACATCTCTTTCTGCCCCAGCCAGTTTGATTTACCAATAAATTTAGCCGTAAACATCGTTTTTGGCTTTTGATAGATTTCTTCCGGCTTTCCCTGCTGTTCGATAGCACCTTTGTTCAGCACCACAATTCGATCACTCATACTCATCGCTTCCATCTGATCATGGGTTACAAAAACTGCTGTCACCCCTAACTCTGCTGTCAGCCTTTTAATCTCCATCCTCATTTCATCTCTTAAGATTGCGTCCAACGCAGATAAGGGTTCATCAAACAGGATACAGTCTGGCTTTGTAACGATTGCCCTTGCAAATCCAACTCGCTGCTGTTGTCCTCCTGATAACTGAGACGGATACCTGTCGCGGAACTCCGATAGTCTTACTGCGTCCAATGCATGCATGACACGTTGCTCCAGTTCCTTCGTGTCTCGTTTTGCGCGAAGACCAAATGCTACATTTTCAAACACAGTTAAATGAGGCCACAGGGCAAAGTCCTGAAATACAAAACCGGTATTTCTTTTTTCTGGAGGGATATTGATTTTCTTTTTATCTGAATAGACACATGTGTCATCAAAATAGATTTCCCCGGTTGTCGGTGTTTCCAGTCCGGCGATCATACGCAGAATCGTTGTTTTTCCACAACCGGAAGGTCCGAGTAAAGTGGTAAATTCTTTGTCCTCAATCTGAAGATTCAGATCTTTTATCACTTCTACTTTCTCATAAGATTTAGAAATATTCTTCAAGTTGATAATCATAATTAAGCACCTCGAATCATAATTCTAAAGTTCAAATGTAAACTGTTCTATCTTTAATCAGTAAAAACTAAGTAAAGCAATGTGAATAGAAATGAATTAAAATAAATTAGGATATACTTAAAAATGTTTTCAAGACTAAGGTATAAGAAATCTAAGATAAAAACGGCCATGAAGAATAACCTGAACGGTATCATTGACCAGACCCAGCCCGGTGCCAAAACCTATTTAACAGCATAAATTTTATTCTACGAAATCTTGTTCGACACCTCCATGTGTGCGATGGCCTATTCATACTTCTATTGTATTGAAAAGACCTTCATCGCTTTCTTACAGTTTTCTTTCATTGCCTGTGTTCCCCACTGCACGATCTCATGATACATGACTGGAGTATCTTTCTCACTTTCCACCAGAGAATAGCAGTATTTATATTTCTTCCCGTTCTTCTCTACCGGAACACATCCCATCTGGAACTGCTCTTCAATCTCTTTTCTGCCTGCAAGCGCCATATATGTATAATAATTGACTTTACAGACGCTGCTTCTGATAGCCTTGCGGAAGTCTGCCGTGCTGACGAATTCTTCACTTCCATCTTCATTCATAATATCGTAACTGTCATCATACAGGCCATTCATCCAAACCGGATCCTTTTTAGATTCGTCTGAAATCTGCTCGATAAAATTGTCCCATCAAATCCAGAAGTTCCTTCCTTGTTCCTTTCTCGACAAGGATGCTTTCCGGAATTCCCAGGATCAGGAATTGTCTTATTGTCTCTTTTGCCATTTCTGATTTTCTCCAGCTCTTTGGCTCAGTCATATAATCTGGCATACAGGAAATTTGCATGATAAAAAGACACTGGATGTTTTCCCAATGTCTTTTTATGGTTATATGAAAAGTCTTGAAAGAGCGTTCTGATATGCTTTATTTACTATAATGATATCTACAAGAAAGCACATAAATATTACTTTCGTCTATTTTATAAACAAGTCTATCCGTATCATTGATTCTCCTGCTCCAGAATCCGGATAGATTTCCAACCAAAGGTTCTGGTTTTCCAATCCCACTATTTCCATTCCTTGAAATATCGTCAAGTAGACGATAGATTTTTTTCAGCGTCTTTCTGATGAGCTCTCCTGCTTTCGTATCAGCGATGATTCCATACATTTTTCCACCAATCGGGTGGATATTATAAAATTCTACCATATCTCCTATGTGCACCTCGATATTGTCTTTGTACATGAATCGTTCCTTCTTTCGATCTCTACTCTTTCATTCTCAATTCGCCAATCCTTTATCCGTTTGCTGCCTTCTGCATCAATATCAGAATCAGAGTCACAAAGCACATTTTTAATCTGTACCGTTCTATCCTGTTCGATTAAATTACAGTCTTCATTTGCGAAGGGATATCCCACATAGCTCCTTTTCCCTCCAAACAAGGAGCCGACATTTTCCTGCTTTCGCATCTTCTAAACTTTCTATCTTCACATATCCTCAACTCTTAGCAATTTCTTTGTCTCCATTTCCAAACTGCCTTATTCTATCGTCACCCGTTTCTCGCTGAAGGTTCTCCCTCATATCTTTCATCAAAAGTATGCCCGCCCGAAGCCCAATCTCCGCATAGACACACGCTGTCTCATTCTGAAGCTCATTTGAAAGTCCCAGGATCCGGGAATCTTCTTCTCTCTCATATTTTGTGACTTCTTATAACTTCATATATGGTTCTTTCAGGCGCTCCTCGCAACTCCGTTTCTCTTTCTCCGGACCATTTCCGAAAAGGATATAATCTACGACACCCTGGATCGTTGCACGTCCAAACATTTCTCCTATGTTCATAGTATTTCCTCCCTAGTTCATCGTTTTATTTTAGCTTCGTTTTGGATCAATACAACCATATCACACTTGAACTATTCCGTTTTTTCGCACAATAAGAAACTTGGGAACTCAGTTCCCTGCTCTTGATATCATGAAAAAGGAAGTCTCGACTATTTAAATAAATTGAATTATACTAATGGCAGATCATTGTGTCGAGATATATGAAACAGGAAAAGAATAGACCGGAGCGCCGAAAAGTCTCCGGACAGCAGATACAGACGTAAAACTGAAAGGGGCAGCTTCCTTCCGGCGGCAGTATAATTCAAAAGAGGTGAGATAAGAATGACGGATTTAAAACGATTCCACGAGGCACAGAGTTATGCTTACAAGACGGCGCTTGCCGAGATACAAGGAGGAAGAAAGGAAAGCCATTGGATGTGGTATATCTTCCCTCAGATCGCAGGTCTTGGGAAAAGCAGTACGGCGCAGTATTATGCAATCCAAAATCTTCAGGAGGCCAGAGATTACCTGAAAGATGAAGTCCTCGGCAGCAGGCTGGAGGAGATCTCGAAAACACTGCTTCACCTGAAAACGGATGATGCGCTGCAGGTGATGGGATGGCTGGATAACATGAAACTCCGGTCTTCAATGACATTGTTTGCAGTTGCGGATCCACGTCGGGCTGTGTTTGAAAAGGTATTGGAAAAATATTTCCACGGCGAGAAAGATCCAGCTACCTTAAAGATTCTGGAAGGACAGATGGGCGAGAAGAAAGAAGGATAGAACAAAATCAACGCATAAGATTCTCCGGCTATTTGCCGGAGTTTCTCTTAGGGCAGCAAGGTATCCAAGAATAATTTGACTCCGTTCTTGTCTTTTCGACTATAGCGTATTTGATTTTTATATAATCAGCACTTTGTAATTCACACTTGTAAAGGTGAAAAGAGCGGTCAGGTCAATAAAGCAACGGCGCAGCACATCAGTTTTGATGAGCTACGCCGTTGTTTCTTCTGGTAGGATTCGTTATCTATATGATATCCATATATCCCTATTATTTATCCAGCCCCAGTTTTTTCTTCAGCTCTTCTGTGATTTCATACGCACTGTATGCCATTGGAATCTCATAGGTTTCATCCTGACTATGCTGGGAGTCCCATACCTGAGCATAGAACGGATTCTTCCTTGCAATCTTTGGATATGCCCAGGATTTTTTCAGGCATTCAGGGCACCAGTGTCCGCCGTGAAGCACTGCATTGACGGACATTTTGAATTCATGTCCAAAGGCGCATTTCCATTTCACCGGGGTGTAGATGCCTTTCACATCCTCTTCCAAATATTCACCGCCCCTGTATTCTGCTGCTTTTTCCAAATCTTCCTTCGTCTGAGCTTCTAATCCTTTCTCCTCATCATAGCCATGATTCAAATACGTTTCCTCCTCACTTGGATGATAGAGGTTAAACGGTCTCGGTTTATGCTTTTCCTCGACGGAACCGTAAAACGCATTAATCCAGTCTGTCTCATTATTTTCGTCCATCCAAACCGGTCCCATACGTTTCGCTGCAATCTCTTTGTTATGGGCTTTCATTGCTTCCGCTGATGGCATCATGGCAGCGATCATTGGATTTGCCATCATCCGTTCCATTTCATTTTTGACCCCTTCCCAATAGACGGATCCTGGGATGCAGCGGAAATGCAGATACTCGTCCAGAACATCAGCATCCGTGTAATACTGACCATGGAAGTTGAATCTTGCTAGATCCTCTGGATCATAAATATCCTCATACTTAATTCCCATCGGTTCAAGAGAAAGTTTGGACAGTTCCCAGGTTGTCATACGATACTCCTTGCCACTGCTTAAGTTATAAGCTCTTCTCCAGAAGCTCTCATCCACCCAATCCTCACACAAGTTCGCCATACAGATTCCGGACTCGATGGAAGTGCTCCACTCAAGCACATTGTTCGGCGGCTGATGGAAAATAATGGGCTCTTCTCCTGCTCCCTCGGCACTAGGGTGCTGTCCGGTCTGACGGATGGATACCCAGTATTTTAATCCACTATCAAACACCGCTGCTTCGGAAAATACTTTCGAAATACCATAGTAATCGTGGATGGATGGATTGATGGGATCACCCACTCTGCCAAATTGTACCGGCTCCAGACGGCTGCCGGTCATAGCAACAGTGCCTACATAAGCAAAATGAACTTTATCCGGATCCGGCTGCTCCTTGATTGCCTTGATAATATTCAAAGTAGATCCGATGTTGGTGTAGAGTGTTTTCTCTGGATAATTGTCCGCAGCCGGGGATACCATAGCTCCAATGTGAAGCACATAATCCGCACCGTCCACACATTTCTTAATGGTATCATAATCCGTCATGTCACCCCAGACGATTTCCAGCGCCGGACACATGTATTTCTTCAGCAGTTTTTTATTCTTTTCCGACGGTCTTGCCAGGATTCTTGTATGGAACCGGTTGCTTCTTGCCAGGAGCTGCTTCATGGTTTCCTGTCCCATTGTTCCAGTTGCTCCAGTCACGAACACGACTTTCTTTGGCCTGGACGCATAGTGATGTTCTTCCTTCCGGTCAAACTGAAG
The DNA here is from genome assembly GCA_019120075.1 of Candidatus Mediterraneibacter excrementigallinarum. Classification (GTDB taxonomy): domain Bacteria; phylum Bacillota; class Clostridia; order Lachnospirales; family Lachnospiraceae; genus Mediterraneibacter; species Mediterraneibacter excrementigallinarum. The sequence goes on from DWVT01000132.1 coordinate 20,743, forward strand.
AGCAACGTCAAATGCTTCTCTCGTAGCATTGAGGGCTCTTCTTGCCATTGCAGCGTCTCCCACTTCATAATATCCCATCCCCAGATCATAGCAGGCTTCTGCCAACGCGCTTCCGTCTCGCTTTCTTGAGCCCACTGCAAGCACCGCATAATCGCAGGGATATTCTGTCTTACTCCCATCCTTCTCCGCGATTACTTTGTGATCCTGAATCTCTTTTACTGTCACTCCGGTCACCGACGTGATCCCCTCTGCGTAAATGCTCTCTGTTACACAGATTTTTCTTGTGCTTCCCATATCTGCACAGAATTCATCCAGCATCTCAAGTACGGTTACCTTTGCGCCTTTCTGTGCAAGGTACTCCGCTGTCTCCATGCCGACCATTCCGCCGCCTATAATAACCACATTTCCGGATGCCTCCTTCTTTCCGTCCAGAACATCATGAGACTGAACGACAAACGGACTGTCACAGCCAGGAATCGGTGGTGTAACCGGTTCCGCTCCGATAGCATTGATCACGGTGTGTGGATGGATCTCCCGGATCAGTTCCGGTGTCACCGGCATATTCACCCGGATTTCCACGCCCATTCGTTTTGCTTTTTCACCCATGGCGATGACCGCGTTTTTCATTTCTGCTTTTCTCGGCGCTTCACCTGCTGTCAGGAACTGCCCTCCGAGAACATCGGATGCCTCGCAGAGGATCGGATGATGTCCTCTCTTCTGCAGTGTGATTGCCGCTTCAAGTCCTGCGATACCGCCGCCTGCCACCAGCACGATCTCCGGTTTCTCTGCCGGAGTCAGTTCGCATTCCGTCTCTCTGCCCATAGCCGGATTTCTCAGACAGGTAATGCACGGGGAATCTGTATTTTCAAAACCGTCATAACAGCCTTGGTTGCATCCCACACAGTAATCGATCTCTTCCACCTCTCCGGCTTGCGCTTTCCGGCAGAAATCCTGGTCAGCCAGTTGAGCTCTTCCCATACCCAGCAGATCCACCTTGTCTGCCTCAAGTATCTGTTCCGCCAGCTCCGGCGTATTGACACGTCCCACTCCCATAGTTATCATTCCGGTTTCCTTTCGAATTCTCGCAGCGTTGTCAATATTGAACGCCTTCGGAATATCAATGGGCGGTACCTCGTATTTCAGTCCTGCCGTGAGAATGTTTCCGCGGGAAATATCCAGTACATCCACACCCGCTCCGCCGGCAAGTTTACAGAATTTGATCACTTCTTCAATAGTCAGGCCATTTTCCAGATAGTCGTCATGGGCGTCAATCCTCATAAAGATCGGCATTCCTTCCGGAATATTCGACCGGATAGCACGGATACACTCCAACGGGAATCTGGCACGGTTTTCAAAGGCCCCGCCGTACTCATCCGTCCGGTGATTAATGCCGCCGGAGAGGAAGGAATGGGGTAAATAGTTGTGTGCACAGTGGAACTCTATACAGTCAAATCCCGCCTGCACTGCTCTTGCCGCTGCTTTCCCGAAGCATTCCGTCACCTCAGCAATCTGCTCTTTTGTTACGCCCGGGAGGGTGATTCCCTGTCCCATAGGCATATCGCTTGCCACTAAGATCTGTGCAGTCCGATCCATTCCCACCGCCAGGCTTCCCTGCCAGAGCTGAAGTCCTGCTTTTCCTCCGGCTTCATGGATTGCGTCAGTAAGTTCCTTTAGTCCCGGAATATATTTATCCTCGCTGATGGACAGGAATCCCCGTGGAGCGCTTGGTGTATGTACACTACATACTTCCACCATATTCAAGCCGCAACCGCCCTTTACCCTCGCCACATGATATCCGATCAGTCTGGGTGTTACATAGCTGTCTTTTCCAGAAAACTTTGTTCCCATCGCCGGAAGAACAATCCTGTTCTTCAGTTCCATATCCTTTATCGTAATCGGACTGAACAATTTTTCAAACATTCTGCTGCCTCCTTTACTTTTTTCTTTCATTTTACACTTTCCACAAAGGAGACGGTCAACTATAAAAAATGCATGATTTTATGCTTTATCTTTACTTTATGTGCTATAATCATAGTGCATTATGTACAAACCGACTCAATTAAATTGATTTTAAATCATATAAACCATACACCATTATGTACGCTTTTAGCAGGAGGTATCATTCATGCGGATTCATGAAGTCTGCCAGCAGACAGGCATCTCTAAAAGGAACATACATTTTTACATTAAAGAGGGCTTACTTGATCCGGAATCGGACAGCAATAACGGATATTATAATTTTACGGAAACGGACTGTCACAAACTGATTCTGATACGCAGATTACGGGATCTGGAGATCCCTCTTTCTGTTATCCGCTCAATTTTGCACACTCCGGGCGCTTCCGGTTATTATCTGCGCATTCAGAGTAATCATTTAAAAAATGAGATCGAACACCAGCAGAAGATTCTCTCTTGCCTTCACTCCATCCAGGATGCACTTCCTTTAAATCCTGATCTTGACACACTGCTGTCCCTGAGTGCTCAGACTGATATTCCTGGAAAAGGAAATATTTCAGATGCCGCCCTCCAGGATGAATATGATAACGCCATGGTCAACCAGGTTCTGCTACGTGGATTTCTTCCTGATAGTGAGCTCTCAGAATACCAGAAGTTCATCTGGGAGAAGATCAATTCCATAACCGGGTCGGATAATCCGTCTTCCCCATATTATGATGACTACAATCAGATCAAACAGTTTCTGCGCTCCTTGACCAGGGAACAGACAGATAGTTTCTTTGCAAAACGGGATTTACACTACCGTAAAGTTGCCGGGCTGGACACCAGCGGGTGTCTCCGGTATATAGAAGAAATGAAAACTATTCTTCGAAAAAATTTAGGTTCAACAAGATGGGTAAGCACTTGGAAATCTTACTACCGAACATTTTTCAGGCCAAACGCCCGTATTTTCGATTCAGACTTAAACCGACTGATCATCGAGCTCTGTCCCTGGTTTTCCTCCTATCTGCAGAACATCCACAGCATCTGCAGCCTACTTTATCAGTGGCTTCATACATCAGACGGGGATGCTCTCATGGATGCACTCACCACTTCTCTGAACGGATATATGGATCTGGAACATTGTCACCACGGGGAGTTGGAAGCTATGGTCAGCTTTCGTAAAGATTTTCCATTTCGTGTGTAATTGTCGAGTTGAAAGAAAAGAGACGCATCATACATGAAAAATTCGCGTTCTTGTTTGACACGCCCTTTACATTGTATCCGGGTAGTTCACCGAATAGATTTTACATACAATTTCGTTTTCGACTTTTTAAAAAATTTAATCATATACATATTCAACTTCTCCATATCTGTACACATCCCTGCTTTTTGTTTTATTCGGTCCTGATGCCTTCGACAGGTGGTGGACCGCAGTATCAAGGTCGAAAAGCATGATATCAAGTAATCCTTGCATACTATATGTGTCCTCCCGCAGGCAGCGGTAATTGCCACTGATCATTCTTTGCAGTGACCGTACGTTTCTTCTGTCTACTTTGGAGCAAAAAGGTCCTTCTCGCAATTCAAACCACGCGCTGTTGGAATTCAGAAACTCTCGGCAAGTATTGTTATTCTCTGTATTGTGCATTATAATTTCTGCCCCGAAAATTCTTTTCTTCCGTACCGTTCCCTGAACTGATGCATTGTACAGCCTGTCACTTTCTTAAATTTTGTCCCCAGATAGCTCTGCGAACAAAAGCCAAGATAAGAAGCGATCTGACTGTAGGAATACCGGGAATAGATCAGCATATTTTTTACCAGCTTAATTTTTTCATTCAGAATATAATCACTGATTGTAATCCCTTCGCTGCGATGGAACAGATCCGAAAGATAGTTCTGGTTCATATACAGTGCCTTAGCTATATCCTGTGTTGAAATCTTTTCATGCAAATGCGAAAAGATATAGTCCTTACAGCGGCTGGTGCGTGAATCTGCCGCCGTATCTTTCTTCTCTCCATATTTACGGGACTCGTTAATCTCTCTGATCAGAAGAGCATACTGCATCTCTGCCTGTCTTCCAAGCTGAAGTGCCCATTCCGGGTTTTTAGCCTCCTCAATTTTATTGATATAACTGTCACTCAGTGAATATGCTGTTTCTGCCATTACACCGCTCTCCATAGCTGCGCGCGAGGCAAGTGTCACAAGGACAATGGCAAGGTTCTGATTGCTGCGCAGTGGCGTTTTGGCCAGGATTCCCAGTTTTCCGATATAGTCTTCCTGCCAGCTCTTTTTCAGTGCGTCTACGTTGCCGCTGCGGATACTTTCCACTTCCCGTATTTCCTGATCGTATGGATTATGCATAGAAGAATTTTCCTGATTTTCAAAAATAATATCCGAAAATTTCTTCTGTATCTCATATTTTATATCTCTGTCCAGACAATTATGCTCCACAGCCTCCTCCAGAGAGCAGGGAAATCCGCTGAAAATATTGTGAAGCAGCAGCCCCTCTTTCAGGAGTTCAGTGGTACTGCACTGATAGAGGGTAAGTGAAAGCGCATCCAACAGCAGCCTGTCTGAAAGAGAATGACGGCATACATTGCCCCGGACCAGCTGTACCGGTCCCAATACATACAGCTTCTCTTCTGCCTCGATCAGTACGTACGCCGCAGATGCAGGATCTACAACAAGAACCGGATATTTTTTGCGAGCCGTTTTTTTCAGCTCTGCGAACAGTTCGGTGTCAATTCTCTGTTCAAGATCTGCTCTCATACAGACATTATAAATGCAGGTCCCGTCCATGTTGAAAATCTGTACGCGAGTATGCAGCCGACGAGACAGATATTCCATCAGATATTCTATATTCACAGTCATTTTCATTTCACAGCTTCTCCTTTCTCTTTCTATATCGTCTAATATACCACACTTCCTGAGAATAGTGATATACAGCTGAGTAAAATGATATATTTCTCATACACCTGCTGATAAAGTGATATCAAAATAAAACATAAAAGGAGTTGAATATTATGCGCATCAAAGGAGTGAACCTGGGAAACTGGCTCGTCCTCGAAAAATGGATGAGTCCGTCTTTGTTTGACGGAACAACAGCAGAGGATGAATATTATCTCCCGAGGCAGCTTCCGAAAGAGGTTTACGAGGCGAGGATCCATATTCACCGCAGCGAATATATCACTGAACGGGATTTCGCGCAGATCCGGTCTTTCGGCATGAATATGGTACGTATTCCTGTCCCGTATTTTATCTTCGGTGACTGTCCTCCGTTTATCGGGTGTATCAATGAACTTGACAAATCGTTTAACTGGGCACAACGGTACGGACTGAAAATTCTCATAGACCTTCATACAGTTCCCGGAAGTCAGAACGGCTTTGACAACGGAGGGCTTTCCGGCGTCTGCAAATGGGCTCAGCAGCCGGAAAGCGTAGAATTCACTCTCCGTCTGCTGGAAAAGCTGTCAGAGCGTTATGCGGAACATCCTGCATTGTGGGGCATCGAGGTCATCAACGAACCGCTTCTCGAATCCGCATGGGAGTTTATGAACATTGAGGAACGCTACCCGGCAGTGGATAAAGAGATGGCAGAGGGAACCGCTCCTGTGACTCTTGATTTTCTCAAAAGTTTCTATATAGAAGCATATCACCGTATGAGAAAATACCTGCCGGAAGAAAAAGCAATCGTCATACACGATGGCTACGACCTGTTTGCATGGAAAGGTTTTATGCAGGAAGATATTTATAAAAATGTCATACTTGATACCCATCAGTATCTGATGTTTGCAGAACAGAACGGCTGTGAACAGAATCCTGACGGTTACCTGCGCTACATAAAAGAAACGCTCACTCCGGAAATCGAAGAAATGTCCCGGTATTTTCCGGTTATATGTGGAGAATGGAGCCTCTTTAATTCCTTTGTCTGCGGTCACGATACAAAAGGAGGACAGAGCGTGCTGAACGGCATCCAGTGCTCGCTTACAGAGGCATTTTCACCCGAAGAAAAGAAGAAAATCTACCGCCAGCTTGCCGAGGCGCAGCTTACGGCATGGGAGAAAGGGCTCGGCCACTTTTACTGGAACTACAAGTTGCTTTTGGATACCGTTAATGAACCGGCATGGATCGGATGGGACTGCTGGGATTTCGGCAGATGTATCGCATCAGGCTGGTTCCCTTCAGACAGGCAGGTATAAATTCAGATCAAAGGAAAAGAAAAAGGAGAAAGATTATAATGAAAACAAATATGAGTTCAAACGCCAGACTTTCTTTTATTGAACGTCTGGGCTATGGTGTTGGGGATTACGCGGCAAATTTAGTCTATTCTGCCATCAGTGCATTTCTGCTTGTATATTACACAGAAGTCATTGGCGCCAGTGCGGCGGCGGCAGCATCTATCATCGCGATTTCGAAAGTCTTCGATGGGATTTCCGATCTTATCATGGGATATATTGTAGACCATACGAACAGCAAATACGGGAAAGCACGCCCGTGGATCGCACGTCTGTGTGTTCCGCTCGCCGTATGTACGGTCCTGATGTTCAGCGTGCCTTCCTCCTTTACCGGAAAAGCCCAGCTTGTATATATGTTCCTGACCTACAATCTGGTATCCACCATATTCTATACCGGTGTCAATGTCCCCTATGCAACCCTGCAGGGACTGATGACTACAGATCAGTATGAAAGAGGGCTTCTCGGAAATTTCCGTAATCTCCTTTCCACATTCGGTACAATGACTATCAATACAGTTGTATTAAAAATGACCGGCTTCTTCGGCGGCGGAAACAAATATGCCCAGAAAGGATGGACAATAACCGTTGCAATCCTCATGGTGCTGTTCGTGATCCTGAATATGTTCATGTTCTTCACCTGTAAAGAGCGCGTCACAGACCAGAACAAAGAAAAGAAAGACGGGAAGGAATCTGTATCATTCGTAAAGGGCATCGTTTCAATGGTCAAGAATAAATACTGGCTCCTGATGGTGTGCAATCTGTTCTTCATGTATTTTATGATGTCTATTTTCTTCGGTACGGTATTATATTTCACAAAATATAACATGGGGGACGAAAGCAGATACGCTATGGTTGCCAACCTCCTCTCTGCAGCCCAGATCATAACACTTTTCATCACCCCATTCCTGATGAAAAAGATCAGCAAACGGTATCTGAATATGACAGGAATGGCTGTCGTGGCACTGGGATGCGCCATCGGCGGACTGACAACAAGCTATCCTCTGATCTGCATGACTTCCGTACTCAAAGGAATCGGCTTCGGCTTTGCAGGCTCGACTATGTTCGGATGTCTTCAGGATGCGATCACCTACGGCGAGTGGAAAGCCGGGTATAATGCGGCCGGTATGGGAAACGCTGCAGCCTCATTCTGCATGAAGATCGGTTCCGGACTTGGCACGGCAGCGTTGGGATGGATCCTTGCAGCGGGCGGCTTTGTAGAAAAACTCGGAGAAGGTATGACACAGAGGTCGATCTGAAAAAACTGCCGTCTTCAAAAGGGATCTGGGCGCCCTGCCTGACATACTGTGAGGAGGAGGATCTCTTTTACGTAATCTATGGCGTCATGAATTCCATGAACGCAAGGTATTTTGATGTAGATAACTATCTGATCACGGCGAAAGATATCCGGGGACCGTGGAGTAAACCGATCTATCTGCACTCATCCGGATTTGATGCTTCTATCCTGCATGACGATGACGGAAGAAAATGGATCGTCTCCCTTGAATGGGAGACAAGGGAAGGATATGAAAAACCAGGTGCAATCTGTATTGTGGAATATTCTCCGGATCAAAAGGAAATCATCGGTTACCCCAAACGGATCTGGAACGGCGGTACGGATAGAGGATGCATAGAAGCTCCTCACCTGACGAAAAAGAACGGGGTATATTATCTTATGTGCGCGGAAGGCGGAACCGGTTATAATCATTGCGTGACGATGGCACGTGCAAAAAATGTCCTGGGTCCCTACGAAGGTGATCCCGCCAATCCGATCGTAACGTCTGTTCCCGGATACTCTAATGAACGGCAGGATCCGGATCATCTGAAAACCAGATACTTTAACCCGGATAGCGAGCTGCAGAAATCAGGTCATGGAAGTTATGTCGAACTTCCCGGGGGCGAGGTCTACCTCGTACATATCGCGGCAAGACCGTTTGTTCCGGAGCTGCGCTGCACCTTAGGACGGGAAACCGCGATCCAGAAAATGAAATGGACAGAAGACGGATGGCTCAGGATGGCAGACGGGGGATGCCTCGCAAAAGTTCATGTGCCAGAGCCTTCCCTGCCGGAATGTCCCCTTCCAGCTTCACCTGTTTTTGATGATTTTGATGCCGAAACTCTGGGGAACTTTTATTATGCTCCTCGCATTATGCCCGGGTGCTTTGCAGACGTAAAGGTCAGACCCGGATATGTAAGAATCCGAGGACAGGAGTCGAGAACATCTCTGAACAAAGTCAGTATACTGGCACGCAAGCTGACAAGCACACACGCACGGATCACAACAAAAATGGAATTCCTGCCGGAAGTACATCAGCACAGCGCAGGACTGATCCTGTATTATGATAATATGAATTATATCAATCTGAGGAAATACCACAGTGACACGCTCGGGCGGAACGCACTTTCCATTATCCATCTTGAAAACGGAAGTAAGACCGAGCTTCTGAATACACGGATACCGGTGGAAGACGTCCCATTATATCTGCGGCTGTCTTGAGTTTTCGCAAACTGCATTAAAAAATTGATATGTCTTCTCAAAGTACCAATCTGCCGATTTTTTGAGAAATTCAGAGTGGCAGTACCGAGAGGAGAGGCACTTTAATAAGCCCCGCCGGAACCGGG
>DWVT01000133.1 GCA_019120075.1 Candidatus Mediterraneibacter excrementigallinarum
TATATTCGCTGTGAGGGACAACCAAACAGCGAATATGAAAAATGGCTCCGTGGTCAAGCGGTCAAGACGCTAGCCTCTCACGCTGGAATCAGGGGTTCGATTCCCCTCGGAGTCACTTTAAAGCATCTGGATCATGTCCGGGTGCTTTTTTTGTGTCTTTGTATGTCTAAAAAATTCCTTTTCAGATTGTCTTTTCCACGTGGATAAGCTATAATAGAAAAAGATTGATGACAATCAAATATTCCTGATGCCGGATATCCGGCATGGACTTTAGAAGTGGAGGAGAAGAAAAATGTTAGTATCAGCAACAGAAATGCTTCAGAAAGCAAAAGCAGGACACTATGCAGTGGGACAGTTCAACATCAACAATCTGGAGTGGACAAAGGCAATCCTTTTGACAGCACAGGAGTGCAATTCACCGGTTATCCTCGGTGTGTCTGAGGGCGCAGGAAAATATATGGCAGGATACAAAACTGTTGTAGGAATGGTAAACGGAATGCTGGAGGAGCTTAACATTACAGTTCCGGTAGCTCTTCACCTGGATCACGGCAGCTATGACGGATGCCTGAAATGTGTGGAGGCAGGCTTCTCATCCATTATGTTCGACGGATCACACTATCCGATCGATGAGAACGTAGCCAAGACAACAGAACTCGTTAAGATCGCTCATGAGCACGGAATGTCTCTCGAGGCAGAAGTCGGAGCTATCGGAGGAGAGGAAGACGGCGTTATCGGAAAAGGCGAGTGTGCTGATCCGGACGAGTGTAAGAGAATCGCTGATCTGGGAATTGACTTCCTGGCAGCAGGAATCGGAAACATTCACGGTGTATATCCGGACAACTGGGAAGGATTAAGCTTCGAGACACTGGATGCAATCCAGCAGAAGACAGGTGATATGCCGCTCGTACTTCATGGAGGTACAGGAATCCCGGACGATATGATCAAGAAAGCAATCAGCCTTGGCGTAGCTAAGATCAACGTTAATACAGAGTGCCAGATCGTATTCGCAGAGGCAACACGCGAGTACATCGAGGCGGGAAAAGATAAACAGGGCAAAGGATTTGACCCGCGTAAACTTCTGAAACCGGGCGCAGAAGCTATCATGGCAAAAGTAAAAGAGAAGATGGAATTATTCGGATCAGTAGGAAAAGCCTGAAAATTTTTGAGATAAAAAACAAAAATTTTGCTTGCCTTTTTCAGATGATTGAGGTATACTGTCACACGTAGAGAAGAACAAGGGCGTTCCAACATAGCTTGGAGTGCCCTTTTTTTTCGTAGAACACGAAAAGGAAGGGATTGACTATGAGTACAGAATTGTTCAATGTAGCTGACATTTTTGGGGAGAATGTATTCAACGACACAGTAATGCAGGAACGTCTTCCGAAAAAAGTCTACAAAAATCTGAAGAAAACGATTGAGGAAGGAAAAGAGCTGGATCTGGAGACAGCGGATGTCATCGCTCATGAGATGAAAGAGTGGGCCATTGAGAAAGGTGCTACCCACTATACCCACTGGTTCCTGCCTCTGACAGGTGTTACAGCTGAGAAACATGATTCCTTTATCTCCGCGCCGCTGCCGAGCGGAAAAGTTCTGATGAGCTTTTCAGGAAAAGAGCTGATCAAAGGTGAGCCGGACGCATCTTCGTTCCCGTCAGGCGGACTGAGAGCTACGTTCGAGGCGAGAGGATATACAGCCTGGGATTGCACATCTCCGGCATTTGTAAGACAGGATGCAGGTGGAGCGACACTCTGTATCCCGACAGCGTTCTGCTCCTACACAGGAGAAGCGCTTGACCAGAAGACACCGCTTCTGAGATCTATGGAAGCCATCAATAAACAGGCTCTGAGACTTCTCAGACTGTTTGGAAATACAACTTCAAAGAAAGTAACTCCGTCCGTCGGACCGGAGCAGGAGTACTTCCTTGTTGACGCAGAGAAGTTTGAACAGAGAAAAGACCTGATCTATACAGGACGTACCCTTTTCGGAGCAATGCCGCCGAAGGGACAGGAACTGGATGATCACTATTTTGGAACGATCCGTCAGAGAATCGCATCCTTCATGAGAGATGTGAACATCGAGCTGTGGAAGGTTGGCGTTACAGCGAAGACACAGCACAATGAAGTTGCACCGGCACAGCACGAGCTGGCTCCGATCTACTCCGAGGCAAATATCGCGGTGGATCACAACCAGATCGTAATGCAGACGCTGAAGAGAGTGGCATGCCAGCATGGCCTGAAATGCCTGCTCCACGAGAAACCGTTTGCAGGTGTCAATGGTTCCGGTAAGCACAACAACTGGTCCATCACAACAGACGACGGAATCAACATGCTGGATCCGGGCAAGACACCTCACGAGAACACACAGTTCCTGCTGGTGCTGACCTGTATCTTAAGAGCAGTCAACAAACATGCTGATCTGCTGAGAGAATCCGCAGCGGATCCAGGAAACGATCACAGACTGGGAGCAAACGAGGCGCCGCCGGCTATCATCTCCATCTTCCTTGGAGAGCAGCTTGAGGATGTGCTTGAGCAGCTGATCAGCACAGGAGAGGCTACCCACAGCTTAAAGGGAGGTACTCTGGAGACAGGTGTCAGCACTCTCCCGGATCTGACAAAGGATGCTACAGACAGAAACAGAACTTCACCGTTCGCGTTTACCGGAAATAAATTTGAGTTCCGTATGGTGGGATCCCGCGATTCCATCGCAATGCCGAATATTGTGCTCAACACGATCGTTGCAGAATCTTTTGCAGATGCATGCGATGTACTTGAGAAGTCAGATGACTTTGAGAAGGCTGTACATGACCTGATCAAACAGTATGCAACAGAAAATCAGAGAATCGTCTTCAATGGAGACGGATATTCTGAGGCATGGGTGAAAGAAGCGGAGAGAAGAGGACTTCCGAACATCCGCTCTATGGTAGAGGCAATCCCGTCCATGGTGACAGATACTGCAGTTGAGCTGTTCGAGAGATTTGGTGTGTTCACAAAGGCAGAGCTTGAGTCCCGTGCGGAGATCCAGTACGAGACATATGCAAAGGCTATCAACATTGAAGCACGTACAATGATCGACATGGCAAGCAAACAGTTTATGCCGGCATTCATCAAATATACAAAGACTCTTGCTGACACAGTGAACTCTGTAAAAGCTGCGGGAGCAGACGCTTCTGTACAGATGGAGTGCCTGGATCAGGTGACAGAGCTTATGGGTGAGACAAAGAAAGCTCTTGACGCGCTGGTCAAAGTAACGGATGAGGCTGCTCAGAAAGAAGAAGGAGCTGTACAGGCAAACTTCTATCACTCTGATGTGTTCCCGGCTATGGAGGCTCTCCGCGCTCCGGTTGACAAACTGGAGATGATCGTAGATAAAGAAGCATGGCCGATGCCGTCCTATGGTGATCTGATCTTTGAAGTGTAGTCTGACAGAAGACTGTACATAATAACATATAAGAGGCGTGTCCTTGTGGGACGGGGCTGATCCGTCCCGGAGAAGGGCGCGCTTTTTTTGTTTGATAGGAAACTTCGTTCTCTATCAAACAAAACGGTCCGCGGGATGCGCACTCGCACGAAGTGGAAATTTGTCGCTAAAGCGACCGTGCTCGGCGCGAGCGTTACGGAGAGGCAGAATTGTTTTCACGGTGCTGAGTCGGACTCTTAGAAACAGTAGTGGATTAAAACAGAAAAAGATGATATAATAATGACATTCTATGTGAGGCGGCATTATGCCGTCCTGTCAGATCGCCGAGTTTTCTGTGTTGCGACACAGTGTTAAAGTGAGGTTGCATTATTATGAAGAAAGAGAAGATGCGTTTGAAGGGACAGCTCAGGATGTATATGCACTGGCCTCTTATCATGGCGGTGCTCCTGATCGCAATGAATATCTGGATCTATCTGATCGATAAACGGGCAGGGCTTATCATGTCTGTCTTCATCCTGATTTATCTGGGTATCGCAGGCGGGCTGTACTTTTATAACCGCTCACTGATCCTGGCTGACCTGATCCAGTTTTCGGTCCAGTATAAAGGGATTGAGAATACTCTCTTAAAGGAATTGTCGATCCCTTATGCGATCGCTCTGGAGGATGGCAGGATCCTGTGGGCAAATGACAGTTTTAATGCTCTGATGAGCGGACAGAAAAAAGAAAAGACCCTGAACCGGATGATCCCGGAGCTGCATCCGGGCGTGTTCCCGAAGGAAGATATGGAACACGTGGAACTGGAAGTTACCTACCGGGACAGAGATTACCAGGCAGAACTCAGACGTGTGAATCTGGAAGGATTCAGCGAGAAAGAGGAGCTTCTGCAGATCCCGGAGGAGAAAGAGTTTTTCGTTGCCATATCTCTCAGGGACGTGACGGAACTGAACGCGTACATCCGTGAGAATGAGGATCAGCGGATGATCGCCGGACTGATCTATATCGACAATTATGATGAGGTCATGGAGAGTGTGGAAGAGGTGCGCCAGTCCCTTCTTGTTGCTCTTATCGACCGAAAGATCAACAAGTATATCGGAGATGTGGACGGTATCGTTAAGAAGATGGAGAAGGACAAATACTTTGTCGTGATCCGGAAAGAAAGCTATAAGAAGATCAAGGAAGACAAGTTTTCAATTCTTGAGGAAGTAAAACAGGTCAATATAGGAAATGCCCGTTCCGCGACACTGAGTATCGGGCTTGGACTCAACACGGCGACGTACGCCCTCAGTTATCAGTACGCCCGTGTGGCTATTGACCTGGCTCTGGCTAGAGGCGGAGATCAGGCTGTCATCAAAGACTGCAACGGGATCACCTACTTCGGAGGAAAGAAGGAACAGACCGCGAAGAATACCCGTGTAAAGGCCCGTGTAAAGGCGGAGGCTCTCAGGGAGTTTATCGTGACCAAAGATCAGGTGATCGTGATGGGACACAAGATCGCAGATCCGGATTCCTTCGGAGCATGTATGGGAATCTACCGCGCGGCGGTCAGCCTGGAAAAGAAGGCGCATATCGTGATCAACGAGGTGACGGGTTCTGTGCGCCCGCTTTACGATGAGATAGCAGAGAGTCCGGCGTATGAAGATGATATTTTCCTGACGTCGGAACAGGCTCTGGATCTCGTCTCGGATAATACGATGGTGATCGTTGTGGATACGAACAAACCGCAGATGACAGAGTGCCCGGAACTTCTGAAGAAGTCCAAGATGATCGCGGTGCTGGATCACCACCGTCAGGGAAGCAATGTGATAGAAAATGCAGTCCTGTCCTATGTGGAGCCTTATTCGTCTTCCACCTGCGAGATGGTGGCGGAAGTGCTCCAGTATATTGTTGACGACATCCGATTCCCGTCCGTGGAGGCGGACTGCCTGTATGCCGGCATCATGATCGATACGAGAAACTTCATGAACCGGACCGGCGTGAGGACTTTTGAGGCGGCGGCGTTCCTGAGGCGGTGCGGAGCTGATATTACCCGAGTGCGTAAGATGTTCCGGGATGATATGGCGTCTTATCAGGCAAAGGCGGAGGCAGTGCGAAGAGCTGAGGTTTACCGGCAAGAGTTTGCCATCGCGGAATGCCCGAGCAATATTGACAGCCCCACCGTGCTGGCGGCTCAGGCGGCAAACGAGCTGCTGGATATCAGCGGCATCAAGGCGTCCTTTGTTCTTACGGTCTATGAGGGCAAGATTTATATGAGCGCCCGTTCTATTGATGAGGTGAACGTTCAGATCATCGCGGAGAAACTGGGAGGAGGCGGACATATCAATTCCGCCGGAGCGCAGTTTGACCATACGAATATCGAAGAGGCGATCAAGGCGCTGAAGCAGACAATTGATACAATGATCGAGGAAGGAGATATCTGATAAAATGAAAGTGATCTTATTACAGGATGTGAAATCTCTCGGAAAAAAAGGAGAGATCGTAAATGTAAACGACGGATATGCGAGGAATTTTATCCTGCCGAAGAAAATGGGAGTGGAGGCTACCGGAAAGAACTTAAACGATCTGAAGCTCCAGAAGAATAATGAGAAGAAGGTGGCTCAGGAGAACCTTGATCATGCAAAGGAACTGGCTGCAAAGCTCGGCGAGGGTAAAGTGGAACTGCAGATCAAGGTGGGAGAGGGCGGAAGGACCTTCGGCTCTGTCTCCAGCAAGGAGATTGCCGCTGCGGTAAAAGAGCAGATGGGACTTGACGTGGACAAGAAGAAGATCCAGCTTAAAGAGGCGATCAAGACACTCGGGGTACACAATGTAGCAGTAAAACTCCATCCGGAAGTGACTGCTGAACTGAAGGTGCATGTAAGCGAAGAGGTATAGCGGATCAGGGAAAGCCGCTTTTGGCGCTTTCGGTGATTAACAGAATAAGGAGACAGATGCTCTATGGATATGGAAGCAGCAATGAAAAGGATACCGCCCCACAGTGCGGAGGCGGAACAGGCTGTGCTCGGAGCAATGCTGATGAACAAGGATGCCGTGATGACAGCGTCTGAGATGATTTCAGGGGAAGATTTCTATCAGACTGCATACGGGATCCTGTTTGACGCGATAGTGGAACTTTTTCATGAAGGAAAGCCCATCGATCTGATCACACTGCAGGAACATCTGAAGGAAAAGGATGTTCCGCCGGAAGTGAGCAGCATGGAGTTTGCCAGAGATCTTCTCGTTGGAACCCAGACGTCGGCCAATGTGAAATATTATGCCGAGATCGTCAGGGACAAGGCAATACTCAGAAGGCTGATCCGGATCAATGAGGATATTGCCAACGCGTGCTATCTTGAGAACCAACCCCTTGAGGATATACTGGAACAGACGGAGAAGCGGGTGTTTGAACTGGTGGAAAGAGGAAACTCTCAGGAGTATACCCCCATCAAGCAGGTTGTGCTCAATGCTCTGGATGTGATCGAGAAGGCATCTAAGACAAAGGGAACCGTGACCGGTATTCCCACGGGCTTTATTGATCTGGACTATAAGCTGTCAGGTCTTCAGCGGTCCGACCTTGTGCTCATCGCGGCGCGTCCTTCTATGGGAAAGACCGCGTTTGTGCTCAATATTGCCCAGCATGTCGCGTTCCGGCAGAATCTGGCGGTGGCGATCTTCAGTCTTGAGATGTCAAAGGAACAGCTGGTGAACCGTCTGTTCTCGCTGGAGTCTCATGTGGACGCCCAGGTCCTGCGAACAGGAAACCTGACCGATACGGACTGGGAAAAGCTGATCGAGGGAGCCGGAACGATCGGAAAGTCAAGGATGATCATAGACGACACCTCGGGAATCTCGATCGCGGAGATGCGCTCCAAGTGCAGGAAATATAAACTGGAACTGGGACTGGATCTGATCATCATCGACTACCTGCAGCTCATGACAGGCAGCGGAGGGCGGAAGAACGAAAGCCGTCAGCAGGAGATTTCGGAGATTTCGAGATCTCTGAAAGGACTGGCAAGAGAACTTAATGTTCCCGTGATCGCTCTGTCACAGCTCAGCCGTGCGGTGGAGCAGAGAACCGATAAGAGACCGATGCTCTCGGACCTTCGAGAGTCCGGTGCGATCGAGCAGGACGCCGATGTATGTATGTTCATTTACAGGGATGATTACTATAACCCGGATACGGAAGATAAGAATATTGCGGAGATAATTATCGCAAAACAGAGGAACGGTCCGATCGGAACCGTGAGGCTTGCCTGGATGCCGCAGTATACCCGGTTCGGAAATGAACTGCGGCAGCAGGACCAGTAATGGCTATGTAAACATTTTTTTTAACTTAAGGATTGGACTGCCTTTGACCATTTCGCGGTGGTTTGCCTGTTGCTGGCGGATCAGGCAGTCCAGTTTCCGGAAATGTTCTTCCTCCTGGCGTTCTTTCGACTGAAAGAGGAGATCCATTTCTCTCATGACATCAGTGGTGACTGTTCTGCTGATGTCTTTTTTTAATGTCTCGTTGTTATTCGTGACAACTTCGGTCAGAACATCTCCGATGAGAGATCTCACCTGTTCCAGCTGTGTGACAGGGATAACTTCTGCCTCTGATGAACCGGTTGATTTCGGCGTCAGAGATGTGACGGATGACGGTTTTAGCTGAGCAGCTTTCGAGGCGGAAGCTTCCGAAGAATCAGTTTTCTTCGCAACAGCAGGAGCTGACTTCCCGGAAGAAGAGGAAGACTCTTCTGATTCCTTCAGTTTAAGGCGTGTTGCTTTGAGTTCCGGAATAAGCGGTTTCAGATCCTTGAGAAGCATGCCCTCATTTTTTAACTTCTTAATACAGCGGAAGAGCTGTATGTCATCTTTGGTATAATATCGATGACCCATTTCCGTGCGTCCGATCGTAAGTCCAAGTTCTTCTTCCCAGTATCTTAAGACATGGGATTCGACCTGAACCTGTTTGGCCGCTTCAGAAATCATAAATCTGACTTCACCCATTAATATTTATACCTCCTTACCTTAACATGTTCATATTATATCATACTTGTCCAAAACCAACCCCCCCAATCGTTCGTCAAAATGTTACACAAGTTCTCACATGCGGCAGAGTAGACAATATCCCCCGTTACAAGCTTGCTTGTAAAAGGGGGATGTTGTCTGCTCTGCCATATGGCGGACGCCATCAGCGAGATGGAGCGGTGAAGCCGCGGAATCGAGCTGGCATGAGAGAACGGCCGGAGTCTTTAAACCCCGGCCTCATTTTCCGGCTCGCCCTCCCCGGGCACCGGCGCAGCTGCAGCTGGTTCCTGTTCCACCACCGGTGAACAGCAGGAATCACATTCTTCGCAGTCGTTTTTCAGCCGCTCCTCGAACTTGGGAGCGCACAGCTCCAGCGGTTTGATCTCATAGTCGAGCAGTTCGCCGGAGACAAAGTCCATACAGATCGTATCTTCATCCGGAATGATATTACCTTTTGGAACGACAGCTCTTCCGTTATGAGGGATAAGATACTGAGAGAAATAGACGCTCTTAACGTATACGCTGATCCCGATGGTCATGGAAGGAACGTCTGTGTCGAAATTCAGTATCTTTGGGATGGCGATCATGTTAAGTCCCTGTGTGAGCATACTGTTCGTAGTGCTGAACCCGATATAGTTGAGCACAGGAATGTCTACATTTCCATCCTGATAGGTCAGGCCGTAAGGTGTGAAAATCTCAAGCTCCACATCCGACGGGTTGGTCTCGGAATCATAATACTCATAGTCCGTGCTCTCCGGACCGGAGGGCAGATAGACCGCAGTCTCGGTCAGTGTATCCACGATCCGCTTCGCACAGTCAAAGATTGTGATGGCGAATGTGACGGACAGATTGGTAAGGGTCACAAGACTGCAGTTCGGACGGCCTGCCATTCGTGTGACGGATGTCTGCTCGCCGCCCTCTTCCGGGAAGGCGACATCCAGGATCTGAACAGAAGCGTTCAGGGGATATCCGGAAGACGGAAGCGTTCCCGTGATCGGAACCTCCCGACAGAGATTGATGCCGATCTCGTCATAGACGACAGGCGCGAGAAGCGTCAGATTATCGCTGGTCCCGCAGACCGGGTTGGTACAAACGTCGATACAGTCCTCGTTATTTGTGATCCCGCTGCTGATATAACGTCTTTTGCCGGAGCATTTACAGCCTTTGGGTCGATATTTTGGCATAGGATAGATCCTCTCTAAAATCTTTACTTTATTTTATGCGAAGGACTTCTTTTTGTTCCCCTGTCTCCATATATATCAGAAAGGGAGACATCTCCCGGGAAAGTTCAGGACAAAGTGGGAGGGATGAAATGAGCTGGATCTGTGATCTTTCGGATGGAAGAAAGGCATGTCTGTACACGGACAGGAACCGTATTCTGTTTTATACATTTCCGGGCAGGAACGGCGGCGTACCGGCGGTGATAAAAGACGATCATGAGAGTGGAATGTCAGCATTCTTATATTATGGTACGATTTATTTTACCTATATCAACACAGAAAAAGAACTGATCTTTGACGGGATCGGAGGAGGAGAAGAGATAAATCTGGGAAAGGCACAGGACATCAAAGCAGGGCCGGATCTGGCGGAAGCAGCGGGAAATATATTTCTTTTCTCGATGAGACGCGGGGATGAAAATGAACCGGCGCGGATAGAAGCGCTTGATCCGTATGGGACAGGAAGGCCGATCCTTGTGACGGAGGGAAAGGAGATTTCAGGATACAGGCTGGTCCAGAGCGGAAATTCCGTGATTGTTCTTACTTTTTGCGGAAATGAGATCGAAGAGGAGATAATCTGGAGAGAAGGCCGGTTCCGGGGAGTCTCCGTAAGAAAGGAGCGGGTGGAAAAAGAGCAGCTGGAGAAAGATTGCTCCTTGCTGAGGAGGAAGATGCAGGAACAGGAGCGGGAGCAGCGGACCCGGCTTGAAATGGAGCAGTACAGAAACAGCGAGCTGGAGAAAACACTGGAAAAATACAGGGAGGAGATCATGTACGCGAAACAGAAATATGATGAACTTGCCGGATTTGCAGGGCGTCTCCAGGAAGCGGTAAAACAGTGGCGTGAAAAATATATGGAGGAAATATGAAATAAACTGAAGTCCGGGTGCGGTTCGGAGAAATCACCGGAAATTCCCAAAGGCGTATTCCGGGATTGTATGCGGCAGCCAGGAGATCGGGAAAGCACGGACTTTGGTTTGTCGCCGCAGCAAATAAAAATACCGCCCACACGGGACGGTATTTTTGCTTGTGATCACTTTGCGATTTATTACTATTACTCTGCTGAAATAGCACCTGTAGGACAGGCAGCTTCGCATGCTCCGCAGTCTACGCAAGCATCAGCGTCGATTTCATATTTGCCATCGCCTTCGGAGATAGCGCCTACTGGACATTCGCCTTCGCAAGAACCACAGCTTACACATTCATCACTAATTACGTGTGCCATAGTATGTACCCTCCTTTTTATGATTCGGAAAGCCATTTCGCTTTTCGTTATCCCTATTTTAATACAATCATTTTAATTATACAAGAGATTTCCGTGTACTTAGTTTAGTACATGTACAACAGTTCAGCCATGCGACCGGATAAAAGGAGACATCCCGTAAGCAAGCTTACGAGGGGATGGCGAGATTTATCCGGGCATAGGGCAGACGCCCACAGCGAGAAGGAGCGGCGGAGCAGCGGAATCGAGCTGGATGGCTGAACGGTAATTATAGGAATGCGACCGGATAAAAGAGAAATTACCCGGAAACCATGTCCATGTGTGAAATATCTGTAAATTTTAAGAAAAAAATACTTTATTTTTCAGGCGTTTGGTGTATTATATCAGAAGGAATAAAAAGATAAAATCGACGGAGGCTGAGATAAAATGAAGAAAAGACTGGTTTCAGCGGCTTTGGCGATGTGTACTGTCACAGCGCTCTGCGCCTGCAGTCAGAAGGAGGAAGAAGACATTTTTACGGGAGAGGTGGCAGAACGGCTCCCTTATCAGGACAACCTGGATCTGATATCGCCGTCCGCGTACAGTGATCTCGATGGTCTGGATCTGGAACCCGGGACTTATATTTCGGTGATCGGCAAAGAGACGGACTCTCCGTACTGGCAGCAGGTAAAAGCAGGTGTACAGCAGGCTGCGGACGATCTGAACGAGATGCTGGGATATTCGGGAGGGGACAGTCTGAAGATCACGTTCAATGCTCCGGCTGACGGAGAGGATATCGACGAACAGGTAAATATCCTGGATGAAGAGATGGCAAGATATCCCGATGTGATCGCCATAGCAAGTATAGATGAAGAAGCCTCCGCTGTTCAGTTTGATCTTGCGGCAGAGAACGGGATCCCCATCGTTGCTTTTGACTCTGGAAATAATTATCAGGGAATCCTGTGTACCTGCAGAACAGATAATTCGGCGGCGGCAGCAGAGGGAGCGTCGAAACTCTGCGAGGCTGTCGGAGATGATGGAGAGATCGCACTGATCGTGCATGATTCTGTTTCCGAAAACGGGAAAGAGCGTGAAAACGGTATAAAAGAGGAAATAGAGAAGAACCATCCGGGAGTGACCGTTGTGGAGACGATTTACATGGACAAGCTCGATGAAATGAAACGGTCCGCTGCCGCAGAACAGCTGGGAATAGATCTGGAAAAGATTACTGCGGCTGCGGAAGAAGCTCAGGAAGAACAGGCGGCTGCTCAGGAGGAAAATTCCGGAGAAGAGAATGCGGCAGAGAGCGGGGAAGAGGATGCGTCAGAGGAAGAAAGCGAGGAACTGGAGCAGGTGGATGCCCAGGCGGAGAGTATGAGCGATGCGGATGTGATCGCATACTATCTCGGCAAGCATCCGGAACTGAAAGGGTGTTTTGGCACGAATGACGCTTCCACACAGCTGGCGGTTTCTGCGCTGGATGCTGCAGGTATGACTGATGCGGTGACAGTGATGGGCTTTGACGCCGGTGCAGATCAGCTCGCCTCTCTGGAGAGCGGAGATGTAGACGGCCTGGTCGTTCAGAACCCGTTTGGCATGGGATATGCGACAGTGATCGCCGGGGCGAGGACCGTGCTGGAAATAGGAAATGAAGCGGAAGTGGATACAGGATATGTCTGGGTAGACCAGAACAATATGGAAGATGATAATATACAGGCATTTCTGTATGAATAGAAAAAGCAGGGGATATGGAGCAAAAAAGAGGGACGCGGACGCATCCCTCTTTTTGTAACACGAAGATCCTATGAAATGACCCGGGGAAGGGAAAAGATAAATTCCGTTCCCACGCCCTCTGTGCTGATGACGTTGATATGTTCGTCGTGAGCCTGTATGATTTCCTTAACGATGGAAAGCCCCAGGCCTGTTCCCTTTTTGTCCTTTCCGCGGGAAAGGTCGGATTTGTAGAAACGCTCCCAGATCTTGTTCTGATCTTTGCGGGGGATTCCGATCCCCTGATCTTTTATTGATACGAAAACTTTTTCGTTCTTTTCCACAACTTCTATCGTGATAGCGGAATTACTTTCACTGAACTTGATGGCGTTGTCGATCAGGTTATAGAGTACCTGCTGGATCTTCCTGCGGTCCGCAAAGACAGTCACATGTCCGGGAAGAAGCAGGAGCTCGATAGTGATATGCTTCGGAGTACAGACTCCTTCAAAGGATTCCGCGGTGCTTTTTATCGTTTCCTGTATATCAAATTCTTCCTTGTTCAGGAGAAGTTCCTTTGTGTCAAATTCATTCAGCGTCAGAAGATCTGTGGTAAGGTCCGTAAGCCGTTCTGTCTCAAACAGAATGATCTTCAGGTATTTCTGATGAAGCTCCGAAGGGATCGTCCCGTCAGTCATGGCCTCCACATACCCTTTGATGGAGGTGAGCGGTGAGCGGAAGTCATGGGAGACATTTGCCACGATCTTTTTCTGGTAATCGTCCATGTCTTTAAGCTGAACCGCCATATAATTGAGGGAGGCAGAGAGGTACCCCATCTCATCATGTGTGTAGACAGGAATCTCGTAATCCAGATTTCCGGAGGCATACTGCTTTGCTGCCTCTGTGATCTGCCTGAGGGGCCGGTATACGAAGAAATGAAACCCCAGCAGGAAGATGAATGAGAGCAGATAGATGACTCCCAGAGAAATATATATGGGGATCATCAGAGTATGGCATTTTTCGTCAATGAAGGATACGGGACTGTGGAGGAGAAGATAGCCTTTCGTGCTGAACCCCTCTGTCACGGGAGCCATGACGGTGATCACATCCTCGTCAAAATACCCGTGATATGTACCCACTATATACTGGTTCCCACCGATCTCTGCCGGATCAAAGTTCTCGATCACATCCGGTGATGAAGTGTTCTCCAGATTGGAGGCAGTGATCATGGTTCCGTCTTTCTGGACAAACCAGAGGGAGGATTCCAGATACAGTCTCATGGCTGCAAGCTGCGACTGGACAGCAAGTACGGAGGAGTCATCCGAGAAATAGGACGGCAGATAATCGCTGGCTACCAGTGTGGCGCCTCTGTACAGAGTCCGGGATGTGTCCTCTTCGAGCCGGTCCATCACCAGCTGCCGTGTGAGTGTGGCGGTGGTGAAGATGCACAGAAAGGCAAATATAAGATAAAGTGCTATGAATTTCAGTCGCAGAATGCTTTTCATCAGTTTCTCCTAAGGTGTCATTTGGTTTCAAATTTGTATCCGATCCCCCAGACTGTGCTCAGACTCCAGTGCGGGTGATCTTTGATCTTTTCGCGCAGCCGTTTGATGTGGACGTCCACTGTTCTTGTATCGCCTACATATTCATAACCCCAGATCCGGTCCAGGAGCTGCTCGCGGGTAAATACCTGATTGGGCGAAGACGCCAGACAGTAGAGGAGCTCCAGCTCCTTTGGAGGCATCTCCACGTTCTTTCCGTCACAGACAACGGAATAGTTTGTCAGATTGATGATGATCCCGTCGTATTCCACGCATTTTGCCTTCTCGGCGGCAGGAGTCTCCGGTTTTGCGGGCTGATACCGTCTCAGAACAGCCCGGACTCTGGCGACCATCTCCTTTGAGTCAAAAGGTTTCATGATGTAGTCGTCCGCGCCAAGTTCGAGACCGAGCACCTTGTCGAAAACTTCCCCCTTGGCGGAGAGCATGATGATCGGTGTAGAGGATTTTGCGCGGATCTCCCTGCATACCTGATATCCGTCAATGCCCGGGAGCATCAGATCCAGAAGGATCAGGCTCGGGCGGTAGGAGTCGAATGCTGTCAGGGCATCCTCTCCGTTGTATACGATCTTTGTGTCGAAACATTCTTTTGTAAGATACAGAGAGATGAGCTCTGCTATGTTTTCATCGTCGTCAACAATGAGGATCTTCTGTTTTCCTATCAATGTGTATCCCTCCTTTATTTCAGTTCTACGATCGTCACTCCGGCATCGCCCTCTCCGAACTCGGCCAGGTGATAGGATTTCACGTGTTTCTGGCGGCGCAGATACTCGTGGATTCCCTTGCGGAGCGCGCCGGTGCCTTTGCCGTGTACAACACGGACTGTGTTCAGGTGGGACAGCAGAGCGTCATCCAGATATTTGTCCAGTTCTGCGACTGCCTCGTCAACGGTCCTCCCCAGAAGGTTTATCTCAGGACTGACGGACAGCGACTTGCTCATCCCGATCCGGCCTTTTGAACTGCGATTCAGTTTCTTTGGAGTATATGGTGAAGGCTCCTCGATGATCTCCAGATCTGAGATGTTCACCTGAGAGCGGAGGATCCCCATCTGTACGGTTACATTTCCCCGGGAATCAGGACGTGATACGATCGTTCCGGTCAGGTTCATGCTGAGTACCTTTACTGATTCTCCAAGCTTGAAGTCGGCAGGTTTATAAGCCTTTTTCTGTTTCTGAGGTTTAAGCGCCGAGGCTGCGGAGGTGTCTTTGATCTTTTTCCTCAGACGTTCCCGCTCCTTTTCCATCTCAGCGGCGGAAATATTTTCTTTCCCGAATTTATGGAAGTTGCGGATCGTCTCGTCAGCCACTTCCTTCGCATCCCGGAGGATGGCGTTTGCTTTCTCGTTTGCTTCCCGGATGATGCGGTCCCGCTGCTCATCCAGTTTTTCCTGCCGTTTCGCTGCCTGTTGTCTGAGCTCTTCCGCTTCCCGGCGGTATGCGGCGATCTCCTCGCGTTCTTTCTCTATGGTCTTTTTACTTGTCTCAAGATCCGTCAGAAGATCCTCGAAGGAAATGTCCTGCTCGCTCAGCCGTTTCCTTGCGTCCTCGATAATGTAATCGGGGAGCCCCAGCTTCCCGGAGATGGCAAACGCGTTGCTCTTGCCGGGAATACCGATGAGAAGGCGGTAGGTGGGACGCAGGCTTTCCACATCAAATTCACAGCAGGCGTTTTCCACTCCTGGAGTGGTCAGGGCATATACTTTGAGTTCGCTGTAATGTGTGGTCGCCATAGTGCGGATCCCCTGTTTGTGGAGATGGGACAGGATGGCGATGGCGAGCGCGGCTCCCTCGGTGGGATCCGTTCCCGCACCCAGCTCGTCGAAGAGAACCAGGGATCTGGAATCCACCTTTTTCAGGAAAGAGACGATATTTGTCATATGGGATGAGAAGGTACTTAAGCTCTGCTCGATACTCTGCTCATCTCCGATATCGGCGTACACCTGGTCAAAGACGGCAAGTTCCGAGCGGTCTCCGGCAGGGATGTGGAGCCCGGACTGTCCCATCAGGGTGAACAGGCCCACGGTTTTAAGGGAAACAGTTTTGCCTCCCGTATTCGGACCGGTTATGATCAGCAGAGAGAAATCTTCTCCCAGCGTAACTGTGATGGGCACGACCTTTTTGGCATCCAGGAGAGGGTGGCGCCCGTCACGGATATGAATGCGCCCTTCCGTGTTGAGGACGGGACGGCTGGCATTCATGGACAGAGCCAGAGCGCCCCGGGCGAAGATAAAGTCCAGGTCAGTCAGAGCACGGTAATCTGCACGGATCTCTTCCACGTACTGCGCTGCCTCCCCGCTGAGAGAAGCCAGGATCGCCTGGATCTCCTCCTGTTCCTGAGCATATAGTTCCTTTAAGTCATTGTTAAGTTTTACGACAGCCATTGGCTCGATGAACAGGGTGGAACCTGTGGAAGACTGATCGTGGATCAGCCCCTGGACCTGGCTGCGGTACTCCGCCTTTACGGGGAGACAGTATCTGTCGCCGCGCATGGTGATGATGGCGTCCTGCAGATAGTTCCGGAGAGAACCGTTGACCAGTCCGGTCAGTGTAGAGTGGACTTTGTCGTTGATGGAGCCGATGCTGCGGCGGATCCGTTTCAGCCCCGGGCTGGCGTCGTCGCTGATCTCATCCTCGGAGATAATGCACCGTTCAATCTCATTTGTCAGAGGCGTCAGCGGTTCCAGCACGTCGAAAAACGGGTCCAGACAGTCTTCAGAATCTTCCTGCGTATCGTGGCGCCCGTAGGATTTTACCCGGGCGGCGTTGACCAGAAGTCTGCTGATGCGCAGCAGTTCGGAGATGCCGAGAGCACCTCCGATCTCAAGACGTTTCATGGACTCCTCCACGGGAGCAGCGTCGCCGAAGGAGATCCGCCCTTTGCGGACGATCCGGGTAAATGCGGCGGCAGTCTGATCCTGAAGTGTGTTGATCTTATTGATATCTGTAAGCGGTTTTATTCTTCTGCAAAGCTGACGTCCCCGGAACGAGGAGGCCTCTTCTTCCAGAAGAGCCGCGATCTTGTCATATTCCAGTTTGGATAAAGTTTTCTGATTCATGTTGTCACCTCGAATTCATGTTCCATTTTACCCTATTCTTTCTATAAAAGAAAGGGCTTTTGCACTTAAGTTCGGCCGAAGTCTGCCTTGAACAATCGAAATGAATCAGGTATACTATTGCTCAGAGGAGACTTATGCCTATGCCGTACGATAAAGATCAGAAACTGTCTCCGGAAGAATCTCCGGAAAACAGAGAAGGACAGGGTGGAAATAAGCCGGAAAACAGACCGCAGGAAGAAAAATATTCCTTTCTTCAGGAAACAATAAAGCCAAAACCGATCAGCGGGGAAAAGCTGATAAAACAGTTTGCGAGGATCGCTGTCTACGGGGTGATCCTGGGGGCCTTTTCCTGCCTTGGTTTTTTTGCGCTCAAACCGTGGGCTGAAAACTGGTTCCGCGGGAATCCTGAGACGGTGACGATTCCGGAGGATGAGGAGCCGGCGGAAGAAGATCAGGCGGCGGAAGAGGAGGAAGAACCTGCAGTACCGGAGCTGGATGCAAAGAGCTATGAAGAGATCAATGAAAGTATGTACAGTCTTGCTCAGGAAGCAGCAGCCGGGATCGTGACGGTGAGCCGGGCAGAGCAGGCGGCAGACT
>DWVT01000134.1 GCA_019120075.1 Candidatus Mediterraneibacter excrementigallinarum
AATGATCACGGAAAGATTTTCCGGAGAAACCCAGATCAGTACCAGAATGATAAATGACGCCACAGGCACCGCCTTGACCGTCTGCACAAGGGGCTCCAGCAGTTCATCGATCCGCCGCACTGCCGCAGCCCCGGCCGCCAGGACTGTTCCTCCCGCTGTTCCCAGCAGAAATCCGGCCAGGAT
Organism: Candidatus Mediterraneibacter excrementigallinarum; assembly: GCA_019120075.1. Taxonomy (GTDB): domain Bacteria; phylum Bacillota; class Clostridia; order Lachnospirales; family Lachnospiraceae; genus Mediterraneibacter; species Mediterraneibacter excrementigallinarum. The sequence goes on from DWVT01000134.1 coordinate 184, forward strand.
CCGCAGAAAGGAACCTCCCAGAGACTGCCAGAATCCGGCTGTCCGCACCAGCTCAAAAAGCCTCTCAACTACAGTGACAGGAGATACCAGCAGTATCTCCTGTCCAATGGATGTGCTCGCAAACTGCCAGACTATCAGCCAGACCGCTGCCGCCCACAGTTTTATTTTAGAATTTTTCCTGTTACTGAACATAGTAGAAATCATCCTCCGGCAGTTTTCCTCCTATTGATTCCGGATTCTGATCCAGAAGCACCTGAAGATAGCCGGACAGCTGTTCTTTCATGTCCTCTCCGGTTATGCAGACAATATTGCATCCCGGAATGGCTTTTACTGCCACGTCCCTGGTAACGATGTCATATTTCTCTACCAGCCCTGCAGCATCTTCCACATTCGCATTTACGTACTCCACGGAAGAGGCATACCGCTCCATGAAATCGGATACAGCCTCCGGGTTCTCCTCTGTGAACTCTCGGCGGACGACAACCACGCCTGTGAGCATCCGGCTCTTTTCCGCCTCTCCCTCCATCAGCTTATCCCATTCTTCTGTCAGGTCAAGAGCCACTTTAAGATCAGGATTCTTTGCCTGAGCAGTAGTCACGAAAGGCTGCGGGAGCATTGCGATCCCTTCCGGATCCTGAGCGAGCGCGCTCACGCATTCCGAATGCTCGCTCTTCCATTCTATCGTCACGTCCTCCCCCGGAACGAGCCCGTTCTTTTCCAGGATATAATTCAGAGCATATTCCGGAGTAGACCCTTTCCCGCTTGCGTAGATCGTCTTTCCTTCCAGATCTGCCACAGAATGTACGGAGTCTCCGTTTTCTACGATATAAAGTATTCCCAGAGTATTGATAGCCAGGACCTGGATCTGTCCCTCCGTCTTATTGTAGAGAACAGAGGAAAGATTTGCCGGAACCGCAGCGATATCCACCTCTCCCTGCACCAGTTTCGGCGTCACTTCGTCTGCCGACGGCGCAATATCAAAAGTATAATTTTCCGTCTCCACATTTCCGGAATCTGCGTCATCCATCAGCTTGACCATCCCCATGGCTGTAGGTCCCTTAAGAGCCATGACTCTTACATCCACAGGCTCAGCCTGGGACTCCTGTCCGCTGCTCTGGGCTGTCTCCGTCTGATCTGTTTCTCCTTCATTTTTCATGGTGCTGCCGCATCCCGCAAGAAGCGCTGCCAGAAGCATGATCACCATGATCAGTGATACTTTCTTTTTCATATGTTCTCCTCCTTGTCACAGTTTCGCCGGCTTCTACAGCCGGCGTCTTATTTTAACTCTTTATCTCCTGTTTCTCAAGCAGGTCTTTGACCACTCTCACAAACCGCTCCGCCGTTCTGGAAAGAGGCTGGTATTTTTTCCATACCAGAACAGAAGTCAGTTCCAGGGCCGGACAGAGCGGGCGGAACACAAGTTCTTCCCGCTGGAACCGGTCCATGGCGCCTTCAATAGTCAGAAAGCAGATCTGTCCAGGATCCACAGTGATCTGTGCATTTGTAATGATATTACATGTGCTGAAAATGTTCAGATCCTGGTCTTTCCCGAGCCAGTTCGCAATCTCTCTCTGAACAGAAAGTCTGCTCGGGGTGATCAGCGGAATGTGTTCAAGATCCTCTCTCCGGATAACTTCTTTTTCCGAGAGCGGGTGATCTTTCCGCATAAAAAGTCCCCATCTCTCTTTTTCCGGGAACCGGATAAAATCATATTTTTCGATATCAACAGGCTCCAGGAGCAGACCGAAATCACACAGTCCTTTATCAAGCCGTTCCTTAATGTAATCCGACGTGTTCGAATAGATCTCATACTGAACTTGCGGATAGCTTTCCCGGAATTTTATCATCGCATCCATAAGAATCGCCGAGGACTTCAGTGCTCCCTCGCCTATTGATATCTTTCCTGCCATTTCTTCCGCACCGGCAAATTCCACCTCAATTTTATCGACCAGCTCCGTCACTTCTTCCGCCCGCCGCTTCAGCATCACACCCGCGTCGGTCAGACGCAGGCGTCTTCCCCTCTCAAAAAGCCTGGTCCCCAGCTCTTTCTCAAGCTGAGAGATCTGACGGCTCAACGTAGGCTGAGTGATGTGCAAGATTTCTGCCGCACGCGATATATTTTCCTCCCGGGCAACCGCGAGGAAGTATTTCAACACCCGAATCTCCATGCCGTCCCCTCCCTTCGTCAGTCTATCGGCATGGTACGCACAAACTCCAGCAGATCTTTCAGACTCCCCATATAGTCTGTATGGATGGGAAGATTTTTCTTATTCTCCATTGTGTCCGTCACCAGATAGGTCCTGACCCCAAGCTGACGGATCACAAGATCCTCCTCCACATCGTTTCCCACCATAATGCACTCTGCCGGATCCAGTTTCATCTCATCAAGGACGGTCCGGAAATATTCCACGTTCGGCTTGCAGTAGGAATTATCTTCATATGTGGTGATCAGTTCAAAATCATCCGCTTCCATCCCCGCCCAGCGGATCCGGTTTAATGTCGCGCACCGTGGAAATACCGGATTGGTCGCAAGATATGTGTGGAGTCCTCTTTCTTTCGCAGTCTTCACGATCTGGTCCGAAAGAGGGGATGGAGAAGTAGAACGGATCGCCTGATTGAAATCCCCTTCGTAGAACCGGACAGCCAGCGTCTCCGACTCCTCCGTGGATGCAGGCAGGATATCCTCCATATAGCTCCAGAACGCCTCGCGGTTGGTTCGTGTCCCGTCATTTTTCACCATCGCCTCATATCCTTTCCACACGGCTCCGATGAATCCCTTCGGGTCTACCTCAACACCGGCCTGTATATAGGATTTTGCCAAAAGCGGCATATAAAATCTCACAAACTCATCCTGGACCATAGGAAGAAGCGTCCCATCCAGGTCAAATAACATATGTCTGATACTCATGTGTCACCTCTGTCTTTTCATTCATTCTGCTGTCTCTGTCTGCTGCCCTTTGTTCTGCGATGTTACTGATATCACGATCGGATGCCCGCTCGTGCAGCTCACGGCAATGCCGTTCGCTGGTCTCCGCTCTGCTCCGGTCCGCGCTAAGCGGATGTCCACTGGACATCCAGCGCCGTTGCCCGGCAAATGCCCGCTCATGCAAGCATGGCAGCCGCCTGCCGGGCGTATCGCGCAAAACGGCGCCGGATACAGAATTTTCTCCTGTTCCGACGCTGATATTTTATCATATCTGTTTTGTGATTGCCATCTGTTTTCCGCTGCGGGTCTGTCTGACTGCTGCATTCCGCCTGATTCTCCCGCATTACGGCGGGCTTGCTGTCAGAGTTTTGAGATCAGTTCCCACGCCTCATCATCAAATTTCCTGTCGCCGTAGTAATACTGCTTGTCTTCCTCCGTGATCTGTTTGATCACCCGGCAGGGATTTCCCACGGCAACGCTCCAGTCCGGGATATCTTTCGTGACCACGCTCCCGGCTCCGATCACGGTATTACTCCCGATATGTACTCCCGGCAGGATCACCGTGTTGCCTCCGATCCATACATTGTCCCCGATAGTCACGCCGATTCCGTACTCATACATGCTGTTGCGCGCAACAGCATGTATCGGGTGCCCGGCGGTATAGATCGCCACATTGGGCGCCATCTGGCAGTTGTCCCCGATTTTAACCTTCGCCACATCGATGATGGTACAGTTATAGTTTGCAAAGAAATTTTTTCCCACCTCAATGTGAGAGCCGTAATCGCAGTAAAACGGCGGATTGATGAACGCCCCTTCGGATTTTCCCAGCAGTTCCTTCACGATCTTACCGATCTCGTCGAAATCCGCCCGGTCCACCGTGTTAAGTTTCTGCAGGATCCTGCGGCAGACTTTCTGTTCCTCCATCACCGCATCATCGGAAATATACGCCATCTCTCTGTCTCTTCTCTCGATATTATCCATTTTCTTTCTCCTCCGGATCCACAATATTCTTTCCGGACCGCCGGCATGACACCGGAATCCCTTGTTTACATACAGCATCATGATAAGCTCATCGCAAAAGGATTTCTATCACAATCCTCTCATTTTTTATAACGATCGTATCAGATGTCACAGGGGACATCCGCTTTCAAGCCGTTCAGATTCCCACATTCCCGCTGTTCATGCCAGCCTGGCTTCCTTCCAGAGGGAGCCACTCCAGCACATCTTTTATGGAACGATTCCAGAAATCCCACTCATGGGCGCCTTCCCCTTCCACATAAGTAACGTCCGCGCCCTGCTCTTTCAGGAAATCCCTCATCTCCCGGTTTGCTTCCAGCAGAGAGTCCTGAAGACCGCAGGTGAGATAGATCCTCGGGATATCCTTTCCTTCTTCCTTCAGTTTCTTTACAAGCCATTTCGGATTCTTATCGCTCTCCTCCGCCTTGTCCAGATCCCCGAATATGCTCCGGGCAAAACTCCTCGAATCGATAAAGAAGGGGACGTCATCCGTCCGCTCCGCAATATGGTCCACGACCATGGCGCCGGAAAGGGAAGCAAGACAGCCGAATGTCTCACTGTATTTCAGTCCGTTCCTGAGCGCCCCGTATCCGCCCATCGAAAGACCCGCAATATAAGTATCCTCTCGTTTTCGTGACAATGGAAACATTTTTCTTGTCATATCAACAAGTTCTTTTCCTATAAATTCACCATAAAAGTTATGGCTCTCCTCCTGGTTCACATAGAACATATTGTCGCCCGACGGCATCACTACGGCGAGGTCTTTCTCCTCTGCCCATCTCTGTATCTTCGTGCCGGACACCCAGTCCGTATAGTTTCCGAAAATCCCGTGCAGAAGATAAAGAGTCTTATAAGGCTTCTCCTCCCTCTTCGGCATTCCCGGGAACGTCAGCTTGTCCACCGGCAGGATCACGTTGACCGGTACGGTCCTCATCAGACATTCTGATAAATAATTCACCTGTATCAGTGCCATGGTAATCTCCTCCTGTCCTTCTTTTTATGCTGATATCATTTTATTCTTGTTTTGTGTTTAATACAAGAATAAGATCGGCGTTTTTCCCGCATCCGGGGATAAAGCCGCCGATCTTTTCCTGTAACCCCGGGATATGCCTGCCGGTATTTCCGATGATCCCACAGGATCACACACTATGCCAAGGTCATAGAATCAATACACAGATCATCCGCTTCATTAATAAGAAGAGTCACTTCATATTCCCCTGCCGGCATACTGATCTCATCTCCGGTCTGCACTCCATCATGAAACTCCACCTTACCCGCTGCGTCTCCGTTCATCAGGATCTCAATCTCTCCGTCTCCTGACGCCTCGAAAGAAGCTCTCGTATACGGACTATTGCTTTTCACATAGCGGAACACGGCTTCATCCCCCTCTGCAAGGTTCATCAGTCTTTCGCCGTATAGTCCGCCCACACCGATATACGCCTTTCCTTTCAGACCGCATGCCTGATACCCAAGGATCTTCTCTCCCGGTACAAAGGGCTCTCCCACTCCCTGGGAGGTCATTTTCACTTCATCAATAGAGCCGTCCGGATTTATGGCGATGGGCTCGATGCAGAGACGTCTGTGCTGTTGTACACCCCGGCTACACCTGTGATAAAAAACGTACCACTGTCCGTTCACGCACTCGATGGAACCATGATTATTCCAGCTCGCCGGATCACAGTCTGCATTATCAATGATAATTCCTCTGTAGGTGAATGGGCCCAGAGGCGACTTTCCGGTGGCATATCCAAGAGATGTGGGTTTTCCTCTCTGCATATCCGCATAGACATAGTAATAGGTATCTCCGATCTTCCGCATGGAGGATCCCTCATGGAAGAAATGCTCTTCCTCTGTCACCAGGTCATCCACGATCCCCTCCCTGTCAAAGGAGATCATATCGTCGTTCAGCTTTACTCCGTGAGAGAAGAGCTGTCCCCAGTAGAAATATGCCTGCCCGTCATCGTCAATGAACACCGCCGGATCGATCCCGCCGCAGGGAAGCTGTATCGGATTTTTAAACGGCCCCTGCGGGCTGTCGGATACTGCCACTCCTTCGCTGTCATCCTGCATGCAGAAATAGAGATAATATTTTCCGTCCTTCTCAATGCAGTCCGGTGCGAACAGAAGCGCCGGCTTTTCCTCTTCTTCCTGCTTTTCAAACTTTTCTTTCATATCTTCGCCGTCAGCCGCAGCCTGCTCCAGCATCTTCCGGATAAAGGGAGTGGGGTGGCTCCAGTCGATCCCCGGATACTTCGGCGCGTCAGGATCATTGAACCAGGGGATCTGATCTCCTGTAAGAGACTCGTCCGAGATGGTCCAGTGCTCCATGTCCGGTGTGGAGACAACATAATATTTCTCGCTGCAGTAAACGTCCTCCCTGTCGTCATAGCTTCCATAGATATACAGGTTTCCGTCGGGCATCACATGGCCCTCGCTGTCCGGAATGTGATACTCCAGAGGGAGGATCGGATTTCTTTTGTTTGTAAACTTTTTCACTTCTTTACTCTCCTTTTTCTATTGAAAGATGTTGGGGTCAAAAGCCCCCAACTATGATGCCTACGGATTGTTCCGTGCTACGCGGTCTTCGCTCCCGCTTCGGTCGGCGCTAAACGAACGTCCACTGGACGTTCAGCGCCCCACAATCCTATCCATCATTCGGAATATCATCTTCTGATAATCTCTATCTGTTTTCCCCGCTGCTCCAGATTACTTATATCTGTCTCCGCCTGGATATTCTCCGGGACTTTTGTCTCAAGGGTGATCTTATCTTCCGTCTCTTTCACCGACACACTGATCGGTCCCGCCGCCGAATGATAGGTGCATGTAAACGCCTTCATTCCCTCCGGCAGGTACGGGCGGATTCGGATCTCTCCAAAGCCCGGCTTTAATGGCTGTATTCCCGCGATCCCGTTATAGTACCACTCGACAATATGTCCCATCATATCATGACAGTGGCTCCTTGGATTTTTCTCCCAGTATTCGCCCAGTGTGGTCATACCGTCCAGGATAAATGCATAATAGCTTGGGTGTTCCTCTCTTGTGATAAATTTCGCGATCAGATCGTTCATACCGTATTCCCGCGCTGTCTGTATGATATAAGGAAGCCCTACCTCACCGCTGACAAAGGCGCCTTCCTGCTCAAGTGTATGACGGAACGCCTTCACGATATCCTCTGCCTTATCCTCCGGCGCCAGCCCCCAGTAGAGCGGGAGCGCCTCCGACGCCTGGGTCATAAATATCTCATCGGGATGATCCCAGCAGCGGTAGCACCAGAATCCTTCCTTCGGATGCTGTACCAACAGCTTCTCATTATAGTTTTCTTTCACCTGTTTGGCATAAGCTTCCAGTTCTCTCTGATCTTTCTCCCTGCCAAGGATTTCCGCAAACAGGGCAAGCGTCTTCGTGTCCGCATAGAGGAACGCAGTCTCTACATTCTCCCTCGCCAGCTCATTCTTCGGATTGCCCCAATCGCCCAGACCATGACAGATAAATCCGTCCTCCGTCACCTTTGTCTTGAGATGGTTCAGATACCGCATCCCTGCCTCATAGTTGTCCTCGATGATCTTCCTGTCACCGTAGAAAAGATAGTGCCAGTATGTTCCCAGGATACAGGTGCTCCCCCAGGGAATGATATCATAAAAACTTCCCATTCCCGGCACCGGCAGCACATTCGGGATATAGCAGGGACACTGGGAAGGCATCAGTCCGTCTCCCGGATAGAACCGATATCCCTCAAAGTCGAAGAAATAGTCCTCCGCGGTGTGCTGTGCTGTCCTCATATCCAGAAGGAACTTCTCCCACAGCTTTCGCCCGTCTTTCATATAGAAGATAGACGGTGCCATCAGATGATTGGGCTCCTGCCATGCAAACCGCTCGATGGTGGGGCAGTCGGTGTGGACACTGACCATATTTGCCTCAACAGATTTCTCTACCATATCGTAGATCTTGTTATACCGCTCATCGTCGCTTCGGAAGAAGCCGTCCGTCTTCCATGCACTGCTGACGGCATCCGCCTTCACACCGCGCAGAAGGATCTGGTGTTCCTCCGTGCCGTCAGCCTTCTCTGTCTCCACGCCGATATAGCGTCCGGCGAAATAAGTAAATTTCATTCGAAACTTTTCCCATTCGTCACTCT
>DWVT01000135.1 GCA_019120075.1 Candidatus Mediterraneibacter excrementigallinarum
CCCCTCAAGATGAGATATCCCATAACGTCAAGTTAGTAAGACCCCTTGAAGACGACGAGGTAGATAGGGCAGAGGTGGAAGTGCGGTAACGCATGGAGCTGACTGTTACTAATAGGTCGAGGGCATAACCAAAGCGGAATAGGTGAAGATGGATGAAAGAATTGATTCTTTGTATGTGGTTTTGAAGGTACATGAATATTTACATATGGAATGAGAGGACACCTGAGAGAGTAATCTTTCAGGTGTTTTTTTGACAGGAAACTTTGTTCCATTGACAATCCATGTCCGGGGGGATACGATAAAAGAAATTGTGAAACAGCGAAGGAGGCTCAAATATGAAGCGTTCAGACATCAACCGGTGTATCAGGGACATGGAAAAACTTATCAGGGAGAACGGCTTCCATCTTCCCCCGTTCTGTAACTGGACGCCGGAGGAGTGGGAGTCAAAAGGACATGAGTATGACGAGATCCGCGACAATATGCTTGGCTGGGATATCACGGATTATGGTCTGGGAGACTGGAACAAGGTCGGTTTTGCCCTGATCACTCTGCGGAACGGGAACCAGAAGGACCCGAAGTACAAGAAGGTCTATGCTGAGAAACTTCTTATGTTAAAGGAAGGCCAGCATTCGCCCATGCATTTCCACTGGACGAAATCAGAGGACATTATCAACCGGGGCGGCGGAACATTGATCATCCATATCTACAATGCTGATGAGAATGAGGAACTGGCTGATACGGATGTGTGCGTGAATTCGGATGGCCGCTCCTACTATGTTCCTGCGGGAACCGGGGTGGAGTTAAAGCCGGGAGAGAGCATTACGCTGTGGCCTTATCAGTATCATGATTTTGATGTAAAGCCGGGGACTGGAGATGTGCTGATCGGCGAAGTGTCCATGTGCAATGACGACAATACGGATAACCGGTTCAATCCGCCGGTGGGCAGATTCCCTGAGATCGAGGAGGATGAGGAACCTTACAGGCTCCTGTGCAACGAATATCCGAAGGCCCCGACAGTGTATGAAACCATAACTGGCGATGTCGGGCAGCCGTACTGTGTGAAGGAGGATGAAGCTCCTTATCGGGCAGAAAGAAGATATACGGTGGATGACTATCTGGAGATTCCGGAAGATACCAGAGCAGAACTTATGGACGGCGTTCTGTATGACATGGCATCTCCAGGTATTTCCCATCAGGACATCTGTACCAGACTTACAGTCATATTCGGAAGCTATATTAATAGGAAGAAAGGAAAATGCAAAGTATTCGCGGGTCCGGTCGATGTTCAGCTTGACTGTGATGACGACACAATGGTAGTACCGGATCTCACAGTGGTCTGCGATGAGAGTAAGATAAAGAAAGGAAGGATCATGGGCGCGCCTGATCTGGTGGCAGAAATTGTATCACCTTCTTCCAGGAGAAGGGACTATGTCATAAAGACGGAGAAATATTGCAGTGCAGGCGTCAGGGAATACTGGATCATAGACCCGGACAATGAACGTGTACTCGTTTACTGTTTTGAAAAAGACGACGTCCCGGTCATGTACGTAAAGGGAGAAATCGTCCCGGCGGGAATTTTTGAGGGTGATCTGAAGATCAGAGTTTCTGAAATTTTTGGTTGAGTGCTCATGGAACTGTTACGGAAAATTTAGAAAAAACTTGCGGTATCATTGAAGTTCTGTTATTATAAATACATATTAAAAAGCGGTCTGCGAAAGCAGATGTTAAAAAGAGACAATAAACAGGGAGTCCAAAGCAGGACGACGTGGTTATTGTCTCTTTTTGTAATGGAGACGAGCCAATGTCCGGACTTGTTTGGGACCTTGGCGGCCGCTCACAATCCCGGAATGTTCCTTTTGGCACTTCCGGAGATGCTGTCAGGAGGTAAAGCGTATGAGAAAATCAATGAGTATTCAATTCAGAGACTATGATATGATAGAGAGATTTTCAAAGGATATTGCAAATATGAAAGGTGAATTCGACCTTGTTTCCGGCAGAAAAGTTGTTGATGCAAAATCTTTTCTGGGAATCTTCAGTCTGGATCTGTCGGCGCCTCTTACGCTGAATGCAGTAACAGATGACGATCAGGCATTTACAGTATTCCAGAGATATGCAGTATAGCATCGGTTACAGTTCATGCATGAACATTCCGCTGAAATATTTTAGAGCGTGATCTGTTTTGGGCTTGACAAACCTCCTCCTCAAGAGGTAACATATGGGTTGACACTTAGTTTTAAGGAGGAGATATTATGAAAATGTGGAAAAAGGCAGCGAGCCTGGCACTGGCTTCAGCGCTCGTAGTTTCACTGGCTGCCTGCGGAAGTGGAAGCGGAAGCAGCAGTGATTCCGGAGATTCCGATGCAACCGCATTCAAGATCGGCGGTATCGGACCTACAACAGGTGACAATGCAATTTACGGAACAGCCGTTAAAAACGGTATCCAGCTGGCAGTTGACGAGATCAACGCAGATGGAGGAATCAACGGCTATCAGATCGAGTATCAGTTTGAGGATGACCAGAGTGATTCCGAAAAATCAGTCAATGCGTACAACACTCTGAAAGACTGGGGTATGCAGATGCTGGTGGGAACAGTTACATCTACACCGTGTGTTGCTGTAGTAGAGGAAACTCATGCTGATAACATGTTCCAGTTTACACCGTCTGCAACAGCAGTAGACAGTATCCAGTATGACAACGCATTCCGTATGTGTTTCTCAGATCCGAGCCAGGGTACTGTTTCAGCGGATTATATCGCAGACAACTCTCTTGCACAGAAGATCGCTGTTATCTATAACAGCTCTGACACATATTCAACAGGTATTTATCAGAACTTTGTGACAGAGGCTGAGGCAAGAGGTCTTGAGGTTGTAGCGGCAGAGGCATTTACAGCAGACAGCAAGACAGATTTCTCTGTACAGATTCAGAAGGCAAAAGATTCAGGCGCAGAGCTTGTATTCCTTCCGATCTACTACCAGGAAGCTTCTCTGATCCTTGCGCAGGCTGACAGAGCAGGATTTGCTCCGAAGTGGTTTGGCGTAGACGGAATGGACGGTATCCTGAACGTAGAAGGATTCGACGGAAGCCTTGCAGAGGGCGTAATGTTCCTGACACCGTTCACACCGAACGCAGAGGATGAAGCTACTCAGACATTCGTTGCAAATTATGAAAAAGAATTCGGCGATACACCGATCCAGTTCGCTGCAGATGCTTATGACTGTATGTATACGATCAAGGCTGCGGTAGAGCAGGCTGACATCACACCGGATATGAGCATCTCTGATATCTGTGACGCTATGAAGACAGCGATGACAGAGATTACGATCGATGGACTTACAGGAAAACAGATCACATGGGGCGAAGACGGAGAGCCGTCAAAAGAGCCGACAGTCGTTGTGATCGAGAATGGAGAGTACTCTGTTCTGTAATTCCGGCTGAATGAAAGAATTAGAAAAGTAATGAACAAAAAGGGGTACTGTTTTAAACGGTGTCCCTTTTTCTCACCCATTTTTCGGGTGGCAGTGAGGATGGTGAAAACAGATGAAGCACATTTTCTTTGTAGAAGACGATCTGAGTCTGATCAATGGCCTGTCTTTTGCGATCAGGAAACAGGGATATGAACTGACGACCGCCAGGACCAGAGAGGAGGCAGAGAGGCTCTGGGCGAAGGGCGGCTACGATCTGGTGATCCTGGACGTCACTCTTCCGGACGGCTCCGGTTTTGACCTGTGCAGGAAAATCCGTGAGTCCTCCAAAGTACCGATCATGTTTCTCACAGCTGCAGACGAGGAAACAGATATTATCATGGGGCTTGATATCGGAGGCGATGACTATATGACCAAACCGTTCAAGCTGGCCGTGTTCCTCTCAAGGATCAATGCGCTGCTGCGCCGCAGCGATAATTTTGAGCAGACAGTCGATACGGAGTTGGATTCAAACGGCATACGGGTTCAGCTTCTCAGACAGGAAGTTACCAAAAACGGAGAGACGGTCGACCTGACGGCCAGCGAATATAAGCTGCTGTGCCTGTTCATGGAAAATGCCGATATTGTCCTTTCCCCGGAGAAGATCTTAAGCAGGCTGTGGGACTGTGATGAGAAGTATATTGACAACAATACGCTGACGGTGTATATTCGCCGGCTGCGGACAAAAATCGAAGATGATCCTGCTGATCCGAAGAAGATCGTTACTGTACGGCGCATGGGATATAAGTGGAACACGACAGAGTGAGGTATGTTATGAGAATACTGGTAAACCGAAAGATCAAACGTCTTTTTCTGTGCGTACTGCTTGCTGTGACAGTCTTCATTGCAGTTTCCGCCTTCTTTCTCCTCCTGAAAACGGAATATGCGATCTTCTGTGTGACAGCGGCTGCCGTGCTGCTGGCGTGCTCCCTTTTTGCGTTGATGTACAGATATTTCAGGGATCAGAGCAGGATCATGAACGATGCCATTGATCAGATCCGTGAATATATTGACGGGAATCGGAACGCCCGTATCGAATGCGATGATGAAGGGGACCTGTACCGGCTTTTTCATGAGGTCAATACTCTTGTAACGATTTTAAACGCCCATGCCGAAAATGAAGAACGTGCCAAAACCTTTATGAAGGATACGATCTCAGATATCTCTCATCAGCTCAGGACGCCTCTGGCGGCTCTCAATATCTATAACGGACTTTTACAGGAGGAAGTGGACGGACACCCTGAACTGAGGGAGTTTACTTCACTCTCTGAGCAGGAACTGGACCGGATCGAAACTCTGGTACAGAATCTTCTGAAGATCACAAGGCTGGATGCGGGAACCATCGTATTTGAAAAGTCACCGGAAAATGTTTCTGATATGATGAGTTACATCAAACGGCATTTTGCCTGCCGGGCGGAGCAGGAAGGAAAATCCCTTATCCTTTCAGGAGATGAGGAGGTTGAGCTGTTCTGTGACAGGAGCTGGCTGACAGAGGCGATCAGCAATATTGTAAAAAATGCGCTTGATCATACAGCGGCGGGGGCAGAGATCCGCATTACATGGCGGGCTTTTGCCTCCGTTGTACAGATCATTGTGAGCGATGACGGCAGCGGAATCCATCCGGAGGACCTTCCCCACATTTTCAAACGGTTTTACCGCAGCAGATTCTCAAAAGATAAACAGGGAATCGGCCTGGGGCTGCCTCTGGCAAAGGCGATCATAGAGGAACACAATGGAACGGTCGAGGTGAACAGTACATTGGGAGTCGGGACGACCTTTACTGTCAATTTCCTGATTCCTACAAAATTGTAGGATTTCTGTCATAATACAGTAGGGTTGACGTGTTACTCTTTCTATACAAAAACAGAAAGAGGTGTTATACGAAATGGAATTGCTGGAAGTTAAGAATATTTCCAAAACATACGGAACCGGGGATGCCGCGGTACATGCTCTGAAGCAGGCCACATTTTCGGTCCCAAAAGGCGAGTTTGTCGCGATCGTCGGTGAGTCCGGATCCGGAAAAAGTACGCTGCTGAATATGATCGGCGCACTGGATACTCCCACTTCGGGAAAGGTGTTCATCGACGGCAGAGATATTTTCGGGATGAAGGAGAGAAACCTGACGATCTTCCGCCGGCGGAACATCGGATTTATCTTTCAGAGCTTCAATCTGATCCCGGAACTGACGGTGGAGCAGAATATCATTTTCCCGGTCCTTCTGGATTATCAGAAGCCGAATAAAAAATATCTGGAGGAACTGCTGAGCGTGCTGGGGCTGAAAGAGCGCCGCAGCCATCTGCCCGGGCAGCTCTCAGGAGGCCAGCAGCAGCGTGTGGCAATAGGAAGGGCACTGATCACCCGTCCTGCCCTGATCCTGGCCGACGAGCCCACAGGAAACCTGGACAGCCAGAATACAAGCGAGGTGATCGCCCTGTTGAAAGAAGCCTCCCGTCTGTATGAGCAGACGATTGTGATGATCACGCACAGCCAGGGCATTGCCCAGACCGCAGACCGCATCCTGGAAGTGTCAGACGGTGTGGTGACTGATTTCGGGAGGTGCCGGGAATGAGAAGTTATCTGAGTCTGATCCCGATCTCGGCAAAGGTGCGGAAACGCCAGAATCGGATGATGATCCTCTGTATTATGATATCTGTTCTGCTCGTGACAACAATCTTCAGCGCGGCGGACATGACGATCCGGGGAGAGAGAACCGCAATGATGGAGAAGCACGGGAACTGGCATATCCGGATAGAGAACCTTTCAGAAAAAGCTGCCGGGGAGATCAGCAGCCGCCCGGACGTCACGGCATCCGGCTGGTTATCCGTATTTAATTTTGATGCGGACCAGCCCTGGTACATTGGCGACAGAAAAGCCACTCTGTACGGCACAGACGAAACCTATCTGTCTCACCTTGCAGACGGTATAGAAGAAGGAACCTTTCCACAAAATGACAGAGAAGTGGTGCTCAGTTCCAACGCGAAGCTTGCTCTGGATGTGCAGACCGGAGATCCTGTGACAGTCCGGACACCGGCAGGCGACGTCGAACTGACGGTATCCGGCTTCGGATCAGATGATCAGGAGTATTATGAGGGGCAGACATACCTGGTCGCCGTCTATATGACAGAAACAGCCTTTGCATCGCTGATGGATGAAAACGGCGTCTCAGACCCCGTCCCGGTCTGCTATGTGCAGTTCCGGAGCGCGGCGAAAGCATCGGATGCGATCACGGAAATCCGGGAGCAGTATGATCTGCCGCAAGAAAGTATCAGTGAAAATACGGCCGTTATGGGGCTTGCCGGTCAGAGCAGCAGTGAGTCCGTGAAAAATTTCTATGGGATCGCGGCGGTCCTGTTTGTCCTGGTGCTGCTGGCCGGAGTGCTGATGATCTCCGGAGGAATGAACAGCAATGTTGCCCAGCGTACAAAGTTCTTTGGCATGATGCGCTGTATCGGCGCCAGCCGGCAGCAGGTGATCCGTTTCGTAAGGCTGGAGGCGCTGAACTGGTGCAAAACAGCGATCCCGGTCGGCCTGATCGCAGGTACGGTCATCACCTGGGCGGTCTGCGCGCTGCTGCGTTACGGCATCGGCGGTGAATTTGCGTCTACTCCTGTATTCGCTATCAGCCCGATCGGTCTGGTAAGCGGTGCGGTGGTCGGACTTATGACGGTTCTGCTGGCGGCCCAGGCTCCGGCAAAACGTGCGGCAAAGGTGTCTCCGATGGCAGCGGTTTCCGGAAACAGCGGGACGGTCCCGAAAGTGAATCATACGTCAAAGATGCTGTTTGGGAAAGTTGACTGGACATTGGGATTGCATCATGCAACAGCCTCCAAAAAGAACTGGTTTCTGATGACAGCCAGCTTTTCCCTGAGTATCATCCTGTTTCTCTGTTTTTCAGTGGGACTTGATTTTGCCCATGAACTGATCCCCTCCCTGCGCTCCTGGCAGCCGGATATCACACTGAACGGATATGCCAATGCGCTTGTGCTGGAACAGGATCTTCTGGATGAGATCCGGCAGGTTCCGCATGTGGAGACAGCCTACGGCACCGCATACATGGAAAATGTCCCGGCGGCTTCCCTCGATATGAAATCCGATGCAGGAGAGGAGATCGACCATGTCAATCTGACGTCTTACACAGATTATCTGCTGGATTGCGCGGAAGACAGCATTGTGGAGGGGAATCTGTCGGATGTTTATGGAAATACAGGGAGCGTCATGACGATCAGCAATAAAGACAACCCTTTACAGGTTGGGGACAGGATCCGGATCGGAGGAAAGGAAGTGAGGATTACCTGTGCGGTTTCTTCCGGTGTGTTCCCCAGTGAATACAGTGTGATCTGTTCCGAAGAAACATTTGAATGGCTTACAGGCGAAACAGCTTACAGTCTGATCGGGATTAAATTAGACAGTGGTGCAACGGATGAAACGATCCGTCAGATCAATGATATGGCAGGCAGTGACATCATCTTCTCTGATCTGCGCAAGGGGAATCAGGAGGACAAGGCAACTTATTTTGCCGCCCAGTTTGTTCTGTACAGTTTTCTGGCGATCATCGCCATGATCACGCTGTTTAACATGATCAACAGCATTTCAATGAGCGTGACGGCACGGATCCGGCAGTATGGAGCCATGCGGGCAGTAGGCATGGACGGCGGACAGCTCACGGGCATGGTCATTGCAGAAGCCCTCACTTATGCCGCTTCCGGTCTTGTGGTGGGATGCGCGGCAGGTCTGGCGTTGAGCCGATACCTGCACATCATGCTGATCACGAAGTATTTCGGTACAGAGTGGAGCCTGCCCGTACCGCTGCTCTGCATTATCGCCGCATTCAACCTTTTCACCGCGCTCCTGGCAGCCCGGGCCCCATCCAGACGGATACGCAGTATGGCGATCACAGAAACCATCAACGAATTATAATACACAGCCCTGCAAAAATCCGTCCTCACAGACAGAAACCGGGAAGCCCTCACGCCCTTTTTGCTGTACAGCCCAAAACGGCTCCTCCCGGCTGGAAGCGCCTTTCAGGGAGGTGGGGCAGAGGAACCCGGTGACTTTGGAAGGATTGTTAGAAATAGTTAAACTCCGGGAATTCAGCGTTAATACGGGAAATGGCATTGTCTGAGCGTAAGCGAGTTGTGCCATTTCCCGTATTGTATTTAGCTGAATTTCCGGAGTTCTACTATTTCTTCAATCCTGGAACGGAACCGGAGGCCTTTGCCCCATCTCCCTGAATACGCATCCCAGCCCGAGTCCCGTTTTCGGACTGTCTGTCACATTTTAAAGATATCCACGTTTCTCCAGTGTATTGAGGATATTTCTTCCTTCTTCTGTTCCGTCGATGATTCTTCTTGCGCGAACGCTGTCACCGATGTTGAGGATTTCGATGGAGTCATCGTCCTCGAACGCCTCTCTGATCTGCTGGAGCACCGGATGTTCTGCCTTCATTCCAAGACATACAAATCCATAGTCGAAAGGAAGTTCTTTCTGCTCACCGTCTGCTTCTACGAGGAAGTTATCCGGGCGAACCTCTTTGAGTGCCGTGTTCGGCATCTGTTTTACATTGTATTTATTCATCAGAGTATTGATGTCAACTTTGGATACCGGATCGATGCCGTTTCCGATGACCGGCATCATCTCGACGATGCTGACGTCAGCTCCGCGCGGAGCAAAGTATTCTACCACATCGAGTCCTACCGCACCTCCGCCGATAACGACAACTTTCTTTCCGGACATGTCTTCCGGATAGTCATTGTTATTGACGTGCTCGATCATATCGAGGATGCTGTATACTTTGCTTCCCTCTTTTCCGAGGTTCTCATGAAGTCCTGCGATCGGCGGGAGCAGCGGGGAAGATCCTGTTGCGTTTACGATGATATTCGGCTTCAGGTTTTTGATGAAGTTCACATCTGCTTCCATATTCGTAAAGGCAAAAAGGTTTCTCAGCTTATTTGTGCGGTGGATCATGTAGTTCGGGAAGTCGGACAGTCTCTTCTTATCCGGGATCTTGGAGATCTCTGCGGCAAGTCCGCCCAGGTAAGGTTTCTTCTCGATCAGGAATGTGGTGCAGCCGACTTCGGCAGCTGTACAGGCAGCTTCCATACCGGCTGTACCGCCTCCTACAACGACTACGTTGCACGGTTTTGTTATCTGATGTTTCTTGTAATCCTCGCCCTCTGCAACTGCAGGATTGATGGTACAGCGGATCGGGCGGTTGATGCCGATACGGTTTCCGGCACATCCGATATTACAGGAGATACACTTCCTGATATCGCAGACATCACCGAATTCAACTTTGTTTACCCATTCCGGATCAGCGATCAGACCACGTCCGATACCGATCAGGTCAGCGTCGCCTCTTGCCAGGATGTCCTCGGCAACATGAGGATCACGGATATTTCCCATTGTGACACATGGTTTGTTATATCTTTCTTTTACGGCTTTCGCCATGTAGGAACGCCATCCGTCCGGGAAATGGTTGGAATCGATCTGGTACTGGATGGAGCCGTTCAGTCCGCAGGAAACGTCGATGACATCCGCCTCTTTTTCGATATACTGCAGATAGTCAAGGCAGTCGTCCAGAGTATTTCCGCCGTCCATAAATTCATCGGCGCTGATACGGAGGAAGATCGGGAAGAACGGTCCGACCTGTTTCCTTACTTCTTCCATTACGAGACGGGCAAAGCGTGCTCTGTTTTCAGCGGAACCGCCGAATTCATCTGTTCTCTTGTTTGTGAGAGGAGAGAGGAACTGGCTGAGGAGGTAAGAGTGTCCGGCATGGATCTCCACACAGTCAAACCCTGCTGTCTGAGCCCGCTTTGCAGCTTCTCCGTATTTCTTTACGATGCGCATGATCTCGTCTTTCTCCAGCGGACGCGGAATCTCGCCGCCTTCTTTGGACGGGATATTGGACGCGGATACCGGCTGCATGTTTGTACGGGCGGACTGCGCGGAAGCGCCGGCATGGTTTAACTGGATTCCAATGCAGGTTCCGTGTTTGTGTATCGTCTCGGTCAGTTTGAAAAGACGGGGAATGTAATTGTCATGGTCGATGCGGAGCTGTGTTGTTCCGTTGGAGCCCTCCGGAGAGTCAACACTGGCGTTCTCTACCATGATCAGACCTGTGCCGCCTTTTGCGCGCTGCTCATAGTAATTAATATGGAGGAAACTCATCTCTCCGCTCTGCTCACCGTAGTTTGTTCCCATAGGAGTCATCATGATCCTGTTTTTCAGAGTCATGCGGCGAACGGTGAAAGGTTCAAAAATGTGTTTGTACTCTTTCTTCATAGTCTTAATCTCCTGAATGATAATGATTTCGGTTATTGGTTGTTAAATAGAGAGGTTGTTGAAAAACGGGCGTATTGTCTTTTGCTTAACAATCCGTTTACAAGCTGTATTATAAAAGAAATTATCGTATAAAACAAATGCATATTTTTGATGGAATCTATAGAAATAGTTAATAATTTGTGATATTTTATACAAAGAGGTGATCATATGAATCTGAATCAGCTGCATTATTTTTCCAAGCTCGCAGAAGTGGAGCATTATACGAAGGCGGCGGAGGAACTCGGGATCTCTCAGCCGACTCTCAGCCATGCGGTCGGAGCTCTTGAGACGGAACTGGGGACAAAGCTGTTTGAGAAGCAGGGAAGGAATATAACATTGACAAAATACGGTAAGATTTTCCGGGAATATGTGGATGAATCTATAAAAACACTGGACGCCGGTGTGAAAAAGGTCCGTTCTCTGACAGGTCAGACGGAGGGCGTGATCGAACTGGGGTACATCTATACGCTTGGAAGCGAGTTTGTCCCGTCGCTGGTCAGTGATTTTATACGTACTCACGAAGAACTGAAGGTGAAGTTCCATTTCACGGTGGGAAATACCTCCGATATCATACAGGGTCTGAAGGAGGAAAAGTATGATATCGGGTTCTGCTCCATGGCGGAGAAGGAAAGCGGAATCCAGTTTACGCCTGTGGGGACGGAGAATCTGGTCGTTGTGGTCCCGAAAGGACATCCGCTTTCCTATGAAAAGGCCATAGATCTTGAACAGGCGGCGGCTTATCCGCAGATCTTTTATACGCCGAACAGCGGTCTTCGGCCGGTTGTGGACCGGATGTTTGAACAGATAAAGGTGAAGCCGGAGATCGCCTATGAAATCGAGGAAGACGGGTGTATGGCGGGACTGGTGTCACAGAATTTCGGGATTGCAGTGATGCCGGAGATCCCGGTCTTAAGTCAGCTCAGTGTGGATATTGTTCCGCTCCGCAATCAGCATGAAAAGAGATATGTATATATGGCGAGATCCAGAGACACGTTTCAGCCGCCCCTGGTGCACCGGTTCGCGGAATATGTCAGAAATCGCGGGATGTAAAGTCCCGCCGGGAGGACCGGCGGAGATGGGGAAAATCCCGGGCAGGACAGAGGACTGCCGCTCAGGTATCCAGCCGTGTTCCTTCCTTTTTAATGAAAGAAATGAAATTCCTGACAGCAGGAATCTGGTAATGATCCTTCAGGTATCCCATGTATACGGTATGTCTCAGGCTGACATCGCTTAAATGGAGCTTTTCCAGAGGAAAGTGATCCAGTATATCCACATCCGCTACGAGAGCGATGCCGAAGTCTTCCGCCACAAGTGATGCAATGGCGTTTTCATCCGGTGATTCACATACAATATTCGGGGTGATCGAATAGGCGTCAAAAGTCCGTCTGGTAAAACGTCCCAGACCGGAAGTCCTGTCATATCCCATCAGGGGATAGCGTTCCAGGTCTTTCAGTACGGGCGCCTTTTTACGGGCGAGGGGATGGCCCAGAGGCGTGATGATGATCATTTCCTGGTTCAGGATCGGGACAAACTGGATTTCCGGCTCATTTTCCACATAGGAACCGAAGATGACATCGTACTGCTCTGATTTCAGTCCGGCTACCATCTCGGCGGTATAAGTCTGGCGGAAACTGAAACTGATATTTTCATTATTATTTCCGGCGAGAAATCGTCGGACTGTGTGGGGAATATACCTGGCGGCAAGGGGGAAGACGTAGGCGATATCCACATGTCCGGAATTTCCCGAGAGTTTTTTCATATGTTTCTCTGCGAGCCGGACGTCATCAAGGATCCGGTCTGTATGCTCGAGGAAGATCTTTCCATATTTTGTGAGTGTGACCGTGCGGCCTTTCCGCTCAAACAGAATGATCCCGAGTTCCTTTTCCAGGTTGGAGATGGAGTGGCTCAGGGACGGCTGAGAGATGTTAAGTTCAGAGGCCGCGAGGCGGAAATGCTGGCAGCGGGCAACAGTCTGAAAGTAGATAAGCTGATTCAGTGTCATGGCTCTGCTCCTTTCTAAAAAACTCCCTTTTGTAGTATTATACTATAAATGATAGTTTAAAACTATCAAAAAAGTTAAAAAGATATATTGGAACTATAATATATAATTGCGTATAATAAAGTCAGAGAGGTTGTTTGATATTTAACAAACAAGAGCAACAATCAACAATATTTAAAAAAGGAGAAAAAATCATGGCAGAGAGAATCACAGGACACACAGAACTGATCGGCCTGATGGCTTACCCGATCAGACATTCAAGTTCACCGGCAATGCACAACGAGGCGTTCGCGACTCTGGGACTTGATTATGCTTACCTTGCATTTGAGGTAGACAACAGCACTCTTGAGGACGCCATCAAAGGTCTTCGTGCTTTAAAAATGGTAGGATCCAACATTTCCATGCCGAATAAGACTGTTGTAGGACAGTATCTGGATGAGCTTTCACCGGCAGCTCAGATGTGCGGTGCAGTAAATACTATCGTGAACGACAACGGAAAGCTGATCGGACACATCACAGACGGTATCGGTTACATGCAGTCCTTAAAAGACAATGACATTGATGTGATCGGAAAGAAGATGACTATTGCAGGCGCAGGCGGAGCTGCAAAGGCAATCGAGGTGCAGGCTGCTCTTGACGGAGTAAAAGAGATCTCTATCTTCAACATCAAAGATAAATTCTGGGAGGCAGCGGAGAAGACAGTGGAGACGATCCGCAATAACACAGACTGTATCGTAAATCTGTACGATCTGGATGACAAAGAGAAATTAAGAGAAGAGATCGCAGACAGCTATCTTTTCGCACAGGCAACAGGCGTTGGAATGAAACCCCTTGAGGGACAGTCCGTGATCCCGGATAAATCTTTCTTCCGCCCGGATCTGATCGTGACAGATACGATCTACGCTCCGAGAGAGACTCTGACTCTGAAGATGGCAAAAGAGGCAGGATGCCGCAAGACGATGAACGGTCTCGGAATGATGCTCTTCCAGGGGGATGCAGCGTTCTATCTGTGGACAGGCAAGCACATGCCGATCGATCATATGAAAGAAGTCCTCGACATCAAATATGACTAAAAGATAAAGAGAGAGGAAAGAGAGGGAAATAAAAAACATGAATAAGAAATATGTGCCAAGCGCGCTTATCCTTTATTTAAACTATTTTATCCATGGTATCGGATGCTCTATCTTAAGCCAGCAGGTAGTAAAAGAACTTCTTGCAGAGCAGTGGGGTATGAGCGGTGTAATGAGTGTTACGGCAGTGGCCGCAGCATTGGGACTGGGACGTCTGATCTCCCTTCCGTTTGCAGGCCCGCTGTCTGACAAATTCGGAAGAAGGATCTCTGTCCTGATCGGATGCTTCTCCTATGTGATCTTTTTCGTTGGTATCGCATTCTCACCGAATATGACTATCGCATATGTGGCAGCAGTTCTCGGAGGTATCGCAAACTCCTTCCTTGATACAGCTACATATCCGGCAGTTGCAGAGATCATCTACAAATACACAGGTATCGCGACAATGGGAATCAAGCTGTTCATCTCTGTTGCGCAGCTTCTCCTGCCGTTCTTCCTGGGACTCTGTGTAGGAACATCTATGTCTTACCTGACGCTTCCTCTGGTATGCGGTATTGTGATCGCAGTACTTGGCGTACTTGCTATCTTTGCTCCCCTTCCGAAGGTTGAGGGTGTAGGAAAAGGCGAGTCCTTCCTGAACAACTTAAAGAGCGCTCACTTCTCAGTAGAAAGTGTTGCCCTGATCCTGATCGGTTTCACATGTACTGCTACATTCCAGCTGTGGCTGAACTGTGCGCAGACATTCGGTACAGAAGTTGCAGGCATCGCATCTGAAGATGTTTCCATGATGCAGACATATTATTCTGCAGGAACACTTGTTGCTCTGTTTGTTACAAGCGCCCTGATCACAAAGTTCAAACAGGTACGTTTCCTGGTGATCTATCCGGCGATCTCACTGATAATGCTGGTTCTTGTTTACATGATCAAGAGCCCGATGATCTGCTATGTAGGTGCATTCGTGATCGGTTACGCAGGAGCCGGCGGAGTGCTTCAGATGGCGACAGCTGTTGCAAACGATCTGTTCCCGAAGATCAAAGGTACACTTACCAGCCTCGTTATGATCGCGTCCAGTCTCTGTAACTACACGATCCTGACAGCGGCTTCCAATATGACTGCATCCGGTGTTATAATCATGAATATCGTGATCACTGTCATCGGTATCCTTCTTGCGCTGTTCGTCAACGCAAGATATGGAGTCCTGCTGAAAAACGCAGACACATCCAAATAATAAACAGAATTGAAAAGAGGCAGCAGGCCGGGGCGGCGCGGAAAACGCCGTTTCGTGACGCTGCCTTCCTGTGGTTAAAAAGGCGCGGTTTACAGCTGTCTTTGAGTACAGTGTGAACTGCAGCGTAAAAGTATCAAATTCACTGACAGGAGGAAGAATAAGAATGAATCCGGTAAAAGTAAGAAATGTAGAGATCGGAACAGGTATTCCGAAGATCTGTGTTCCCATCGTGGGAGTTACAAGAGAAGAGATCCTTAAAGCGGCGGAGACGATAAAGACGACAGCTGCAGACGTGGTCGAGTGGCGTGTGGACTGGTACGAAGATATCTTTGACTTCGGAAAAACAGAGGAGACGATGAAAGCGCTCAGAGATGTGCTTGGAGATACGCCGATCCTGTTTACATTCCGTACATCCAAAGAAGGCGGAGAGAAAGCGATCGAGACAGACGCATATGTTGAGCTGAACCAGAAAGCGGCAAAGACAGGTCTGATCGATCTGGTCGATATCGAGGCTTTCACAGGGGACGATGCAGTAAAAGCTGTTGTTGAGACAGCTCATGAGTGCGGTGTGAAAGTAGTTGCTTCCAACCACGATTTCCACAAGACTCCGGAAAAGGATGAGATCGTATCCCGACTCCGCAAGATGCAGGATCTGGGAGCGGATATCCCGAAGATCGCGGTAATGCCGCAGAGCAAGAAGGATGTCCTGACACTTCTGTGTGCGACAGAGGAGATGGCGACAGAGTATGCAGACCGCCCGATCATTACCATGTCCATGTCTGGAACCGGCGTGATCAGCCGCCTGTGCGGAGAGGTGTTCGGCTCCGCGCTGACATTCGGAGCAGTAGGAAAGGCTTCCGCACCGGGACAGATGGGAGCGGAGGATCTGCAGACTGTTCTGGGACTTCTTCACAAGAGCCTTTAAGTATAATCATCTTATATTGATTTTCGCGAATGAAATGGGAGATGAAGATGTTTCTCGTCTCCCTTTAATTAGGAGAATTTTTATGAAAAAAGCAATTAACTGGATTGACGAGTATCTGGAAGAGGTACTCCTGGTGGCTGCTCTTGCAGCCATGGCGGTGATCATGGGAGTGCAGGTGTTCTGCAGATATGTGCTTGGCGCCTCGCTGTCCTGGTCTGAGGAGCTGACCAGGTATATTTTTATCTGGGCAGGATTTTTGAGCGTCAGCTATTGTACGAAAAAATGTATTTCCATCAAGATCGAACAGTTTGTCGCGCTGTTTCCGAAACGCGGCAAGGCGATGTTCAAGGTGGTAAACCACACGTTTGAACTGATCCTGTTCCTTTATCTGATTCCGTTTGCGTGGAAATATCTGATGTCCGCCGTGGCAAACGGGCAGACAAGTCCGGCTATGGAGATTCCGATGTATTATGTACAGGCAGCGCCCCTGGTAGGATTTATCCTTTCTGCGATCCGTGTACTTCAGAGGTGGATCGCGGAGTTCAATTCAGTGCGCCGGAAAGGAGGAGAGTGAGATGTCGGCTGTTGTTTTATTTATTATTTTTGTCGTGTGCCTGGTCATCGCGATCCCGGTCTCCATCTCGCTTGGGATTGTTTCCGTGCTTCCCGGGGCGGTGGATCCGTCGTTTACGGCAAGCGCGACCTATGTGATACGATCCATGCTGGGAGGACTTGACAGTTTCCCGCTCCTTGCGGTGCCCATGTTCGTACTGTCCGGGATCATCATGGCCCGGGGAGGAATCTCAAGAAAACTGTTTGATGTGTTTGCCTATTTCATGGGGAAGAGGACGGCGGGCATGCCCTGTGCCGTGATCGTGACCTGTCTGTTTTACGGAGCGATCTCCGGTTCCGGACCGGCGACTGTGGCGGCAGTAGGAAGCATGACCATCCCGATCCTGATCGAGATGGGGTACGATAAGAAATTTACCACTGCTCTGGTAGCCGTGGCAGGAGGACTGGGAGTTATCATACCGCCCAGTATCCCCTTCATTATGTACGGGTCCGCTTCGGGGGCTTCCGTCAGCGACCTGTTTATCGCCGGCATCATCCCGGGACTTCTGATCGGCGGGCTCCTGATGGTCTATGCATTCTACTACTGCAAGAAAAACGGTGAAGACCAGGAAAAGAAGATGGTGGTAGTCGGCGCGCTCCATGAGCGGGGGCTGTTCCGTGTATTGAAGGACAGCGCGTTCGCTCTTCTGAGCCCGGTCATCATCCTTGGCTGCATCTACACAGGAATCGCTTCTCCGACAGAGGCAGCGGTCATTTCCGTGTTCTATGCACTGTTGATCAGTATGCTGGTCTATAAGACGATTAAGGTGAAGGACATCTGGGCGATCCTTGTGGAGTCCATACGCACTTATGCTCCGATCCTGTTTATCCTTGCGGCGGCGATCGCATTTTCAAGAGTGCTGACTCTGATGCAGGTTCCTCAGGCGATCAGCACATGGATCCTGGCCCACTTTACGAATCCTGTGATCCTTCTTCTTGTCATCAACGGATTCCTGCTGATCGTGGGAATGGTCATGGATACGACGCCTGCGATTCTTATACTGACACCGATCCTTCTCCCGATCGTGGAGTCCATCGGGATGGATCCGATCCATTTCGGTGTGATGATGGTGGTGAACCTTGCAATCGGTTTTGTCACTCCGCCTATCGGAGTCAATCTGTTTGTGGCAAGTTCGCTTACGGAGGTGCCCCTTATGGAGATCGCAAAACATGCGTTGCCTATGATCCTGTATTTCCTTGTGGCGCTTCTGATCATCACATTTGTTCCGGCGGTCAGCCTGGCGCTGCTGTAACGGCGGGTTTATACGGAAGGAGACAGTTATGAGAAAGAAAAATATTTTTGCGGCTGCTGTGGTGCTTGCCGCGGCCGGAGTTCTGGCGGGATGCGCCTCCGGGAAGGTTGGAGAGCAGCGGTACGCGTATCCGCTGGGAACGGCGAGCCCGGAGGACACAGTGACCCAGATCTATGCGGAAAAGTTCGTTGAGGAAGTGGACCGCCTCAGCGAAGGAAGGATCAAGATCACGGTCTATCCCAACAGTGTGCTTGGCGGAGACCGGGAACTTCTGGAGAGCTGTTATGACGGGGATATCCCGTTTGTGATCCAGAACACAGCGCCTCAGGTCAGCTTTATCGACGATACGGCAGTGTTCGACGCGCCCTGTATCTTCAGCGACATCGAGTCGGTCAGGGAGACAGTGGATCAGCCGGAATTCCTGGAAAAGATGCAGGAGTCTTACCGGGAATCTGGATTTGAACTCCTGGGATATGCGGATCAGGGGTTCCGCGTCATGTCCACGAACAAGGCTGTCAGGGAGTTCTCTGACTTTAAAGGACAGAAGATCCGGACCATGGAAGATGCCTATCAGCTCGCTTTCTGGCAGCAGCTGGGGGCAAATCCGACGCCGATGAACTTCAGCGAAGTCTATATCGGACTTCAGCAGCATACCATTGACGCTCAGGAGAATCCTTATGAAGTTATCGTGTCCAACCGCCTCTATGAGCAGCAGGACTATATCGTTGAGACGAATCATGTGCCTCACCTTATCTCTCTTGTGGTGAGCGAGGATTTCTTTAAAGATCTTCCGGAGGAAGACCAGCAGATCCTGATCAAAGCGGAGGAGATCGCAAAGGAATATGCGAGAGAGCAGTCCGATGAGAGGATCGACGACAGGATCCAGACCATCCGGGACAGCGGAACCGAGATCATCACGCTGGACGGCTCTGTCAGGGAAGAGATGATCCAGGCAAGTGAGCCGGTATATGAGGAGATCCAGGAGGTTGTGGATCCGGAGATCTACAGGCTGTATACCGGGAATGAATAAGGTTATTGATTATTCAAAGATAGCATAAAATTGTATTGTCGGATAAAAGCACTGACGGGAGAGATTTGGTTACTCTTCCGGGAGGTGCTTTTTTTCTGTCCGGTTTTAGAAAAGGATTTCATGGCGGAACTGTTAAACAAAAACCGAGCGGACTCGATTTTTGTTATTGCCAGGGACGGCGGGAGTATGCTATAATTAACTGATATTCGAAAAACTATACAATATAGATGAGAGGGAATGATTATGAGCTTTATATCGTATTTAGTTAACGGATTGAGTCTTGGAAGTGTGTATGCGATCATTGCCCTGGGATACACCATGGTGTACGGAATAGCGAAGATGCTGAACTTTGCCCATGGAGATATTATCATGGTAGGTGCTTACATCGCCCTGATGAGTATGACCCAGGCAGGCCTGCCGCCTTTTGCTGCCGTACTTGTTGCGGTAGTTGGATGTACGGTGCTCGGTGTCCTGATCGAGAGGATCGCTTACAAACCGCTGAGGAATGCGTCTTCCTCGCTGGCTGTTCTGATCACTGCGATCGGCGTCAGCTACCTGCTTCAGAACCTGGCGCTTCTGATCTTCGGAGCGAATACCCAGACTTTCAGTTCTGTGGTCAAATGGAAAGGCGTTACTCTCGCGGACGGAGCTATGAGCATCTCCGGCGTGACCATCGTTACGATCGTGGTGTGTATCATCATCATGGCAGTGCTGGTCACTTTCGTGCAGAAGTCAAAGCCGGGGCAGGCAATGCGCGCTGTCTCCGAGGATAAAGGGGCAGCACAGCTTATGGGAATCAACGTGAACGGCACGATCGCGCTGACTTTTGCGATCGGTTCCGCTCTGGCAGCGATCGCGGGCGTGCTTCTCTGTTCTGCTTACCCGAGCCTGACACCATATACCGGAGCGATGCCCGGTATCAAAGCTTTCGTCGCGGCAGTATTCGGCGGGATCGGCTCGATCCAGGGAGCATTTATCGGAGGACTTCTCCTTGGGATCATCGAGATCCTGGGAAGAGCCTATATCTCTTCACAGATGGCGGACGCTCTGGTGTTTGCCGTTCTGATCATCGTGCTTCTTGTGAAGCCTACCGGTATACTTGGAAAACAGATTCAGGAGAAAGTGTAGGTGAAGGTCGAGATGAAGAAGATAAAGAATATGAACAAAAATACAAAGAACAATCTGATCACTTACGGGATTGTTATCGTTGCGTTTATTGTGATGCAGACGCTGATCAGTACAGGAAGCGTTTCAAGTCTTCTGGAAGGACTGATGGTGCCGCTGTGCATCTATATCATCCTTGCTGTTTCGCTGAACCTTGTGGTCGGAATTCTCGGTGAGCTGAGCCTGGGACACGCAGGCTTTATGTGCGCGGGAGCGTTTTCCAGCGCGTTTTTCTCCAAATGCATGAAGGATGTGATCGAAAACGGAACGCTGCGTTTCATCCTTGCCCTTCTGATCGGGATCGCCGTTGCGGCGGTGTTCGGAATCATTATCGGAATTCCGGTACTCCGTCTGAAAGGTGATTACCTGGCTATCGTTACACTGGCATTCGGCGAGATCATCAAGAACCTGGTCAATGTGGTTTTCATCGGAAGGGACTCCAACGGATTCCACTTTTCCACAAAGGACGTAATGGCTCTGAATATGGAGCCGGACGGAGAGGTTCTTGTAAACGGTCCTCAGGGAATCACGGGAACCCCGAAGGATTCCACGTTCCTGATCGGAGTGATCCTGATCCTGATCACACTGTTTATTGTGATCAACCTGATCAATTCCCGTGACGGACGCGCGATCATGGCGATCCGCGACAACCGCATTGCGGCGGAGTCTGTTGGAATCAATATCACAAAATATAAACTGATGGCGTTTACCATATCTGCAGCCCTTGCGGGAGGGGCGGGCGTGCTGTATGCCCATAACCTTTCCACACTGACGGCAAACACGAACAACTTCGGATATAACATGTCCATCAATATCCTTGTATTCGTTGTGCTCGGCGGCATCGGAAATATCAGAGGCTCCATGATAGCGGCAGTCATCCTGACCCTCCTCCCGGAGCTGCTCAGAGGACTTTCCGATTACCGTATGCTGATCTACGCGATCGTCCTGATCCTCATGATGCTCTTCAACTGGGCGCCCAAGTCCATTGAGTGGAGAGAAAAGTACCTTTCCTTCGGAAAGAAGAAAAAGGAGGTTGTAAAATAATGGCTGCATTACTGGATGTAAAGAATCTGGGCATTTCATTCGGTGGATTGAGAGCTGTGAACGGCTTTGACATTTCCATTGAAAAGGAACAGCTCTACGGACTGATCGGACCCAACGGTGCCGGCAAGACGACAGTGTTCAACCTTCTGACAGGAGTATATAAACCGGATGCGGGAAAGGTCATACTGGACGGACAGGATATCACTGGAAAGAAGACGATTGATATCAGCAAGGCCGGGATCGCCAGGACATTCCAGAATATCCGTCTGTTTTCAAAACTGAGTGTGCTTGACAATGTCAAGGTGGGACTCCACAACAAGCACCACTACTCAACAATAGAGGGAATATTAAGACTTCCCGGATACCGGAAAGTGGAAAAAGAGATGAATGAGCAGGCAATGGAGCTGCTGAGAGTATTTGATCTTGCAGACCATGCGGATTATCTTGCGTCAAACCTTCCATACGGACAGCAGAGAAGGCTGGAGATCGCGCGGGCGCTCGCGACGGAACCGAAGCTTCTGCTCCTGGATGAACCGGCTGCGGGAATGAATCCCAACGAGACCGGGGAACTGATGGAAATGATCCAGTTTGTGAGAGAAAAGTTCCACATGACCATCCTTCTGATCGAGCATGACATGAAACTGGTCAGCGGGATCTGCGAGAAACTGACGGTGCTGAACTTCGGCGAGGTGCTCGCACAGGGAGATACGGCGTCCGTGCTCAATGATCCGCAGGTTATCACGGCATATCTTGGAGAGTAGGAGGAAACGGCTATGGCAATGCTTGAAGTAAAAGATTTGGAAGTATATTACGGCGTCATCCAGGCGATCAAAGGCGTATCCTTCGAGGTAAACCAGGGTGAGGTCATCGCGCTGATCGGTGCCAACGGAGCGGGAAAGACCACGATCCTGCACACGGTCACAGGACTGCTCTCTCCGAAGAGAGGACAGGTTATTTTTGAAGGAAAAGATATCACCAGGGTTCCGGCGCACAAGATCGTGTCCATGGGAATGGCGCATGTGCCGGAAGGAAGAAGGGTTTTCGCGGAACTGAGCGTTTACGAAAACTTGAAGATGGGTGCCTACACCAGGAAAGACAGGAGCGAGATCGAAGAGAGTCTTGCCAATGTATATAAGAGATTTCCACGTCTGGAGGAGAGGAAGAATCAAATGGCAGGGACATTGAGCGGTGGAGAGCAGCAGATGCTCGCAATGGGAAGAGCATTGATGTCGAAGCCGAAGATCATCCTGATGGATGAGCCTTCCATGGGTCTTTCCCCGATCCTGGTAAATGAGATCTTCGATATCATACAGGCGGTGAGCGAGAGCGGGACCACGGTCCTCCTGGTGGAGCAGAACGCGAAAAAGGCGCTGTCTATCGCTGACAGGGCATATGTCCTTGAAACAGGAAACATCGTTCTGGAAGGAAAGGCAAAAGACCTGCTTGAGGACGATTCTATAAAGAAAGCATATCTGGGCGAGTAAGGGGGCGTATCACTATGAGGAACATCGTTATCACGGTATCAAGACAGTACGGCAGCGGCGGAAAGACCATCGCCGCGATGCTCGCAAAGGAGCTGGGAATCAACTGCTACAGCAGAGAAATCCTGCGCATGGCCTCCGAGGACAGCGGAATCAATGAGAGTCTGTTCGGCATGTCGGACGAGAAGATCCGCCACGCGGGATGGTTCAAGATCCTGAGCCGTCCTTATGACGGAGAACTGCTCCCGCCGGAAGACCGGGATTTCGTTTCCGATGACAACCTGTTCAATTATCAGGCAAAAGTTATCAAGGAACTTGCCGCAAAGGAATCCTGCGTGATCATCGGTAGATGTGCGGATTATATTCTGAAAGACTACCCCAACGTGGTGAGCGTCTTTGTCCATGCGGATAAAAAGTTCTGCCTGGACCGCGCTATGGAGCGCCACAGTATGGATGAGAAAGAGATGCAGAAGTATATTGAAAAGACCGACAATTACCGGGGAGATTTCTACAGATATCACACCGGACATGAGTGGGCTGACGCGAGAAACTACGATCTGTGTCTGAACAGCGGCAAACTGGGCTTCCAGAAGTGCGTGGAAGAAATCAAGTCATATATCCGGATCCGGTTTGATCAGTAAGGAGGACGGGGCGAAAACGTTCACCTGGAAACGACAGCGGACAATGACGGGACAGGCTGATAAAGGCAGACAAATAAGAGAAGGCTCTGAAAAGAAAAATTTCAGAGCCTTCTTTTTTTGGTTCTATAACAAAAATATTCTGATCTATTCTGAAAAGTTTTCCTGACTAATCCTGTTAAGTAAAAGTTAATAATTAATAAGTTAAAATGAGAAGATATTGGAAAAAGATTTGTGTAAAACAATGAAAACGAGAAGAAGTAAAGAAATTTATTGAGGATAAAAAGAGAAAATGCTATATTCTGATTAATGAAATTTTACTAACAAATCTGCAGGTCTGTTTTGGATATAGCGTAAAGGAGGAGACTATGGGATTTTCTAAAGATTTTGCATGGGGAGCCGCCACAAGTTCGTACCAGATAGAAGGGGCGGCAGAAGAAGGCGGAAAAGGAACGGATATATGGGATGTTTTTACAAAAGAACCTGGGAGGATCGCCGGAGGGCATACCGGAGATGTCGCGTGTGATCATTATCACAGATTCCGGGAAGATGTTGCCATGATGAAAGAAATGGGGCTGAAGGCTTATCGTTTTTCGGTCAACTGGGCACGTGTCCTTCCGGAAGGTACGGGCCGGGTGAATGAAGAGGGGGTCAGGTTTTACAGTGATCTGATCGATGCCCTGCTGGAGGCGGGGATTGAACCTTATCTTACGCTTTATCACTGGGAAATGCCCTACGAGCTCTATAAACGCGGCGGCTGGATGAACCCGGAGAGTGTCAGATGGTTTGGCGAGTATGCAAAACTTGCTGCTGAACGGTTCAGCGACAGAGTCAGATATTTTTTCACCCTGAATGAGCCGCAGTGTTTCGTAGGCCTTGGTTATTTGAGAGGGGAACATGCTCCGGGGCTTAAAGCTCCTCTCCGCGACGTCTTTGAAATAGCCCACAATGCGCTGAAGGCGCACGGCTATGCAGTGCAGATGCTCCGTCAGTACGGAAAACAGCCCCTTGTCATCGGGTACGCTCCCACTGGATCCATGTGCTATCCGGAATCGGAGAAAGAGGAAGATATAGAGGCTGCAAGGCAGATGCTGTTTTCCATTCCGGAAAATATGGACAACTGGACCTGGAGTGTGTCGTGGTGGTCAGATCCGGTGATATTGGGAGAGTATCCGGAGGAAGGAATGAAACAGTTTGAGCCCTATCTGCCCAAAATCACGGAGAAGGATATGAAACTGATCTCTGAGCCGATAGATATATATGGACAGAATATATACAATGGAAGGTGCATCCGGATGGGAACGGACGGAAGGCCGGAAGATACCGTGAGGTATGAAGGATTTCCCAAAACGGCCATGAGCTGGCCGGTCACTCCGGAGTGTCTCTACTGGGGACCGAAGTTTTTATATGAACGATACAGAAAACCAATCTATATCACGGAGAACGGGATGTCATGCCATGATGTGGTGTCTGTTGACGGAAAAGTGCATGACCCTAACAGGATTGATTTCCTGGCAAGGTATTTGAGAGAATTGAAAAAAGCGGCGGGCGAGATTGAAGTGGGAGGATATTTCCAGTGGTCGCTGATGGATAATTTTGAGTGGGCAAGCGGATATGCGGAGCGTTTCGGACTGATCTATGTCGATTACCGTACCCAGAAAAGAATCTGGAAGGATTCCGCTTACTGGTATCGTGATATGATCCGGACAAACGGAGAAGAACTGTAAATATCAGAAATGATCAGGAGATAAAGACAGTATAAAGAAGGAGAGAATTAATAAAGTGATCAAAGATATGAAATCGTATATAATAGCAAGGATTTGAAACACCAGGCTTTGCGTCATGGACGCCCGAAGACTGGAAAAATGCCGGACATGAGTATGATGAGATACGTGACAACCGTCTCGGATGGGACATATGGTAAAGGCGGTGGACAGGATACTGGATAAACTGGCTGGAGCTTTCCGTATCCGACACACTTCTTCTTTTTTCTCGGAATGGCGATGATATAATGATCGCGCACGGCATAATGTGCCGGAAACAGAAAAGAGGAGGAGTCAAAAATGACAGAAAAAAAGAGAAAGATCCTGATCACAGCGGCTGTGCTGATACTGGTTTCCATCGCCGCGGTTATCGGGATCTGGCTGTATATGAACCGGTTTGATCCCGTGGAATATGTGCAGGCAGTGCTGGATGCATCATATAAAAATCAGACAGAAGCTTATGTGAAGATCACAGGAGTATCAGAAGAAGAGGCAGGGCAGATTTTTGAGGACAACCTGGACGCCACCATGGAACAGTTTGCATCTTCCCCCATGCCGGAAGAGTTGAAGCCCAAATACCGGGAACTCTTTGCACAGCTTGCAGAACACGTCAGTTATACTGTCGGGGAGGCGGTCCGTGAGGAGGATGGGAGTTACAGCGTCCCTGTCAAAGTGAAGCCTGTGACACTGTTTACGGATACATACGAGGCATTTCGTCAGAAAGCCCAGGAGTATGCGGATCAGGTGACGGACAGTGTGATGGGCGGAGTAGAGATGCCCACAGACGAAGAAATGCAGGCTCAGGTTTATGAAATCTATTATGAGGTGCTCTCCGACGGGATAAATGACGGGATGATGTACGGTGAGGCAAAGGACGTGACTCTCCATGTGAGAAAGAATGACCGCGGAGATTATGAGATCGATGACAGTGATATGAAAGAGCTTGATTCCCTGCTGATCCAGGATACCGAGGAAGAATCCTGAAGGATCAGTCTGAAGTCCGGAAGAGATTGATATAAGATTCTGTCCCGGGAGCTCAGGACTCAGAACCCCGGGACATGTCGGCAGCAGGAAAAAAGATACGGACAGACAGGATATGATCCTTATAATCTGCCTCGATAGTCCCGCCCATCTGTTCAGTCAGTGTCCGGGCGATGGAGAGCCCAAGTCCTGTGGAACCGGCGGAAGCGGTATTCACAGTATAGAACCGGTCAAACAGACGGCCGGCCTGGACTTCATCCAGTTGAGCGGTGTGGTTGGAGAAGATGATCTCCCCGTTTTCCCTCAGGGTGATATCCAGGTCGCCGTCGCTGTATTTTATGGCGTTGCTGAGCAGATTCCCGAAGATCCTGGAGCAGGCGTTCCGGTTGAGCATACGTTTTACTTCTGCTTGAGGCAGATCGATCCGGGGAGTGATCCGGTTCTGTTTCAGCGCTCCGTAGTAAGCGGAGATACTTTCTTCAAGAAGACGGTTCAGCACCAGCGGCTCGGCAGGCGTGCTGTCCGATGCTGTGGTCAGCATAGAATAGCGGAACAGCTCTTCCGTGAGCTGCTTCATAGCCTCCGTCCGTTCCCGGATGATCCGGATATACCGGCGGGCTTCCCCGGTGTTTTTTTCTTTTTCCAGAAGATCAAGGTAACCGAAGATGGCTGTCAGGGGTGTGCGAAGGTCGTGGGAAATGTTCGTTACAGCATCTTTTAACTCCAGATCGCCCTGTTGAAAACGATGGCGGTCCTTTTTTAGTTTATTCAGCTCTATATTAATTTCTTTTGCAAGCTTTCTCATGTGGCTGTCGCGGCTTGAAATTGCGATCAGAGTGTTGGTATCGGCGGTGAGCCTGAGGGCGAACTCCTCTCTGATCTCATCTGTGGACTTTTGCAGGAGAAAGACCTTGACGGTCAGCAGCAGTATGATAATAATGAGAATGCCGATCACGGCGCACAGCCAGAATTCCATGATAACCTCCGATCTTATTTCAAATCTGTGTCTTCGGGTTCACCTGTGGGGCGGACGCCCTGTCTATTTAATATCCTTCTTTCTAAAAGCTGTCATACCCGCTCCGGCAACGGCTGCCGTAATTATTGCAGAATAGCCGCACAGTATCGGGATGTTCTCTGCCTCCATGTTGGTAAACTGCACTGTCTGTCCCGTGGGGAGAAAGTCATTGATGAATTCGCAGACTTCTCTCTTGGCTCCTCTCAGATACATGGGGTTCGGGACTTCTTCCGTAGTCACGGAACTTACTCCGTTTTCATCCATGACCACAGACTGAGTAGAAATCGTTTCCGGTGTCTCCAGCCATGCACGGATGTAGATGGAGATAAAAAGCATGGTGAAGATGAGAAGAATATTGATCACCGCAGCGACAGCCCGGTTCTGGCACAGCATGGAGATCAGTGTGCAGATGGAGGCAAATGCGGTGACTGCGATCAGGATGCCGATACAGGTGGCAAATACCAGCCGGGAGCTGGCGTCAAAGGATCCCATCAGGGGGATGCCCACAGCGAAGGAGACCGCCAGATTGACCGCACACATGATCATCCCTGCAGCAGTGCAGACGATCAGGTTCGACAGATAGATAGACGCTCGTGTGTGTCCGATGACCAGCTTGTTCCGGATCGTTCCGTCGTTGTACTCTGTCCCCAGGAACAGGCTGACAAACGCGGACAGCAGGATCCCTGTAAAAATGGAAAACGAGAAGAACAGGTTGTCGATCAGGGGGACTTCCCCGGAAGCTGTGGTGGTGAGATAGTTCATGACCTGCATGAAGATCCCGTATACAAAAGCATAAATGCAGCATACCCAGAATGCCTTGCTTTTAAGCAGTCTTGAAAAATTAGCAGCCAACAGTCTATTCATTGCTCTTCCCTCCGATCAGATTGATATAGTAACTCTCCAGGCTCTCTTCACGCTCAGTCATGGAGATGACGTCGCATCCCTGGGCAGCAAGGGCCAGAGTAAGCTTTGAGACATTGACCCTGGTGAAAATGTCTGCCATTGTATCGGAGAGGACCCGGTACTCCAGTTCCATATCGTCAAGCACCCGGGTGAGCGCCCGGATGTCTGAAACCTGTACCCGGATGCATTTGCGGCATGCCGCGTCCAGTTCCTTTGCGCTCATCTCCTTTACCATATGGCCTCCGTCGATAAATCCGTAGTGCGTGGCAAGACGGGAGAGCTCATCCAGAATGTGGCTGGAGATGAGGACTGTGATCTGCCGTTCCCGGTTCAGCTTCAGGATCAGCTCCCGCATCTCGATGATGCCCTGCGGGTCCAGTCCGTTGACCGGCTCATCCAGAACGAGAAAGTCCGGATCTCCGGCGAGGGCGATGGCGATCCCGAGACGCTGGCGCATCCCGAGGGAGAAATTTTTCGCTTTTTTCTTTCCTGCGCTCTCCAGCCCGACCAGTTTCAGCAGTTCCGGGATGCCGTCGAAATCCGGCAGGCCGATGATACGGAACTGTTCCTTTAGGTTTTCCTTCGCGGACATATCCAGATAGATGGAAGGCGTCTCGATGACTGCGCCCATCCTTCGGCGGCATTTTGCAATGCGGGAATCTGTATTCTTTACTCCGTAAAGATTATAGTTTCCTGAAGCGGGCTCTTGAAGACCGCAGATGATGCGGATGAGAGTAGTCTTTCCGGCCCCGTTTTTTCCCACAAAGCCATAAATGGAGCCCTTCGGGACATGGATGGAAAAATCATTGAGTGCCTTGAAATGATGGTAATGTTTACTCAGCGAGTCTGCTGTAAGAATGTATTCCATTACTGGTTCCTCCTTTTCTTTTTTCTGACAGAAGGAGTGCGGTCCGAAAATGCGGCTCCTATCTGTCTGACAGTGCCTATTCTATCCGCCGGGGGTTAAGAAAGCGGTAAAGAAAAGGGTAAAGAAAGAGTAAAGATTGTCGGATATCTGTCTGCAGATCCGCTCAGATCAGATCTTCGTTCAGTTTAAATCCGATCCCCCAGACAGCTTCTATATAATCCTTTCCATTGATCTCTTTCAGTTTCCTGCGCAGGTTACTCACATGGACTTTGAGAGAACTTTCCATGCAGTCCGGCGTGTCCTCGCTGATCCGGTCCAGCATGACAGATCTGGTGATAACCTGGGAGGGATTCTGCATCAGGAGCTTCAGTATCGCATACTCTGTTTTTGTGAGCCGCACCGGAATCCGTTTTACCTTTACGGAGCGGGAATCCGTATCCAGTTCTATCTCATCATAGGTCAGTATTGGGGTGGAAGAAGCCGATGATTTCCGGAGCTGAACCGTGATCCGGGCGAGCAGTTCTTCTGTATTGAAGGGCTTGGTGATATAGTCCGCAGCGCCGCCGAGAAGAAGATCCACTTTGCTGCTCACCTCGGCCTTTGCGCTGACTACGATGACGGGGATGCCCTGGATCAGGGGAAGCAGTTCCTCGCCGCTCAGGCCAGGGAGCATCAGATCCAGAAGGATCAGGTCCGGTCTGTTTGAAGAGAGGTAAAGGAGCGCTTCGGTTCCTGAATAGGCGCGCGCCGTGCCGTAGCCCTCCCGGGTGAGTACTTCCTCCAGCATGTCGCCGATACAGACGTCATCATCCACGATAAATATATTCTTCAAGAGAGATCCCTCCTATCTGTTTTCATCAGTTTTGTGCGTACTGTTCTCTGCCGTATTTATTTTAGAGAGTTCTTATCGTGAATGCAACAGCAAAATAGTGCTGTAATATATATGGGAAGAATCCACAAAATTTCCATTATGGAAATTTTATGGATAAACTATGTGAAAATAAATTGAAAAATGGGTATAATGGAAAGATGCTCGGTCATGTGCTGGAGAAGAAAGGAAGCTGCCTCCCCATGATTTCGCCCCTGGATGTGCAGATCGACTGTGATGACAAGACAATGGTACAGCCGGATGTCATCATTGTCTGCGACAGGGACAAGATCATTAATCGCTGCGTTTACGGAGCACCGGACTTTGTGGCAGAGATTCTTTCGAAAACCTCGAGACGGAGGATTATCCTGCTGTCTATGGATTTGATGCAGTGTTGCCGGTCAGGGTACTGGACGGAGACTGCAGGATTGATTTTAAGGAAGTGTATGAGCATATCCGTTTTCTCTATGAGAGAAAAAAGTGAGAAAGGGATAAAGAAAGTATAAACAATTCTAAAATAAGTGATAAAGTCACTGACAGATTCGGAATCTTCTGTTAAAATGCATTGCATAGACAAAAAGGAGGTTCGAATATGCTGAAATATTATTTTTATATGTTTATCTTATATAACGATTATGGAAAGAAACTGAAAGAGGTCCTGAACGGATTGTTTCCGGGACTGATCAAAGAACCTGTCAGAGTACGCGTTCCTGTCAGAGTACCGGGTCCGAGACAGGAGCAGAGAAGAAGATAGACACGGAGAACAGCCATGAAGTAATTCAGTCAGGCGGTTAGGGCGCCGGAAGAGAAAGACTCCGAAAGGGACAGCAATACAGCTCGAGGTGACATTTATCTTGGGCTGTTTTTTTGTTTAACAGGAAACTTCGTTTCCTATCAAACAAAACGCTCCGCGGGATGCGCACTCGTACGAAGTGGGAATTTGTCGTTAAAGCGGCCGCGCTCGGCGCGTGAGTTCCGCGAGCGGAACTCTTTATTCCAATGGACAGCGAACGGCTTTGCCGTGAGTTGCCCGAGATATCATTCTGATTGGATAGGAGAAAGGAGATTCCCCTGTCCGATTTTAAGAAAAGGAAAGGGAGAGAAAAGATGCGGGAGAATAATGAAAGTAAGGGGAAAAAGATGAAAAGAATGTTAATGGCTGTGACGATGGCGGCCATGCTGGCTCTGACAGCCTGCGAAGGAATGACAGATCCGGCAGACGGGGCAACGGGGCCGTCTGCGGAAACAGAAACACAAATGGCAGCAGGAGCTGCGTCAGATCAGACGCAGGAATATGAGTCTGTCTCTGATGTGCCGGAATACAGCGGGGAGCCCTATGTGGAAATCAATGATAATCAGCCGGATTTTACAGAGGAAGAGCTGACGACAGTCTCCTATGAGGAATACAGCGAGCTGGATGAACTGGGAAGGTGCGGGACGGCTCAGGCATGTATCGGAGAGGATCTGATGCCAACGGAAGAGCGGGAGAGCATCAGTGATGTGACGCCGACCGGGTGGGAAAATGAAAAGCATGATGTCGTGGATGGCGGATATCTTTATAACCGGTGCCATCTGATCGGATTTCAGCTTTCAGGGGAAAATGCGAACGAGGAGAACCTGATCACCGGGACCCGGTATATGAATACAGAAGGAATGCTGCCTTTTGAAGATGAAGTGGCTGATTACGTCCACGAAACAGAGAATCATGTCATGTACCGGGTCACTCCGGTCTTTGAAGGAGAGGATCTTGTGGCATCCGGCGTGCAGATGGAGGCAGAGTCCGTGGAGGACGATGGCCGGGGCATTTGCTTTAACGTCTATGTCTACAATGTTCAGCCGGATATCACTATTGACTATTCAACAGGATACAGTTGGGTGACGACAGAGGAAGAGAAGACGTCGGATACAGGAGAAGTGGAAGAACAGTCAGAGCAGACGTATATTCTTAATACAAATACACATAAATTCCACCTTCCGGACTGTTCCAGTGTGGAGGATATCAAAGAAAAAAACAGGGAAGAGTTTACCGGAAGCCGGGATGAAGTGATCGGGCAAGGGTATGAACCGTGCTCAAGGTGTAAACCGTGACAGGGGAAAATTCCCAAAAGCTGTAACAGCTTTCCCGCGGCGATATTCAGTTTGATACCCTGGTTGATACCCTTTGATTTCCCGGATAAAACGAAAGAGCTGGAAATGCTTGTTTTTCAAGCGTTTCCAACTCTTTTAGAGCAGGGGATGAGAGAATCGAACTCCCACCAAAGGTTTTGGAGACCCCTATCATACCATTTGACCAATCCCCTGTACAGCAGCCTGTTTCAATCAAGCCACTTGTATAGTATACTTTGGAAATTGGTATTTGTCAATCATTTTCTTTGAAAGTTGTCAAAAATTCCGATTCCATTTTTGAGAGCTGAAAAGAGATTGCGGAAATGAACTGCGTTTCCGGACTTGCCGGAGATGATCATTTGGTCACTGGCTCAGATAATGATAAAGGATATCGAGAAATTCTCCGGTAGTAGGTTTTTCGATTAACGGGTATGCCGCGATATTGGAGAGAAGATCCTTGTTTCCCCGGTCCCAGCAGCGGGAAACTGCGGTACGCATACAGTGTTCGACATTGTCCCGGGTCGTGTTGAAATGTCTGGCAACGTCCACATAAAGGAGCTTGTAGACTGCCAGGAGATAATCTTCATCCTTGAGACAGAGCTCGAGTGCATAACAAAGATAGTGGTGTCCAAGTCTCGTAGACGGAATGCCAAGAGATAGCAATAAATGACTGATCTTTTTTGTCATGGCAGCGTTCCTCCTTTCTGATGTGGTTTGTTTTTCTACTTTCAGTTTATATGGAAAAAGACGATAATAGAGCATAAAAAATAAAATTCTACAAAATTCAGCAAAAATCGACAAAAAAAGACATGAAAAGTTCATGCTCTGTGCATAGCTTTGTACATGAAAGCAATCTTCTGTCAATTTGAAAAGGAAAATAGAGAAATGACGGGAAACAGTCTTGTTGTATCTGAAACGTGTTGATATAATATTTATCAGTGCCGGACTGTCTGATGTGGCAGAACGCAAAAACTGAGAACAACAGGAGGAGAACGATGTCTGAATATGTGATCACTACAGATTCAAATTCCGACGTGCTGCCGGAATTTATTAAAGAAAATGAACTTACCATTATCCCGCAGTATTATTCATTTGGAGATACGGTATATGGAGATGAACTGAATATGGCGCCTCATGAGTTTTATGAAACGATGAGGAAGGGCGAACTGCCGAAATCTCAGGCAAACAATCCGGCAGTGATACGAGAGCGTTTTGAGAAGATACTGAAGGAGGGGAAGGATATTCTCCACATCGCCTTTTCCAGTGCGCTCAGCGGGAGCTGCAACAATGTCATGATGACGGCCAATGAGCTGATGGAAGATTATCCGGAGAGGAAGATCAGAGTGTTTGATTCTCTCAATGCCTCTCTGGGTGAGGGAGTATCCGTGTATCGGGCGATAGAGCTTCAGAAAGCGGGAAAAAGCATGGACGAAGTCTATGACATCCTGATGGAAGAGCGCGATCATGTCAATGTGTCTTTCACAGTTAATGATCTGTATCACCTTCAGAGAGGCGGCCGCGTGTCAAAGACAACGGCTGTTGTGGGAAGCCTTGTGAATATCAAGCCGATCCTGACCGTAACGGCTTCCGGAGAACTGAAATCCGATGGGACGGTGAGGGGAAGAAAGAAATCGCTGAAGACTCTTGTCAGCCGGATGGAAGCTGCGCTGGATCTTGAGCATTACGGCAAGGACAGAATGGTGGCAGTGCTCCACGGCGACTGTCTTGACGAAGCGGAGTCGGTGGCGCAGATGGTGAGAGATATGGGATTCACCAATGTAGTGATAAATGATGTGAGTCCGAGTATCGGAACCCATGCGGGTCCGGGAGTGGTAGGACTGGTGTCTTACGGGAAGAAAAGATAAAAGATAGAAGATAAAGCACAGGGACTTGATCAGATCTGATCAGGTCCCTGGTTCCTTTTCTAAGCGATTTGAAATTATGAAGAATTACAGCAGTCCGAAATCCGTCATTGCCTTGCGGAGCACTTCTTTGTGCGCGTCCTCCATTTCTGTCAGCGGTGCGCGGAGCGGCCCGACCTCTTTGCCCATCATGTTCAGTGCTGCCTTTACAGGAATAGGATTGACTTCACAGAACAGCGCGTTGCACATCGGGATTGCATCAAGCTGCATCTTGCAGCTGCCGTCCCTGTCTCCTGACAGATATTTATATACCATATCATGTACATAAGCCGGAGCTACATTTGAGAGAACGGAGATTACACCGATTCCTCCAAGGGAGAGGAGCGGTACAACCTGGTCATCGTTTCCGGAGTACAGATCAATGTTGCCGTCGCACAGATGCATGATTTCTGCCACTGTTCCGATATTTCCGGAGGCTTCCTTAACTCCTACGATATTATCCACGTCTTTTACAAGGCGTGCCAGAGTCTGCGGCTGAATGGAACATCCGGTACGGCTTGGAACGTTATACAGGATCGCAGGGATCTTCACCTCGTTGCAGATTGCGGTATAGTGAGCGATGAGACCGTTCTGTGTGGCTTTGTTGTAATAAGGTGTTACAAGAAGCAGTCCGTCTGCTCCGTCTTTTTCAGCTTCCTTGGAAAGCTCGATAGCTGTTCTCGTGCAGTTGGAACCGGTACCTGCGATGACCGGGATCCTGTGATTTACTCTTTCGATGGCAAAACGGATCGCCTCGCTGTGTTCTTTCTCTGTCATTGTAGCGGACTCGCCTGTGGTACCGCAGATGATGATCGCATCCGTACCGCCTGCGATCTGCTCTTCCAGCATCTCGTCCAGTTTGTCGTAATTGATTTCCAGATTGTCTTTCATTGGTGTGACGATCGCCACGCCTGCGCCTTTAAAAATTGCCATTCTTTCTTCCTCCTTAACTGTTGGTGAACAATAAAAGAAACGGCAAGATGCGCCGTTCCAAAATATACCTTTCCGTATAGATCAGATAGCTCTCCATCCTGCGATGACAGTCATGTCGTTATTCACGCCATGCCCAAGAATAAAGCTTCAGGTTCTTTACTCTTTCGGCATCTTTCCCTTTCGAATGAGTTCTTCTGCTCCTGATACATCCGTCATCTTACTAATGAAAAATGCAACCTCTATCTACGTTTCTATATTTAATGAAATCATAACACTGCTGTAAAGTGATGTCAACTGATTTGACGGGTTTTCTGCGAATGCAGGGCCGCCGGAGTCCTGGTGTACACCTGGCTGCCGCTGCGATGCGTGCTGAGACTGCCTAAGAGGTCTGCATTTTACTGAGTTCTTCTTTTACAGACTGAAAATAGGAGTTTTCCGGATCCGCCTGAAGGATATGGCTGATCTGACCGGAAAAACGGGAGAGATATTCCTCCGGCGTCCCCCGTATATTGTTATATGATGAGATGAATTAACAGAATATTCTGACGACATTTTAAGAAAGTACCGTGTACCTTCGACAAAGTACACGGCACCTGTGATAAAGGTACACGGCACCTTTGACAATTTCCCTATATTATGGTAAGCTGAAATTGCCCAAAGTGTGAATGACGAGATTATCATTTGCACTTTTTTTTCGCAGT
>DWVT01000136.1 GCA_019120075.1 Candidatus Mediterraneibacter excrementigallinarum
CCGGGTTCTTGTCAAATCCGATGTGGCATTTTTCTTTTGCCCATGCAAGAGCTTTCTGATATTCTGCTTCATCGTAGATTCCCTCTGTCATACGGCGGATAATCTCAACCTCATCCACAGACTCTACACGCATTCCGAGATAGGACTCGATGAAATCCTGATCGATGATAGATCCTCCGATTCCCATTGTAACAGAGCCGATCTGCAGCCAGGATTTTCCTCTCATGGAAGCAGCTGCAACTGCGGCACGTCCGAATCTTAACAGTTTTTCTTTTACATCTTCCGGAATTGTCATATCGTCCGCATCCTGAACATCATGTCCATAGATACCGAATGCCGGAAGACCTTTCTGTGCATGTGTAGCAAGTACGGAAGCAAGATATACAGCACCCGGTCTCTCTGTCGCATTCAGTCCCCAAACTGCCTTGATCGTTGTCGGATCCATATCCATTGTCTCTGAGCCGTAGCACCAGCAAGGCGTCACTGTCAGTGTGATGTCAACGCCTTCCTTTCTGAACTTGTCCGCACACGCAGCACTTTCACCGACACGTCCGATCGTGGAATCCGCGATGACTACTTTAACCGGTTCTCCGTTTGAATATCTTAAATTCTCCTCAAACAGTTTTGCAGCGTTCTTCGCCATGTTCATCGTCTGCTCTTCCAGAGATCCTCTGACATCAAGGACTCCCTTTCTTCCATCGATGGTTGGTCTGATGCCGATCACCGGATAAGATCCCACGTATCTGTTTTCTGCCATAATAACATTCCTCCTTCTTAGATTGTGTAAGAATCGTTTCTTGATTCTCATTATAATACTATTCTTCTTGTTTGTCTCGTGATATAATAGAATAAAAATATAACAATATTCACTTTTTGTACATTGCTGAGAAAGTACGGAAGCGGATCTGTATCCCCTTCCGGAACCCGCTTTCGCTCGGAGTACGGCGTAGCATTAATAGGGCGGCAGAGAACGCCGCCCAAGTGCTGATGCCGTACTACGGTCCTGTCAGGAGATACTGCCCCGCTTCCTGGTATATCTCAGCAGTGAATGAACAGATAAGACGGCAAGAAGTACATAAAAGAAGCTAATACACGAACAAAGGAGATATATTACCGATATGAAGTATATGAGTTACAGAGAGGAGAGGAAACACGGGACGTTTGAGTTTCCTTTTGAGTTTTATCATGTGGGGCCTGCCCACCCTCGGTACGAGATGTCCTATCACTGGCATATTGAATACGAAGTAATCCGCATATTGAAAGGCGAATTTCTGATGAAGATCAATGAAAATGAGTTTCTCGCCAAAGCCGGTAATATTATTTTTATAAAAGGCGGGCTTCTTCACGGCGGGATACCAAGAGACTGCCTCTATGAATGCATCGTCTTCAACCTTGACTCTCTCACGACTTCCAGCCAGGCAGGAGAACTTCTTATAAAAAAGATCAGCAGTGACTCAATAGATGTAAATCCACTTTTTTCCGAAGACGAC
This sequence comes from Candidatus Mediterraneibacter excrementigallinarum, assembly GCA_019120075.1. GTDB lineage: Bacteria > Bacillota > Clostridia > Lachnospirales > Lachnospiraceae > Mediterraneibacter > Mediterraneibacter excrementigallinarum. The sequence continues at coordinate 1,491 of DWVT01000136.1, forward strand.
CCGGAGATTGCACGGATCACCTCTGTCATGTTTGAACAGATGAAGCTTCGGGCAGAGGGCCATGAGCTCAGGGTGATTGGTTCCTTTTATGAATTCTTCGGATATGTTCTGGAAAAGCATCTATATTCCGAATCACAGAGCATACCTCAGAAGGACGGACGGAGGATAGAACATCTGAAAAAGGCGCTTGAGCTGATCGAAACATCCTACTCCGACTGCCTTACTCTGGACGATCTCGCCATGGCCGCCGGAATGAACTCAAAGTATTTCTGCCGGTATTTCCGCGAGATGACCCACCGGACTCCGATTGATTATCTGAACTATTACAGAATCGAACAGGCGTGTTTCAAACTCGCCACATCTAACGACTCTATTGCAGAGATCGGACTGAGCTGCGGATTCAATGACGTAAGCTATTTTATTAAAACGTTTAAGAAGTACAAGGGGCTGACTCCCAAAAAATACCTGAGCACTCCCCTGTCCCAGCAGATCAGCGCATAAATTATCATAATAAAAGAAAAAGGAGGAACGATACCCGATCATGTGGTATCCAAATAAAGATATGAAAGAAGAACAATCGGTCAAAAAAGAAAAATTCGCAGCCGACACCTCATCAAGAAGCGCTGTCGACTGGGCAAAGGCTCTGGTCATCCTGCTTATCGGACTGATCATCGCGCATCTGGGCGTAACCCTGTTTCTCATCTCAGAACTGGGGACTGATACATTTACCGTATTCATCCAGGGGCTTTCCAGAGTATTCGGGCTGACTGTGGGAACAGTCCACGTGATCGTTCTCTGTATCCTGATGGCAGTCATGCTTCTGACCACAAAAGGCTATGTCAAACCCGGCACCGTCGTGTGCGCATTCTGCGGCGGCCCCATTATCGACATTTTCACCTTTCTTCTCCAGAGATACATAAACGGAAGTTCTCCTATGCCGCTGCGCATCATCAGCATGCTTGCGGGGTGCGTGATCCTTTCCATCGGCATGTCCGTAGTGATAAACAGCAACGCAGGAACCGGTCCCAACGACCTGGTGGCGGTGATCCTGTCAGACAAGATCGAAGCAGTCCAGTTCCGCTGGATACGCATCGGATGCGATCTGTTTTTCGTTGTCCTCGGTTTCCTGCTGGGCGGCACTGTCGGCGCAGGTACGATCGCCGCAGTCTGTCTCACAGGTCCTCTGGTACAGTTTTTCCTTCCAAAGACCAGGATTCCCATCCGAAGCATTCTGGGAGAATGAGAAAAATTTCCTTATAACGTAAAGACCCGCAGGGAACGATATCCCTGCGGGTCTTCTTCATTTTATCGGATCAGATCCAAATCTTATTCTGCTTTGTCAGCTGCGTATACATCTACCAGTTTCTTCAGGTATTCGTATCTCTCCATAGCCTCGTGCTCGTTGATCGCGAACAGTTTTGCAGCTTTCTCCGGATTAGATCTCTTCAGAGCATTGTAACGAACCTCTCCGTCAAGGAATGCCTGATAATCTTCTTCCTTCGGAGCCTTGCTGTCAAGTGAGAACTTGTTGCCCTCAGCAGCCGGATTGAACCGGAAGTTGTTCCAGTATCCGCACTCTACTGCAAGCTGCTCCTCTGTCTGAGCCTTGCTCATACCTTTCTTGATACCATGGTTGATACACGGAGCATAAGCGATGATCAGTGACGGTCCCGGATAAGCCTCAGCCTCTGTGATGGCTTTGACTGTCTGGTTGAAGTCTGCACCCATAGCGATCTGTGCAACGTATACATATCCGTAGCTCATTGCCATTCCCGCAAGGTCTTTCTTCTTCGTCTCTTTACCGCCTGCTGCGAACTGTGCCGTAGCACCTGTCTTTGTAGCCTTGGAAGACTGTCCGCCTGTGTTGGAGTAAACCTCTGTATCGAATACCATGATGTTGATGTCCTTGCCGCTTGCAAGTACGTGGTCTACACCGCCGAATCCGATATCATAAGCCCATCCGTCACCACCGAATACCCACTGGGATTTCTTAGCCAGGAAGTCTTTGTTCTTGAGAACTTCGTTCTTCTCGGCAAGGTCGCAGCCGCAGCCTTCCAGAGCTGCTACAAGCTTGTCTGTAGCTGTTCCGTTTGTAGCGCCGCATGCGAATGTATCAAGGTACTCTTTCGCAGCTGCCTTTACATCTTCTTTCTCTGCGATCTCAGCAATCTTCTCAACTTTTGCTTTCATTCTGTCACGGATCGTGTTCTGAGCGAGCAGCATACCATAACCGAACTCAGCGTTATCCTCGAACAGAGAGTTGCTCCAAGCCGGTCCTTTGCCTTCCGGTGTTACCGTGTAAGGTGTGGACGGTGAGGAGTTGCCCCAGATTGAAGAACATCCTGTTGCATTTGCGATATACATTCTGTCTCCAAACAGCTGTGTGATCAGCTTAGCATACGGTGTCTCGCCGCATCCTGCACATGCTCCTGAGAACTCAAGCAGCGGCTGTTTGAACTGGCTTCCCTTTACAGTTGTCTCTTTGAATTTTGCGACAACTTCCGGTTTTACCGGAATCTCTCTTCCGAAATCGAAGTATTCCTGCTGTCCTGCATTTGCTTCCATGTTGCCCATAACAAGAGCTTTCTCGCCCTTCTTGCCCGGACATACGTTAGCACAGGAGCCGCATCCTGTACAGTCATAAGCTGATACAGTCATCGTAAACTTCATACCCGGCATACCGATCATATCCAGAGTCTTCAGTCCTTCCGGCGCCTTAGCAGCCTCTTCCTCTGTAAGAGCTACCGGGCGGATAACTGCGTGCGGACATACATAGGAGCAGCGGTTACACTGGATACAGTTGTCCGGATTCCAGACCGGGATATCTACTGCGATACCACGTTTCTCGTATGCAGAGGATCCTGACGGTGTAGAACCGTCTACATAGTCGTTGAATGCAGATACCGGAAGTGTATTTCCTTCCTGTGCATTGACCTTAGCCTGAATATTCTTAACGAAATCAACAACGTCTTTTCTTCCGCTCTCGTCTACCTTCGGCTGTGCAAGTCCTTCGTCAGCTGCATCTTTCCAGCTCTCCGGAACTGTTACTTCTACAACCTGTTTTGCACCTGCATCGATGGCATCGTAGTTCATCTGTACGATCTTGTCGCCTTTTCTTCCGTAAGTAGCTTTAGCGGCAGCCTTCATCAGGTCGATTGCCTCTTCCTCCGGAATGATAGCAGCAAGTTTGAAGAATGCAGACTGAAGGACTGTGTTGATACGTCCGCCAAGTCCGATC
>DWVT01000137.1 GCA_019120075.1 Candidatus Mediterraneibacter excrementigallinarum
TGAATATATCTGATGATCCTGTCAATTTTATCATTATCAACCTTTTTCAGATAAAGCGGGATTTTGTTTGGATCAACCGAAAAATTTCCGAACAGCTCATGTATGATCCGGAATATAATACTTACAAGTTCGCTCAGATCACGGCTGTCCATATTCAGGTAATTCAAAAGCAGCATCTCTGTCAGTTTTCGTATCTCGCTGTAGTTGTTTGAAATATAAAGCGATGAATTGCACTGAAAGAATGCGACCTCCTCGCTCGTCATCCTGCATATCAGACGATATGGGATCAGCAGCCGAAACGCCGTAGTTCTTACTTCCGCACGGATCGAATGCTCAATATTGGAGTTGATTACGGCAATATCATTTGCTTTCAGTGTATAGGATTCTTCCGCATCGACTGATGCCTGTCTTTCGATCAGGTATATCAGTTCAATATCCTGATGACAATGTTTCCTTTCATCTGTCAGGTATATCAATTCCATTCTGCAGCCCTGTATCTCGATCTGTTTCATTCTGTCATCCCCTAAATTCTGGTATTTTACCTAAATAGCTGTCATTTTTTCAGCACTGCTATACTCATTTTTTTCTGAAAACATACAAAGACCCAACGTGGTCCGCATCGTTGAGAGGCGTGTTGGGTTCTGTCACTATGTATTATATTCGCCTGTATTTGAAAAATCAATAAAAATTATCTTTATTCGATTTACTTTAACTTTTTCCCAAATTCTCTTAGATATTCTTCTCCCCGCAACGGGAAATTCACTATCTGTTTTCGCCAGGATGACAAATAAATCGCATTGATCATCATCAAGCTAGTCATCCCCTCTCTGCCAGGAGCAATCAGTTTGTCCTTACCCTGGATTACCGCTGCAAAATTGTTCAACATGATTTCATAAAGGTTTCTCTGTTTTTTCATTGTAACTGTTTCTGTAAAGCACTTTGTCTCCCGTCCTGGTTCCTGAATGCATATCTTCTCATCCTCACAAACAATCTGGGCCCGATCCATATCAATTTCCAGACGGTTTACCCCGGGCCGGTCTCCTGTTGAAGTTGTAAAAATACCATTGACACCGTCTGGGAACTCCATATATATCGTTGCATCATCTTCCACTTCTATACTATGCCATCTTCCCTCCTTGCAAAATGCCATTACATATTCTGGCATCCCGAAAATCCATTGGATGATATCAATATTATGGGTAGCCTGATTCAAAAGAACTCCGCCGCCTTCCTTCGCCCAGGTAGCTCTCCAGGCTGAAGAATGATAATACGCATCCGGTCGATACCAATCTGTAACAATCCAGTTAAATCTGCGGACTTTCCCATATTTCCCACTCCGTACTATCTCTCTCAACTTCTGATACTGAAACGCAGCTCTTTGCTGGAGCATAATCGCAAATACAGCCGAAGTCTGGCTTTCTTCCTGTATCATTCTTTCCGCCTGTAAAATATGTGCTCCGAGAGGCTTTTCGCATAATACATGGATTCCTTTTCTTAGACATGGGATCACCTCAAATTCATGGTCATAATGAGGCGTTGCCACAATTACCGCATCCACTTCCGCCTTATCAATAAGTTCTTTTCCTGACTGAAAAACAGGAAACTCCGGCGGCAATTCTTGTCTTTCCCAGCCTTTTTGATTTCTCCCGATCCTTGTCACCGCCGAAAGTTCCAGAGATGGAGCGGTACCGCTCAGTAAAAGTGACGCATACTGACATCCCATTATCCCCATCCCAATGATTCCTATCCTGATTTTTTTCATAGTATTTTTACCCTTTCTGTTCGGTGTAAATCAATACTTTCCATTTCACTCTTTCCCGGTAAAATAAATCCGTTCTCTCTTTTGTTCTATACTTTGGTTCATTTTCAATACCAAAATTGTATCCGGTACCTTACTCTGCTCCCCTTTCTTCTCCGGTAACAGCAGCTTTATTCCCTTTTCCGTTTTACTCATAGAAATCTCTTCACCATTAAAAAAGCGTGCTTCCTTTATTTCATTTTCCGTATATGGGAGGTACAGATTCCTAAATTTCTTTTCATCAAGAATGTGGAGATAAACTGTATTCTTACAAAACGTACTGCCATAAACATTATCAACCGGTTCATACGGTCCCGCCGCCGTATTATATATACTTGTTCCATATTTCCGAAGCCATTCTCCCACTTCATGAATCCGTTCCCGGATTTCTTCTGATACTTTTCCTTTTTTATCCGGTCCTATGTTAACCAGCCAGTTTCCTCCTCTGCACACCACGTTTACCATCATTTGGATCAACCAGTTGAAATCGGAAACAGGGTCATTTTCCATCCATCCCCAGGAGCATCCAGAACAGATGCACATATTTTTTTCCCAGGGAACTGGGATAATCTTCCCGGTAATCTCATGGGAACCTTCATCACAATAAAAATCACCTTCCCATCCTGACCTGGGATTGATCAAAAGTTCCGGCCTGTATTTTCTCGCCAGTTTGTTCAGTTTGTCAGGCTCCCAAAACCATGCGCTGGAAGTATCGCTTCCCTGATGGGCGAGCCAGGCACCATCATACCAGAGTATATCCGGGCAATAATCCCGGCAGAGTTCTTCTACCTGAGCGTAAACTTCTTTTTTCATCAGTTCAGCGTTTCTTCTTTTCCCAACAGGATCAAAGTATCCAGGGAAACGCCAGTCCATTAATGAATAATACAGCCCTGTCCTCATTCCCGCCTCTCTGCATGCCTCCACATATTCTTTCACATAATCTCTATGTAATCCCGTCCGCTTTGATGTAAAGTCATGATAGCTTCCGGGACTGTCCCACAATGCAAATCCGTCATGATGCCGCGTTACCATGACCATATATCGGGCGCCAAAATCTTTTGCCAAGTCCACCCATTCTCTGGGATGAAACTCTTCACTTCCAAAGTCTTCTGCCAAAGCATTATATTCTTCATCCGGAATCTTTTCATTAAATTTTGCCCATTCACCATGTCCTAAAACAGAATACAGCCCCCAATGTACAAACATTCCTACTTTGCAATCAAAAAACCACTGTTTTTCTTCTGTTGGAAGTTCAAGCTCTTCGCATTTTATTCCTCCAAGACTTTTAAAATTAATCGAACTTTTCAACATGGATTTCAATTCCGCCCCCGTCATTTCGCGCGGCATTCTTTTTACCATTTTTGTGCCTCCCTTGCTATCTGTAATCTGAAAACTGATGAAATATATCCTTTACTACCTGATATGCCATCTTAGGTCTTCGATATTCATCTACAACCCCTTTATTATTTCGGCTTTTCGGTCTTCTCATAGCCCAATCTATCCGGCTGACTCTTACATCGCAAAACTGCCAGATATACATTCCCACACAATCCTCATATGCCAAAAGTTCTGTCAGTTGTTTTCCTAATATCTCTGCCTGCAGATCTTCACTCCATATATCATGGGCCATATCGCGGAAAGCATAGATTCCTCCGGCTCCGATTTCCGAGACAAGAAATGGTTTTCCCGCTCCGTTTCCCTCTGTCCTTACCCATGTCAGGACATCCCTAGCCATCTGTTCAGCGCTTCTCTCATCATACCAGTACGGATATATATTCCAGGAGCATACATCCGGAAGATCCTGACAGATATCCGCATTAAATTTACAGGAAGCAGAAGTTGCCGGTCTGCTGCTGTCCAGAGAACGGATCAGTTCATACTGGGCCCGATAGCAGATTCTTCCATACTCCGTTTCACTTCCGCACTCATTCAGGATTCCCCAGATATAGATAGAGGGATGGTTGTAATGTTCTGTGATCATCTCTCTGATCACCTGTTCACACTGTGGCTCAAAATATGGATTTTTCATCCTTACTTCCTCGATTCCCCGCGCGTGATTTTCTTCCCACACGAGGATCCCCATCTCATCGCAAAGATCAAGAAACAGTTCGTCATTCGGGTAATGAGATGTTCTCACCGAATTTGCGCCAAGATCTCTGATCATTTGCAAATCATAAGCGATTGCCTGAGCCGGAAGAGCACACCCATACTGCGGATGGTCCTCGTGTCGACAGAATCCTTTAATACGAAGCGGTTTCCCATTCAATAAAATGTCCTTTTCATTTACTTCCACAGTCCGAAATCCGGTACGATCAATCCAGTCATCTAATATCTTCCCGTTTCCATATAATTTTGCCTCAAGCATATAAAGAATCGGATTTTCCGGTGCCCATGTCTCGGCATTTGGGATTTCCATATTTTTTATCTGTAAAAGGTTCTCTCCTGGGGAAAAGTGCTGCCCTTTTTGAAGATACACGGCTCCGGCAAGTTCTATTTGCAGATCAGCTTCCACTTCTTCGTCAGAAAGATTTTCACACATTACCTCTATATTTATGATCCAGTTGCCTGCGTTTTTATGCAGCGGCGTCACATGAACATATTTTATATATAAATCCGGAATCATTTCCATAACCACTCCTCTGGATATTCCCCCATAGGACATGTAATCATTCGGCATATCCAACGCATATTCTTCTCGAAACGCATTATCCACCAGAACAACCAGTTTATGTTTTCCCGGTTCCAGTGCCTTAATGCAAACAGCAAACGGAGTGTAGGAACCATAGTGCTCAGCAACGTTTTTATCATCTACATAAATTTTTGCAAAATGACTGACTCCTTTAAATTCCAGGCGGATGTTTCCCCCTCCCTCAAATTCTGTCTCATAAGCTGCCCAACCTCTATAATTTCCAAATCCAGGAAGGTTTTCCAGGCATCCCGGTATCATCACTTTACACTTTTTATCCTGATACCCCTTTTCCATTGGGGTAAAATTCCATAGTTTCCCGGAAAGTTCTTCCGTTTTTCTGATCTTATGTGTATTAAATAATCTAATCATTTTTATATTCTCCTTTTAACCTTTTAATCCTGAAGTAGAAATACCTTCCACCAGATATTTCTGGAAAAAGACAAAAATAAGCAGCACAGGCAGTATCGAGAGCGCAGACATCGCAAACATCGCTCCATAATCTGATGTCGATCCCGGATCTGTAAACAGCTTTAGCGCAAGGCAGACCGGATATTTTTCTGCATCATTGATATATAATAATGCAGACATAAAGTCATCCCATCTCCAGATAAATGAAAAAATTCCGGCAGTAACCAGCGAAGGGACCATCAGCGGAGTCGCAATTCGAGCATAAATTCCAAAATAAGAACACCCATCTATTTTAGCCGCCTCATCGAGTTCCTTCGGTATTGCGTCAATAAAGTTATACATCAGATAAACAAAAAAGCCCTGAATAGCAAAACAATAAGGAACAATTAACGGCATATAAGTTCCTACCCAACCCAACTTCTGATACCATAGATACTGAGGAACCATCAGCACCTGAGCCGGCACCATCATTGTCAGCAAGACGGCGCCAAACAGAAGTTTTCTCCCCCGAAATCTGCAGCGGGATAACCCAAACGCTACAAGTGATGACGAAATTACCGTACCAATTGTTGCAACAACAGATATAAAAGCTGAGTTTTTAAAAAAAGTACCGAAAGTAATCTTGGCAAATCCTTTCCAGCCATTAATATAGTTATCCAACGTAAAAGTTTCCGGTATCAGTGAACTGGCTGTTGTAAAAATTGTATTTGTATCTTTAAATGAGCTCATGATCATCCAAAGAAGCGGATAAACCATAAGAAAACCGATCAATGTTACTGCAATATAGTAAATTGTCTTTTGAATCCTTCTTTTTTTCAGCATTTAAAACCCTCCATCGTATACCCATTTCTTTTTTGTGGCGAACAAGACTGCTGTAAAAATACCTACCAGCAAAATCATAATCCAAGCCAGGGCTGCTCCATATCCTGCTTTATAATAAACAAAAGTTTCATTATACATATGTACCATATAGAAAAGTGTAGAATTCATCGGCTGTCCCTGGGTAATAATAAAGCACTGTGTATATGCAAGTAATCCATTGATCACCTGCATAACCAGATTAAAAAAGATGGTTGGCGTCAGCAGAGGGAGTGTAATGCTGAAAAACTGCTTCCATTTTCCAGCTCCATCCACCATGGACGCCTCATAATACGTTCTCGGTATCTGATTTAGCGAGCCCAGAAATATGAGCATTGAAGAGCCAAACTGCCAGACAGTAAGCAAAATCAGTGTCCAGATAGCTGTATCGGTATTTCCAAGCCACGAAATCGTCTTCTCTATTCCAAAAGCATGCAGGATCTGATTAATTGTTCCATCTGTCGCAAACATTCTTTTCCACAGTACTGCAACTGCTACGGAACCTCCAATGATTGAAGGCAGATAATATATTCCTCGAAAAACACCCGCGATTTTTGTTGTTTTCTGGAAAAGCAATGCAACAATCAGCGCAAAAATCAGCTTTAAAGGCACTGATACAACTGTATAAAAAATTGTAACACTGAGTGATTTCCAGAACAGCTCATCCTCTATCATTGTTTTAAAATTTTGCAGACCTACAAAAACCGGCTCCGACAAGATGTTATAATCACAGAATGCATAATATATGGAGATACCTAAAGGAACCACCAAAAAGCAGATCAATCCGATAATAAAGGGCAGTACAAAAATAATGCCTGAAACATTTTCTTTAAAAATAAATGTTTTAATTTTATTCATTCCTCATTTCCTTTCATATCTTTCTCTAAAAAAAGCTGCCACATTTTGTGACAGCCTTTTTATCTTGCTAATTTCCTGCCAGAATTGCATTTCCTTCTTCAAGGAACTGCTCTGCAGCATCCTGCGCTGTCAGCTCCCCGTACATTACTTTTTCTGTAATAGAATCCAGGAGGCTTACAATCTCACTGGACTGATCCGGATACGGAGGGTCAATCGCACTGCTCTTCGGCGTTACCACGTCATTGATAAATGAAACCACCTTCTGGTCATCTTCGGAAAGATTAGGAGCGATCGCTTCAGAAACCACACTTGAGATCGGCACTCCTCTCTCTCCCAGTAGAACATTATTGCAGTCAATATCATTTATCAGATAATTAATCAATTTCGCCGCTTCATCTGGATGTTCACAATTTGCGCTGATACTGAAGAATTGGCTTGGGTTCAGCCACTCAGCCTTCTGTATATCATCTGAAGGGAATGTTGTAATTCCAATCTCTACTCCCTCAGGTGCTGCCGACTGCATGGATGTTAATTGATTTGAAGCATAAAACCCGCACCACGACATTGTCTCAGGACTGCTTCCGTATACGATCGGATCCTGCTCTACCTGCCCTCTCACTCTTTCTACATACAGACTTGGATCCAAAAGCCAGCCTTCTTTTAGTCCAGTCTCATAAAGATCAAAAAATGGTTCTAACTGTCCCGCATTGTCTACTCCGATCGCTCCATCTCCATATAATGTTTTCCCCTGTACTCGGAGGACAAACTGCATATAAGATTCACTTGTCATAGCGCCATAGCTTAAACTGGTTTTATATCCTGTTTTTTCATAAACTTCTCTGCAAATGTTCAGGAAGTCATCCATTGTCATATAATCCTTAACCTCAATCCCTGCATCTTCCAAAAGTGTTTTATTATATAACAGTGCCGAGGCATTAATCCCATTACAAATTCCATAAATTCCGTCTTCTACTTTCCCGGTATTGAGAATTGCCTCATCCACATTGCTCATATCGATTGTTCCATCCTCAATATACGGTGTCAGATCTAGCAACGTATCCTCTCTTGCATACTGTGGCATATATGCATATACCATCTGCACTACATCGGGCATTGTCTGCCCTGCGGCAAAAGTGGCCATTCTTGTCCAGTAATCATCAGAAAATTGACCCTCGATCTTTATATTCGGATTTTGTTCCATATACATATCCAGAACTTCCTGGGTCCTTTCATTCCTTAGCTGACTTCCCCACCAGAAAACACTTAGATCGATCTGATCCCCGCTGGACTCCTCATTAGCCGAACTATCCGTCCCGCTGTTGCCACCGTTCCCACAGCCTCCCAGAAGCCCCGCTGTCATAGCAAGTGCAAGTACACAGGCAATTACTCTCTTTTTCATAAAAAATCTCCTTTCTTTCCTTATCTTCTGCGGTTCTTTCTTTTTTATGTGTCTAATTATAAACGGGGAAGCCCGGCTTTCCAAGACAGCAAAACCGACTCCCCCGTTCAAAAAAACGACTTCATATATTCTATTTTCCCATCATCTGCTGAGCCCATTTTCCTGGTGTTGTTCCAACAATTTTCTTAAATATCTGAGTAAAATATTGCGGATTATTCCCGCATCCGACACGCTCTGCTACGTACTGTATCTTACTGTTCCCTTCAAGCAGAAGTTCCTTGGCTCGTTCAATTCTCTGCTCCGTTAAATACTGTGAAAATTTCTTTCCTGTAGACTTATGGAACTTTCTGCTGACATAATCCACATTCATATATAAATGCTCTTCGGCAATTTTTTTTAATGTTAGGTCACTATCTCCTAAATGGTCTTTCACATAATCCATAACCCGTTCTGTCAGAATCCCATATTCCTGACCTGAACGACATAACACCTTTCGAGATTCCTCCAGCATCTCTATTGTCAGCTTTCTTAATTTTTCTATATTTCGTTCTTGATTGGATTCCCGGATAAATATGGTCTCCTCCGAAACAGAACATGCTCCGACTTTTGCCATATATGCACAAATGCTGTTGCCAAGCATTTTAAGCAATTCCAGCTGTGATGTCTGACTAATTGCTTTCAACAATTTTCCAATACACTGCTCTATTTTTTCCATGTCGCTATTTTCCAAGTCTCTGCATACTTTCTGTATATACCGCAAGCTATTTTGGTTATTTAAAATCGTAAGCATTTTTGTCCGATGAATCGCGTAAATCACATCATATCTTTGTACCTTGTATAATGCAGTTTCCAAAAGTTTTAAAAGATTTGCATATTCTTCATATTTAATTTCTATCAGATCAGACACTTTTCCGGACCAGCGTAGCAGTATTTCCTCTTCTACCTTTTCACGGCAGAACAGTAACAGTGTATTTTTTACATATATTGCATAAAAGACTCCGTTAGTTCCTTCCTGTTTTCTATGCTTATCCATTTGAACCAGGAAACTTTCCAAATATTTCTGTTCCAAAAAGAATATATAGTAGAGGTAACATCTTGAGTTATCAAAATTAAGATACGGATCATAAACTCGTATCTGTTCTTCCATATAATCCGTAAAGTTCTCTCTGTTCTCTTCTATGGCAAAGATACCATCTATAATTAAATGGTACATTGCATCCTGGTGAATAATATACAACATTTCACTTTGCTGTCTCTGTTTCTCAGCTTGAATTTTTGCTCTGCTACAGTCTTTTGCTGCCTGCTGTATACTTTCTATCATCTTCTCCTCATTGCATGGCTTCAAAAGATAATACTTTACTCCATATTTCATAGCCTCCCGGGCGTATTCAAACTCCTCATATCCCGACAAAATAATAAATTGAATCTGTTGATCCGTCTGAGCAATTTTCTTCACTAATTCAAGTCCTGATAGTCCTGGCATTCGAATATCCGTCATAACAATATCCGGGGATTCATCCAATATCATATTATAAGCTTCAATACCGTCTTTACATAATCCTATTACTTCTATATCTAAACTTTCCCAATCAATCAGATTATATATCGTCTCTCGAATTACTCTTTCATCATCCGCTATGATCAGTTTCTGCATCTTTTTCTTCCTCCACAGGTATGATAATTTCTGCTACAGCAAATTCTCTTTCATTATACAGTCTTAACCCATAGTTTTCTCCATACTGCATTCTAAGCCTGCTGTCTATATTAATCAGTCCGACCCCATGTCCATGTGGTTTTATTTCTTCATTTTTCAATTTATGAAGTAAATCCTCCTCCATTTCGGATCCTGTATTTTTTACCCAAAAATGTAGTCCTTCTTTATCTCTTTTCGAAATCAGTATAATATAGCATTCATCAATATTGGCTTCCAAGCCATAAAATATGGCATTTTCGATTAAAGGCTGGATGATTAATTTGGGAATCTTATAAGGATATCAATTTTCAGATACATAATCTTCAAAATATAATCGTTCTTCATATCGAACTTTCTGTATTGTAATATACGAAAAAACAATTTCCATCTCATCTTTAACTGTATACTCTTTATCCTTTTTATTACTCAATGAGGTTCGCAGAAGAATTCCAAGCGCCTCTACCATATCCGGAATATTTTTCTCTCCAATAGCTTTTGCACGCCATTTTATAGAATCCAGCGTATTATATAGGAAATGTGGATTAATCTGATTTTCAAGCGCCTTGAGCTGGGCCTCCTTTTTTAGGATTTCACTTACATAATTTTCTTGTATCAGATTAATAATCGTCTGACTCATCTCATCAAACTGACGATTTAAAGTTCCCAGTTCATCTTTTCTGTCTGAATAATCATATCTTGCAGAAGGAACTTTTGTATTATCTTCCGCAAATATCTGCATTCGGTCTTTTAAGTCGCTGATATGAACCATCAATGTCCTTATCAGACCAATAGTGAAGCAGATTGCAAATGCAAAATCAAAAATAATTATCCAGAGACAGATACTTTGTATTCGAAGTATTTCCCTGCTTATCTCTTCGTAAGACACAAGACAGTAATAGTCCCATCCATATTCTGGAATTGTTCCATGAGTAATAAACCAGTCATGATCCTCAACATCCTGAATTTTATACTGGTCAATCCCATTCAAGGTCTCCATCTCTATCGGCTCAGTTGAAATTTCCTGTGTCTGATATAATATTTTCTCTCCCGAAGTAATAAGATATTCTGTTTTCCCATATTGTTCTTCAAATTTTGTGCTGGATCCAACAAGAGAATTCATATCAATATTAATCACGATTGTCCCAAGAGTATCAAGCTTCAAGCCTTCAATCCTGCGAATTTCTCTGGCAAGAAAAAGACCATATTTATCCATATAATCGTCTATCCAACATACTGCTCCCCGTTTTTTCTCTGATTGTTCCAGGATCTTGCCCTGTATAGCTTCTGGCACTTTATCTGCTGCAATCAAGTTAGTCTTAATTGTAGATACATCTGTATACATACTGATATTTTTTAATATTCCATCATAATAGTTATAATAGTAATTTCCTACATTTACACTAAGATTTTGAAGAGTATTATAATACATCTCACCTTTGTCATGTTTTTCCTTTAATTCCTCCATGCCATTTTGAATCACATGGTCAGCCATGATCATCTGCGTTATATCCTCCATTTTTTCCATATATTCTACAATTTCTTTTGCCGAATAAGATAGTGACTCCGCCATTGAACGATATAACATTCTGTTATAGGAAGAAGATAACAGCTGAATAATTACAAATGACATAACCGCCATGATAGACAAACCTGTCATCATAATAGCCAGAAGTTTTCCCTTTAAAGGCATATTTCGTATTTTTTTTCCCATTGAAAACCCCACACATTAATAAATCATCCGTACATTACATGATTACTATTATGTAACCGCTTTCATACATTATAGTGTACACCACTCTATAAAGCAAATATTTAAATCCATATTATATGAAGACAACACATGATAACAATAAATTTTTATTTGCTATTGAAGAAAATTTATGCTATTCCTTTTTCATGTTGCCCACCGCGGACATTTACTTTAAAAGATTAAGGAATAATCCTAAAGTGCGAAAGGGCTTTATTTCTGCTCCTCTAAACATTAATCCGAAAACAATTAAGAATACTGTTCTACCTTAGTAAATTTTTACAGAACAGTTGAAGAAAGGTGAATCCTACGAAAATCTGAAGAAATACATCCACGTAAATATTCTGATTTTTATTCACTTTAGTAGCAACAAGGACTGTTATTGGACAATTTCTTTCTGCGACGTAAAAACAGTCAAACGATACTCTGATCTTTTGGAAATAAAGATTATGGAGCTGAAAAAAATTCCGAAGGACCTGACAGACAGCAGTGATATTATTAACGATATGCGCTTTCTCGGTGATAAGCCCCGAAAGGAATTCAAAAATATGGCAAAAACAGATGAGTATATTGATTCAGCTTACAAAGAATTGGAACGCCTCAGTGCAGATGAACAGGATAAGATAGAATATGAAGCACATGAAAAAGCTATCTGTGACTATAATTCACAGATGGGCAGTGCACTTTGACGCGGAATGCAAAAGGGGCTGGAACAGGGTTTTGAGCAGCGGAAAAAATCTGATTCAAATATTGATTCATACTGATTCCTTCTCTCTGAGAATGCTCTGCCAACGATCTGTGCAGACTTCGAGGTATCCTCAGTTTATACTGTCCGGAATAATTTTCCAGACTGTCCGGCTCATGAATCTCCACTCCTTCTTCAAGTGCTGCCTCAAGCCATGCCTTTTTAGCATCCTGTGCATTTTCCCTGCGCTTTTCACTGTTTCACCACAGGTAATACAGCCGGGTAAATCCGGATAGGAGACTACAAATCCGCCTTCATCCTTGTCCTCTGCAACTTCCATGCGATCGCGGTTTTACCCCGATTGATCAAAAAAGTTATTCAACGCCGAAAACCGCCCCCCGTAAAGTCTTTAATTATGATCAGGGATCTTAATACTCAGATCATCGTCATAGGCCGTAATTTCATACACATCCATGGTCTGATAGTCGCTCACTTTCTTCATCATTTCGGTCATATACATTCCCTCCTCCTAATATATATCCGAACCAAAATCCGGTTAAAGTATACTACAAAATTTAACGGATCAGGCATACCGATTTTTCAAAATCTTTTTTATGGACATAGATTTTATATTCGTAAGAATAATCCTGATTTATTCCAAAATTTCCGACCCGCCCTCTTCTATTTCCAAGTATTGGCGATGACTGAAGATTTGTTGTCTTTACAGTATAGTCAATTCCATTTTGAGAAAGAATATCTCTTACTTCTGATTGACGATTCATTTCCATTGTCACAATCAATTCTTTACGGTTAAATATTGTCAGCATATGTTTTCCCTCCCGGACTTTTCAATTTGCCGATCCTTTTTCTCGTCAGGTGTTCAGGCATCCCTCAAGGGCTGACACGCCCTATGCCGATAAAAAGGCTTTGCCTGACGCAATCGCCTCTGCCCTTTGTCTCCTGTAGAACATGGCATGCCGGATTCCCGTAAGCATCTGATACAAAGGAAGAAGTCCGAAAATCATAAACAGAATCATCCACGGATGGAAACCTCCGCCGGCAACCGAGACTCCGATTGCGCTATACCAGCCTATACTGAAAAGTACCGGCAATAACACACCGCCGGTCTCTTCCTCCGCCGGGCGTACCTTTCGTTTTATCATAATACACACTCTCCTTTTCTTCTAAAGGATTTATTGATCCAAGTGCTAAGACGGACTGAATACCGATTTCAGTATGACAGTTCCGGAATTTGATATGTACATGGTAATCCAACGACGCATTTGCCACAGGCATCTCCGCCAAAACATTCTTCTAACTCTGCAAGATGAGCTTCACATCTTTTCCGGTCAAATTCATTATCTGAGTTAAATGCATGGATCGGACACTGCTTAACACACAAGCCACATACGCCGGCTTTTTTGTACAGACATCGTTCTTCTTGCAAAGGCTGATCGGATTGAACCGGCAGATTTGTAATCAGCGAATAAAATCTCCCGCAGGTTCCCTGATCTGTGATCAACATGTTATTTAAGCCAAAAGTACCAAGCCCTGCAGCATAGGCAACATGGCGTTGTGACCAGTTGCTGTAAATGTGCTCTTTGTCGATCATCCCCGCCGGTGCTGGAGTTACTGCGGAATATCCCCATTTTTTACACAAATCGATCAAAAAGTCATTCAATGCCGAAAATAACTGGTTTGTTTCAATGTAGGCTGTTATCCAGACCGGATCAGGGTCATACCCACTTTCATTTCTATAACCGATATCATTTTCAAATGGCAGGAAATAAGATAAAACAACTGTGCAATCCGAAAGAAAATCCTGCGGTATGTAATGAGTCGGCGAGATAATTTTCTTTAAGGACTGAAAACAGGTTCCTCTGGCATCTGCAAAACCTGTAATCGGCTGTTTCCATTCTGTTTTTAAAGAATTTTTCTTTTTATATTCTTTTATAAAATCAACTATATTAATATAAATTGTGGACTTTATCTTATTTGTATCGTCAAACATACAGATCTCCTCTTTTTGATTCAATATGAACAATTGCCTCATGAATTATTATTTTTTATCACCTGAAAACTATGCTTCCAGAAAGTATTTATTTGAAATACGTCTGAAGCCAAGTTTCTCATAGATATGCATGGCGTCCGGGGTATTTGTTGTAAGTGTTATATCATTAAAATGCTCGGTTTTTGCAAAGTCAATTAAATATTTAAGCAATTCCTGCTGATATCCGTTACCTCTGTATTCCGGTATTGTATATACACTCACAACGCAACAATGCCTTCCATTATGATCGGTACATACTGTGATCTGTGGTAATTCGGATAATTCCTCAATTCCACACATTGCAACAGGTCGATGATCTAAATATAACAATGCGAAATAAAGCGACTTATTTAATTTCTCGTTAATATGCTGTCTTGTAATATCCGCAAAAAGTTCGGCGTAACACGAAAAATCCTTGTCCAGAGTTTTGCCCCAATCTTCTATCTGCATGTCAACTCTTAGCGCAACTATATCATCTATATTCTTGTCAGCTGCAATTATAAACTTCTTTTCCATTGTATACTTAAATAGCCTTCCATAAATTATATATCAATTCCGTTTAATACATTCGATATAAATATATTCTACCATGTAATCGGTACCGACGGAATAATTCATTATATAAACATACTCAACCAATATTTATATACTACGGAACCCCAGAAACCGAAGTCTCTGGGGTTGTATTTGAGCCAATATTCTGTTTGTTTCGCCATGCGCCTTCACGGTATCAGACCGGCATATTAGAATATCTAAATCGTGTTTTTGTTCATTCTGAGTATTAAACTGCAGTTTTCTCACAGGTTCCGCATTATTTCAAAAAAATTTGTTATCATTCTGTTATCAAAGGCAACCGCTACAAAATATCTGACAACTACTATTTTGAAAACACAGCATCATTTCTGGAAAGAAGATATACGCAATATTGATTCATACTGATTCCTTCTCTCTGAGAATGCTCTGCCAGTGATCTGTGCAAACTTCGCGGTATCCTCAGTTTAAACTGTCCGGAATAATTTTCCAGGCTGTCCGGCTCATGAATCTCCACTCCTTCTTCAATCGCTGCCTCAAGCCATGCTTTTTTAGCATCCTGTGCATTCGCCACTGCGCTTTCCACTGTTTCACCACAGGTAATACAGCCGGGTAAATCCGGATAGGAGACTACAAATCCGCCTTCATCCTTATCCTCTACAATTTCCATGCGATAGGACATTGCCATATAATCATCCAGCGTCTTCATCATTATTCGCCTCGCTTTCTACAATCTGCCTTACCATTTCTACATATACTTTTTTAATCGGTTCATGTTTCGGTATTGTGATCGGCATACAGCCTTGTTTCCTGAATGTATAATGACTGCTTCCTCCTCTCGGAGCATTCATCTCATACCCGTAACTTTCCAATACCTTTCGCAATTCATCAAATCGGAGGTCTTTTGACAGATTACATATACGCGCTATCAGTTTATCCCATTTTGACATTCAACATACCTCCTGCTTATATTATATGTGGTGTCATATAAGGTGTCAATCATTTTTTATTTTGTTTTCATACTGTTATCACTATTGTTTATCAACCCGCAAATCAGATTTACTCCTCAAAATAAAACAAGTCTTCAAACTTTTTGTCAAGAGCAATACAAAGAATAAGCGCTAATTTTGCTGTAGGATTGAATTGTCCTGTTTCTATTGAACTAATCGTATTACGGGATACTCCGACCATATCTGCAAGAGCAGACTGTGAAAGTTTCTTTTCACCTCTGGCTTCCTTTAATCTATTCTTTAAAACCAATTTATTATTCATATTTACATCACCACAGAAATAATATATGCCGCGAGGAATGCAAGAGCGGCTGCTATGCCCAACATCGTAGACATTAAATAACTACTTTTCTTTGTAAATCGATATAGAGGATAGCTCTGAGCAGCGATATAGACCCAAAATACGGCTAACACAGAATAACTATCTTTTCCTTGTATCAAATCAAAAATCAGAATAACTATCACCATACAAGCAAATGCCGCCGTTCCAATTCTACGTCCCTTATTCTGTGCTTCTCTTAATCCTTCGTCATTTTTTTCTTTTCGGCTTTTGGCTAATATTTCATCTTTATTCATAAAACTTCCTCCTTTCATTGCCAAGTTTTCTTGTTATTATTATAATACGCCCGACAAGTATACTTGTCAATCATTTTTGACAAGTTTTATGTGCAAAGATTATATTACCAAAACCTATTCATCTCGCTCCTCTGTTCATCTTTTGCCTCTATGCCCGTTTCTGCTCCTTGACCTCCTGCATATTGGCATTATGTTCCTCCAACTCCGTTTTCTGTTTTTCAGGCGCAGCTACTTCTTTTGCCCATTCCTGCTTTTCAGCTGTTACCCACTGATTTAATTCTGTCTCCATTCTCGTACCGCCTTTAAAACCGCGAGCAGATAACGCCTGTTTCAGTGATACTCTTGTATCCAGCCCACGCTTACTTCCTGTTGTATATGGTACAAAATCTATATGCAGGTGCGGTGTTGCCTCATCCATATGGA
>DWVT01000138.1 GCA_019120075.1 Candidatus Mediterraneibacter excrementigallinarum
ATCTCTCTAACCAAACTGAGCCACACCCCGCCGACTTAATACATTATATATAATTTAAATCAAATTGTAAAGAAATATTTCAGGAATCTTTGCAGCGCCCCTGTAACATCTGTTTTTTATTCGGGTCTTTGACACTTTCTCATTAATAGTATAATGATTAATCCCCATGGTTGAGCCATTTTGGCTCTCTTTTTTTGTCAAATTTTCCGAAATTGATAGTGCTTGTTTGTGCTTGTTGTGGTATAATAAAAAGAAAAGGAGTTTTTATGTATATCAATATTACTGGCAGCGCAAATAACAAAGACGTATATATTTATCAGTCCTACCGCAAAGAAAACGGCAAAACTTCATCCCGTATCTACAAAAAGCTGGGAAAACTCAACGACCTTCTCGAACAATTCTCTGGTGATCAGGAAAAATTGATGGCATGGGCAAGAGAAGAAGCCAGAAAAGAAACGGAACTCTACAATCAACATAATGGAAAAGTCACGATCGATTTTTCGCAGGGAGCCTGTATTGCTATGAATGAATTGCGTTCTTTTCATATCGGTTATCTTTTCCTTCAATGCCTTTGCACGCAGCTCCGTATAGATAAGATCTGCCGGACAATCAAAAGCCGGCACAAATTTAAATATGATCTCAATGCAATCCTCACTGACCTGGTCTACGCCCGGATCCTCTCTCCCTGCAGTAAACTGGGGAGCTACGAGTATTGCCGGACATTGCTGGAACCTCCTAAATACAGCCTCCAGGATATGTACCGCTCTCTTTCTGTCCTTGCAGAAGAATCCGATTTTATACAAAGCGAACTTTATCGGAATTCCAACTATATCCACCCACGGAATAAGAGGATTCTCTATTACGACTGTACAAATTATTATTTTGAGATCGAAGAAGAAAGCGGGCTGAAACGTTATGGGAAAAGCAAAGAACACCGTCCCAATCCGATTGTAACTATGGGCCTGTTCATGGACGCAGATGGGATCCCTATGGCTTTTGACATTTTCCCCGGCAATCAGAATGAGCAGACAACTTTAAAACCATTGGAATCAAAAATCCTTCAAGACTTCGGATGCAGTGAATTTATCTTCTGTTCCGATGCTGGGCTTGGTAGTGTAGCCAATCGCCGTTTTAACAGCCTCGGGAACCGTGCCTATGTTATTACGCATTCTTTAAAAAAGATGAAAAAGGAAGATCGGGATATCGCTTTGAGCCCTGCACAGTTTCGGAAACTGGGATACAGCTCTTTTATTGATCTGCGCACTCTGGATGAAACCGATGAAGAAGTATTTAATACCGTCTATTACAAAGAGATTCCTGTTGTTACAGGCAGTATGGATGAGACTATTATCGTCACCTATTCGCCGAAGTACAAAGCTTATCAGAGAAAGATCCGTGCCCGGCAGATTGAAAGGGCACAAAAGATCATTGCATCCTCTGACAGAAAACGAAAAGGGAAAAATCAGAATGATCCTATGCGTTTTGTGAAAAAGATATCTGTTACTTCCGAAGGCGAGGCTGCCGAAAAAAACATTTATGATCTGGATATGGAGCAGATCAGAAAAGAAGAGATGTATGATGGGTTTTATGCCGTCATTACAAATCTGGAAGGGGATGTCAGTGAAATTTTAAAGATCAATCGGCAGCGTTGGGAAATCGAAGAAAACTTTCGGATCATGAAAACAGAATTCGAAGCGCACCCGGTATACGTCCGGAGAGATGACCGTATCAAAGCCCACTTTATGACCTGCTATATCAGCCTTCTTATTTATCGCCTTCTGGAGAAAAAGATCGGAGATAACTACACTTCCCACCAGATCATAGAGACACTGCGTTCCATGCAGATGACTCTGCTGAGTACAGCCAGCGGCTATATTCCTTCTTATCAAAGGACGGAACTAACAGATCGTTTACACAAAACCTTTGGTTTCCGGACGGATTACGAATTTATCACAAAATCATCTATGCGAACTATCATTAAACAAACCAAACAAGTAAAACCGGAAGCAAAGCAAATATAGCACATATTGTTACAAAAGGGAAAATGGCTACAACCCTCATAAAATCAGGGATATAGCCATTTTTTCTTTCTTAAACTGTCAAAGACGGGAGTATAACACTAACTTTCACTCTTTAAAAGGCGCTGTTTCCTTCTCTGTTTCATTCGATCGTCTCCGAATTTTTACACCGGATTCCTTTCGTATCCCAGTTCGTGCACCCGAAGAAATACTGTCCGGTCTTCCGATTCTGCTTGACGATCATGTAGCCTTTCCCGCAGGCACGGCATTTATGGATATCCTTCAGGCAGTCGCTCCTGTTTGCCATAAAATCACAGATTTCCGGTTCATTTGTACACATATAAAGAGTAAGCCCATAGTTCCGGTTATACTCCTTCTTTAAAGGGCTCCCGCAGACCGGGCAGTAAAGCTGCAGGCTGTTGCCCGCATGAGGCTGATATACCAGCTTTCTTTCCACGGGAAGGCCGTATTTTTCCACAAGTTCAAATACAAACCGGGAGGGATGGTTTTCCGGCGTAAGGATATAAGTGCGGTTTTTTGTCCTCGTCAACGCTACATAGAAGAGCCGCCTTTCCTCTGCAAACGGCAGAGACCTGTCCTCCACCGTCACCAGTTTCATGATCGGATCATCCTCGATCTGGGAAGGAAATCCGAATTTTCCTTCCGCTCCGTTCAGTATGACCACGTTGTCATATCCCAGCCCTTTTGAACTGTGTGCTGTCATGTAGAAAAGCTTCATCTTGGGGTATCGCCTGCTGTACACCCTTGTTTTGTTATTGTCTTTCTGGCTGAACTCCCCTGTCTTGCAGAACTGATTGATCTCAAATCCGTACCTTCCGATCAGCAGCACCTCCGCCTCCTCACCGAATTCCCCGCCTATGGAACCGAGGACGCTGTTCAGGGCCTCTGCCTTATGCTGCATCTTTTTCTCCGAATCGTCATACAGTTTGATGACCACCGGATCTTTGATATGCTTTGGAGACTTCAGCTGCTTCGAAATCTGGCTTTTGTTTTCCTGTATGAAATTTCCCGCAATATCGATCAGTTCCTGGGAATTCCGGTATGTCTTTGTGATCCGCAGCATCTTTCCGTGCCCCATCAGTTGTATGAACTGGGTAAACAGAGTGATGTCCGATCCGGAAAACGCGTAGATGGACTGCCAGTCGTCTCCCACCGCGATGATCTTTGCCCTGCATACCTCCGCCAGCCGTTTTGTCAGGTTGAACCTCTGACGGGCGATATCCTGATACTCGTCGATGATGATATATTTATACTTCAGTTCTCTTCCGGCATCAGAGTCCCTCAGTATCTCTTCCGCCCGGTTTATCATATCCTCAAAATCAATCTTTCTGTTCTGAATGAGCATGGCCTGATATTCCCGGTACACTTCTCTCGCGATATCAAGGAACAGCCGGCTCCTGACATTATCCGTCCGCTTCTTCAAGATATCGAAATCTTTCTCAACATACCCGTTTGTCTTAAACCGGCTGATAAATGTCTCCATAAAAATGGCAAAACGGAAGATATATTTGTCACTCTCCAGCTTCACAAGCTGCCTGTAAACCTCTTCGTCGTCCTTCTCGTTCAGTTCAAAGCCCTGTTCTCTCAGCAGTGCCTCCAGATGTTCCAGCAGAGTTCTCTGATCTGTGTATCCTGAAAAAGTGTAGATCAGCTTTGTACCGTATCTTCTGTGCAAAGCGATCTTATCCCACACGCTCTTCTTGTATTTCTCCAGTTCCTGTTCTGTAAAAAACGAAGATGTGCCATCCTCACGGATCCCAAAATGCTCCAGATATACTTCTTTATCTCCCTGGCGCAGAAAAAAGTCCGGAGTGTACTTTTTCCTTGCGTTCAAAATATCAAACTCATATACTTTTTCATACTCATAGTCGATATTGTGAAGATACAGGAAATTCGCGATCTGCACCTCCTGAACAGACCTGAGAAATTCTCCCTTTATGGTCCTCGTCTGTCTGGTCAGGTTATCGATCACTTCTTTTGAATAACTTCCCATAATGCTCTTCATGGACTCGAAATCTCTGGAGCATCTGTACATGTGGTACTGGGCAAGGTTGTCAAATTTCAGCGCTTCCTCCGGGATATCCATATAATACCCGAAAAACAGAAGAATATTTTTCAGAAGTACATGTTTGTCGTAAATGCGGTTTTTGAGTATATCGATGAAGTACTTTCTCTTATATGTCTCGATCTCCGGATAGTCCTCTGAATTTCCTCTTATGATCTCGTTTCCAAATGCATGGAACGTCGTGACCTTCGCAGGGATACCGAGCTGCTTCTGGATCTTGTCCTGAAGTTCCTTTACCGCTTTCCGGGTAAACGAGATCACTATGATCTCCTCCGGATCCACGCGCTGCTTTTCCACCAGGTATTTTACCTTTGCGGCCATTGTGGTCGTCTTTCCGGCGCCTGCTCCCGCCACCACGAGAGAGGCATCGGAATCGTCGATCACCACTTTTCTCTGCTCCGTATCAAGACGGATCTTCGGATCGACGCTCTTTAGAATATCATCCAGATAAAGCTTTTCCAGATCAAGTTCCGTCTCTGTATAACGTTCATTGTGCTCCGCGAATTCTTCCTCAATGCGTCCCATCCTGTCCATGAAAAAGTCCAGCTTCTCCCCGGATATCCCGATCTGTTCCTTTACTCCCGAAAGGTCCCGGATCCTGGAAAGCCCCTCAAAACTCTCCCGGAAAGGCGCAAACGCTTCCTCTGTCTCATGTTCCGGCAGATACCGGTTTTCAAATTTCATCCTGACAAACGTATCGATAAAATCCAGGATTTCTTTTTTCAGTTGTTCTGTATCAAAAAGTGCGATCTGAGCCATTTTGTTCCCACCCTTTTATGGATCTGATGACAGTGTCCTGTCTTTCTGATATAATCTTCACAGAATGTTGTCCATACATTATGTGCAATCATTATATCAAAGACAGATGGAGGATACACATGTTTTTTCATTTATTTTCCAGAAAGAAGAAATCACCGGAAGAGCCCAAAGGCACATTCCGGGATTGTAAGCGGCCGCCGTTGCAAAAATCTGCCCCCATACAGCAGGAATATGTGGAACTGATCCGTTCCATACTGAACAGCCCTCTGTGGGACGGTACCGATGATGAAATCTACCGCTCTCTCCCCGCCGACCTGACCGAAGAGACTCTTTTGTATGCCAAAAAGGCGGACCAGTCTGACTGATCCGCCTTTTTCTGCTTTTTATTCATTTGTCACAGAACTTACTCCACTGTCACGATCTTTCCATCCTCATCCCAGAGATCATGCCAGTCTTTTGCTCCCGGCCAGAGGAATACCTGTCCTTTTACAAGGCGGTTGTTCCGCTCCAGTGTAGCGATCTTCGCCATCTCTTCCTCTGTGAGCGGATCCTCTGTCATGGCCTTCAGATTGCTCACATAGTTCGCTTCATGGATCGAGAACGGGATCGGGATCTGCCCTCTCTGATGCGCCCATTTCAGTGCAACAAGAGCAGGATGGCAGTTATGCGCCGCCGCGATCTCACGCATTTCCGGCATCTCCATATCGGCGATGTCCTCCGGCATCATATCTCTCTCGGGTCTCTTGGGTGATCCGAGAGGCATGTAGCCGATTGGCTGAAGATCATGAGCCACCAGATAATCAAACAGTTCCTGCTGCTGGAAACAGGGATGAAGCTCCAGTTCGCATGCTACCGGCTTGATCTTCATGAGCGGCAGGACTGCCTCCAGCTTCGGGATCGTCATGTTGGAAATCCCGATATGGCGGATCAGCCCTTTCTCCACCAGGCTCTCACACTGTCTGTAGGTGTTCATGAACTCTTCCACACTGAACGGTTTGGAGTTTGGATTTCTGGAATCCACATCGCATCCCGGTGCATGATAGTTCGGGAATGGCCAGTGGATGAAAAACATGTCAATGTAATCGCACTGGAGATCCGCAATGCTCTTCCTGCAGGATTCCTCCACTTTCTCATGCATGTCATTCCATACCTTTGTCATGATATAAAGATCTTTTCTCTCTACAACGCCCTCGTCAAACGCCGCCTTGAATACTTCCCCGATCTGATGCTCGTTTCCGTAACATGCCGCGCAGTCGAACATTCTATAGCCGCAGCGGATCGCCCCCGCCACTGCAGCGGATACTTCCTCCGCCGAGAATCTGTCGGAACCGAAGGTTCCCATTCCGATGCAGGGGATTTCTTCCCCGGTATATACTTTTACTTTCGGCACGATTGCCGGATCAATATATGTTCCCATAGTCTGCCTCCTTCTTTATTCCCCGCAATACTTGCATCGGGGTATTTGGCTTATGATATTTTTTCAATCTCTATCTGCGGAAGGATCCGCTCCATATCTTCCTTCACAAAAAATCCTGTCTCTTCCCGCAGAGCTGCCGCCGCGGAAATCGCGCTTGCCTTTCTCAGGGTCTCCTCCACAGACAACCCTTCGCTCAGTCCCAGAGCAAAACCGGCGATCATGGAATCGCCGCATCCCACAGTGTTCACCGCGTCGATCTTCGGCACTCTTGCCCGGAAAATACCGTCTTTGCACACAACAAAGGATCCTTCTCCTCCCAGGGATACCGCAACGATCTCCACTCCTTTTTCGTGGACCACCTTTGCCGCCTCGATCATATCTTCCATATGATCACACTGTTTTCCGGTAAGCATCCGGATCTCGTCCAGGTTCGGCTTGATCATAGTGGGCTTTGCCTCAATCCCCATCTCCAGCAGTTTTCCACTGGTATCCAGGATCACTTTTTTCCCGGCGTCCCGGCAGATCTTTACCAGCCTCTGATAGGCGGTTCCGTCCAGTCCTCTGGGCACGCTTCCTGACATGGCGATCACATCTGCTCTGCGTACCAGTCCGGAAAAATGTTCCTCGAATCTGGCGAAGTCCTCTTCCGTAACCGTAAATCCGGGTTCCAGGAACTCGGTCTGTACATGATTCTTCTCATCCCAGATATTGATGCAGGACCGGCTTTCCTGTTCCATATGATAAAAATCACTTTTGATCCCAAAGGGTTTCAGGGCATCCTCAATATAGTGTCCCGCATGGCCGCCCACAAATCCGGTGGCGGTCACTTCCGCTCCGGCAATAGCCGCCGGCTTGGATACGTTGAGTCCCTTCCCGCCAGGCGTGTAGGCACATTCCCTGACACGGTTCACCTCTCCAACCTGGAATCCGTCCACAACATATCTCTTATCAATGGCCGCGTTCAGCGTCACTGTCAGTATCATATCTCTCCTCCTCAAGGTCACAGCCCACACCTGCTCAGGAACAGAAAGGTGCCGCGTCAGGTGTGTATGCTTCACTCAGTCTTCATTGACCAGCATCAGTTTTCCTTTGACCAGTCCCGGCGTTTTGAACATCTGGAATGCTTCCTGCGCCTGGCTCATAGGCATCTTTTTGTAGATAAACCCAGGATCGAACTGAAGCTGTCCCGTCGCAAAATAGTGAGCGGTGAGATCCCACTCTTTTCCCGGGAACGGAGAGCTGTAGGACATCCAGGAACCGGTCAGTTTGAACTCCTTGCGGTTCATATTCTCCCACTGTGCCGGTGTGAAGGACAGTTCCTCATGAGGAGTTCCGATGAAGCATACGTGAGACTTGTTTGCCGCCAGCTCAAATGCCATGTGCATGGTCGGAACCTGTCCCGCTGTCTCAAAGACATAGCCGTATCCTTTTCCTCCGGTAATGGCAAGGGCTTCCTCCATATAGTTTTCTTTTGTCGTATTGATCACTTCGTCCGCGCCCAGTCGTTTGGCAAGCTCCAGTCTCGCATCGCTGATGTCGAACACGACTACCTTTTTGGAACCGAAAATCTTTGTCCACTGCATAGTGAACATTCCAACCGTTCCGCCACCCAGGATAGCCACATACTGTCCGCCCTGGTAATCATTCTGATACACTCCGTGGAGCGCCACCGTGGCAGGCTCAAACATTGCCGCCTGCTCGTAGGGAATAGACGGATCGTAGACAACGGCGTTCTGTTCCGGAATCACAACATAATCCGCATTGCTTCCCTGCTCCCTGGAACCGATAAAACTATAGTGCTTGCACAGAGAGAAGTTTCCGTTCTGACAGTCGTCGCATTTCATACAGGGTTTCAGCGGAGCTCCGGATACATGATCCCCGACTTTCACTTTGGTAACTCCCTCTCCCACTTCCACAACATCGCCGGCAAACTCATGTCCCAGCACGATAGGATAAAAGTGTACCCCGTGGTTCAGCACTCTGGGAATATCGGACCCGCAGATACCGGAAGCCTTCACTTTTACCTTGACTTCTCCCGGTCCCGGAGTGGGCTCCTCATAATCCAGGTACTGTACATCTTCGTTTGCAACTACAACAGCAGCTTTCATGTCATCTTCCTCCTCTTTTTTTCATGATACCCTTTAACTGTTGATAAAGTTCTATATAAGTCTCATAATCTTTTTCATACAGGGCGGCCTTTTCCGGGTCCGGTTCATGACTTCTCTTCTCCCGGACTGTCAGCCCCACTGCCTCGTCAAAATCTTTGTACATCCCGATCCCCACGCCTGCCAGGAGCGCTGCTCCCAGGGTAGTGGCCGTGTCCGATGACGGAACAATGATCGGTTTGCCCGTGATATCCGATTTGATCTGTGTCCACAGAAGAGAATTTGCAGATCCTCCCATGGCACGGAGCACGCTTACCCCGGCGCCTGCCTGAGCAGCCACATCCAGGTTATGCTTCAGCGCATAAGCTGTACCTTCCATGGCCGCCCGGATAAAGTGGCCTTTTGTCTTGCCAAAATCGATTCCGTAATAGACCCCCTTTGCGTCCGGATCCCAGATCGGTGTCCTCTCCCCCGCCATATACGGAAGAAAGATCAGTCCGTCACTTCCCGGCGGAACTGCTGCCGCTTCCTCGTTAAAAAGGTCCAGAGAACTCTTTCCCTGCCTCTTTCCCTCTTCTCTCTCAAAAGCTCCGAATTCCTTCTCCAGCCAGCGCATCACACCGCCGCCTCCGGTGGTGCCGCCCTGTAAGAGCCAGTGTCCGGGTACTACATGGAACCCGAGGATCAGTCTCTCGTCGGCCCGGTATGTATCCGTACAGATACTCATGCCGCCTGCCTGACCGCCCTGTTCCTGAGTCTCGCCGCTGTGGATGACGCCTGCCCCCAGGGTTCCGCAGGCCGCGTCAAGCCCGCCTGCCGCCACCGGTATTCCTTCTGCGAGCCCCGACTGAGCAGCCGCCTCCGGCGTCACGGTTCCGATAATCTCATGGCAGGGACAGATTTCCGGAAGGATATCCTCCGAAAATCCGAACTCCCGGCACATTTCTCTGTCCCAGACTCCTTTCCGCATATCAAAGCAGTGAAGTCCGTATCCCTGAGAGAGATCCTGGCTCACCGCTCCGGTCAGCCTGAAAGCGATATAACTGTTGGACTGAAGGATCTTCCAGATCTTTTTGTACATCTCCGGAAAATTCTTCCGATACCAGATGATCTTCGCCGTGGTATAGGACGGCTGAAGAGAATTACCGCACAGATCAAAGATCCGTTTCTCCCCGATCTTCCTGTTATATTCCTCACAGATGTCCGCCGCTCTGGTATCCATCCAGATCGGTGTCTTCGCCAGGACGTTTCCGTCTCTGTCAACCGGGATCGCTGACCAGCTCTGTCCGTCGATTCCGATCCCTTTGATCTCTTCCGGCCTGATTCCCGCTTTTTCCAGCACGGAAGGGATCGTCCTGCAGATCGCATCCCACCATTCGTCCGGATCCTGCTCCGCCCATCCGGGATGCGGATAATATACGGGATAATCTCCGCTGCCCGCTGCCATCACATGTCCTTCTCTGTTGAAGACAGCGATCTTGCAGGCGCTCGTCCCGATATCGATTCCCAATAAATATTCTCCCATCACGTCCTCCTCGAAACGTTTCGGTCCAAATGTGTCTTCCGGTGCGGTATGACTTGTCCCGCTCATTTACAGATATTTTACGGATCTGCCTTCCACAAATCCTGTCTTCAGCGTCACCGTCTCCGGCCGCTCTGATTCCAGATTCCCGGGCTGCTTTGACGCCGTCTCTCTCTCCAGCCTTCCAAGAAGAAGCTCCGCCGCGCGGCGGGCGATCTCCCCGCTGGGCTGCGTTACAATGGAAAGCCTGGGCCGCAGCGCCTTTGCAAAATCCTCATTGTCAAACCCGATAACAGAGAGTTCTTCCGGGACGGAAACGCCCAGATCATTGAGTTCCATCATGGCTCCCACAGTCATCTCATAGTTGGAGATAAACACTGCTGTCATCTCTTTGTTCTTCTCCATCAATTCCCGCATGGCTCTGGCGCCTCCGGCGATAGTATAATCACCTCTTGCGATGAACTCTTCCCCCGGTGTCATTCCTTTCCCGTAAAATGCCTTCCGATAACCTGAAAGTCTCTCTTTCGCCGTATAGATCTTATCTGGCCCGGCAATGATCCCTATCTTCCGGTGACCGGCCGCAAACAGCCGATCCACCGCTTCTTCGGCAGCCCCCTCATTGTCCACAAGCACACAGTCACAGTCCGTCTGCTCCATCTTCCGGTCGATCAGCACCACCGGCTTTCCCGCGCGCAGAAACCGCTGGATTCCTTTCTCTCCATTTCCCGTGGGCATCAGGATCAGACCGTCCACCCTTCTATGGAAAAGAAATTCCTCGGCTTCCTCCTCCCGCTTCTCGTCAGAGCGGCAGTCGCAGATCATAGTGGCATACCCGTGGTTTCTCAGAATATCCTCAGTCTCTGTGATGATCTCCGCAAAGAAAATGTTGTTCAGCTCCGGGATGACGATCCCGATGGTCTTTGTCCGGTTTGTCTTCAGCCCTCTGGCAACCTCATTTACTTCAAAATGGAGTTCCTCGATTGCTTCTTCGATCTTGATCCGGTTCTTCTCGCGGACATTTCCTCCGTTCAGATAAGAAGAGATCGTTGCCAGTCCGAGCCCCGTGCGTTTCGCGATATCCTTCATCGTTGCTCCCATGTACGTCTGCTCCCTTCTCCTTCCATCTTCTTATCATGCCTCAGATCTTTCTGCACCGAAATTCTTTTCTCTACTCTGCCTTGCCGTCGCACCCGCACATCTTCATACGGAGTTTGACCTGCTCTTTGACCGCTTCCATTGCCACAACGCCGTATTTCTTCGGGTCGTAAGTCTCCGGCTTCTCCTCCAGCAGTTTCTTGACCGCGTCTGTATAGGCTGCACGCAGTTCTGTAGCAAAATTCACCTTGCACATTCCCCGCTGTACGCACTCTCTTACATCTTCCTCACTTAAACCGGACGCGCCGTGAAGCACCAGCGGCACAGAAACCAGTTCTTTGATGGCGCTTACTCTTGGTTTGTCAAGGACAGGCGTTCCAACATAGAATCCGTGAGCCGTGCCGATAGCCACTGCCAGAGAGGATACTCCCGTGCGCTCCGCAAACTCTTTTGCCTCTGCGGGATCTGTATTCGTGTCCGCATCTGCTTCCAGATCATCCTCTTTTCCGCCGACTTTTCCGAGTTCCGCCTCGACCGGGATGCCAATTGCCTTCGCCACATCGACAACTTTTTTGGTCAGAGCGATATTGGTCTCAAAATCCTCTCCGGAACCGTCGATCATAACAGAAGTATATCCTGCTTTCATTGCCTGAACTGCCAGTTCAAAGCTGTTCCCGTGATCCAGATGCAGGCAGACCGGCACAGAAGCTCTCTCAGCCTCTGATCTTACGATCGCCGCGTAGGTCTCTACAGTACCATACTTGATCGTAGAAGGCGTGGTCTGAAGCATGACCGGCGCTCTCAGCTCTTCCGCTGCCGCGATCACGGCTTTGACCATCTCCATGTTCTCCACATTGAACGCACCTACAGCATAACCGCCTTTCTGGGCATCCAGAAGCATTTTTTCCGATGTAACTAATGG
>DWVT01000139.1 GCA_019120075.1 Candidatus Mediterraneibacter excrementigallinarum
ACGCCGCAGTATGCGCTATAACGGAACAAGGCACACAACCGAAGTGGGAACGACAAAGCGGAGCAAAGTCCGCACCGTTGATTTCTGCGACACGCTGGCGGCAATCCTGCAGGCGGCAAGAACAGAACAACGCAAAAACCGTTTCCGCTACGGGGAACTTTATCACCTGAACTACTACAAAGAAGTAAAGGAAAAAGGGCGCACCTATTATGAGGTTTACAGCCTGCAAAGGACAGAGGAAGTCCCGGAAGATTACAAGGAAATCTCCTTTGTCTGCCTGAGAGCAGACGGGGCGTATGAAGCGCCGAGTACGGTAGGGATTATGTGCAGGGCGGCAAAGAAGAAAGTGAAAGGGCTTGAGGATTTCCATTTCCACACGCTCCGCCACACCTACACAAGCAATCTGCTTTCCGGCGGCGCAAAACCGAAAGATGTGCAGGAACTTCTCGGACACTCCGATGTCAGTACCACAATGAACATCTACGCTCACTCTACAAGGGAAGCGAAGCGTACTTCCGCAAGGCTGCTGGATAAGGTGGTCGGCGGAGAATAAAAAGTTGCCCTTGTTTCGGCTGGTAAGGGCAAAAACAAGGGCAAACAGATAAGGTTTGAATGAAAAACAGGCATGAAGCCTTGAAAAATCAATGGTTTTTGAGGATTGGATAGTTAAATTGGAATTTGTCCTGCCTTTGTCATGCTCTGCAATATAGGTCCAGACCTCCATCGCATGATCATGGCGGCAGTTGAACGTGCGGTCCACAAATTTTACCTGAGGCACCTCATGATCGATAAAAAACTGCAGTTCCCGCTTCACCAGTTCCATATCCCGGAACCGGAGGGATTTATCAATGGAGGACAGGCAATAGCTGCATGAAAACGGACATCCTCGGCTGGACTCATAGTAGATGATGCGGTTTTTAAACCGTTCCATATTTTCGTACACAAAAGGCACCTTGCTCAGATCCAGGACCTCCCGCGGTTCATTCACCGTCACTCCTCCTGACAGATTTCTGTAAGCAATGCCTTTGATATCCGCCAGTTGTTTTCCCTGTCCGTTTCCGGTTTTCTGTCCGTGGAAATACTCTGTCAGTTCCAGAAAAGTCTCCTCTCCCTCCCCGCACATGATGCCTTCCGTCATCGGATATTCTCCCAGCATTTCCGCCGCATTGTATGAAACCTCAGGACCTCCCAGCCAGAGCCTCGTATTCGGCAGGACTTTCGGCAGTTCCTCCAGAAGCATTTTCACATAAGTAATGTTCCACAGATAGCAGGAAAAGCAGATCACATCCGGCTGCTCTTCATAGAGATCCATCAGGATCTCGTCCACTGTCTGGTTGATCGTATATTCTCTGATCCGTATCTCGTCCGCATAACGCCGGGCGTATGCCTGGAGGCTGTATACTGCGAGATTGGAATGAATGTATTTCGCATTGATCGCTGTAAGCAGGATCTTCATTGTCTGCTCCCCCTGTTCTGTCCTTTTTCTCATGTTAACTATTCTAGTGGATTCCGGCGCAAAAAGCTAGTATCAGTTCACGCCTAACCATTGACATTTCCACAAAAACCATGTAAAATTAAGACTCGTGCAGCCGGGGTGTTAGCGGTACCTTGTACCTGCAATCCGCTATAGCAGGGGTGATATTGCGCGGAGGGCGACAGCCGGCAGGGCTGCCCCCGGTAAGTGACGTTGATGTCCGGGTCTCACGCGACGGGAACCTGTGAACCGTGTCAGGTCGGGAACGGAGCAGCACTAAGCAGGAGCTTCCGGGTGCCGTGAGGGTGCCTGGGCTGAGTTAACTGCCGGGGTAACGCCTGTTAGCCAAGTTCGAAGCGCAATGCACGTTAAAATAAAAAGTCTCCGGACTATGCCAGAGCAGAACTGCTGTGGCATGTTCCGGAGTTTTTTCATGTAATAAGGACAGACTCTTTTGATAATCCCCTTTTCACTTTTTGATCTGCGCAGATGCGCTCTTCACCATACACTCTTTTCGATAAAACGCGACCCCATATTTCAGGATATCTTCATACCCTTCTTCCCTCAGCGCCTCATCGTATCTCTGCTCCTCGATCTGCCGGAGCGCCTCATCACATTTTTCTTCCAGTCCCCGATAAGTCTTCGATACTTTGATCTCCATGATCACGGCTTTCCCCCTGACACTGGGATATTTCAGCAGGATATCCGGCCTTCCGTTTCCGGACTCCCGGTTTGACAGGACGATATAGTTGCCGATATTCTTGAGCAGCCCCGCTCTCTTTCTCCCTCTTCTTCCTCTCCCTCAGCTCCTTAAAGAACTGTTTCATCATCCCGCTGCACTCCTCTTCCAGCACCCCGGTAGTCAGCTCCGCCTGATGGTTAAACCGTTCCACCTGGAGCAGGTTCAGCACAGATCCGGCGCATCCTGCCTTCGGGTTCATGCATCCCACGACCACCCGTGGGATCCTCGCCTGGATGATCGCGCCGGAGCACATCTGACAGGGTTCCAGTGTCACATAGAGTGTGCAGTCCTCCAGCCTCCAGTCACCGATCTTCCTGCTTGCTTTCTTTATCGCGGTGATCTCTGCATGGGCAAGGGGACTTTTATCCGTATTTCTCCGGTTGTATCCCCGGCCAATGATCTTCCCTTCATAAACGATCACACAGCCGATGGGGGTCTCGTCGAGCGCATAGGCTTTTCTTGCCTGCTTTATGGCCTCCCGCATAAATCTTTCATCCGTTTTTCTATCCGCCTTATCCATCCCGCTGCCGGTCCGGCTTTCTTCCTGAATCCTGTCTTTCATCTCATTCCATCCTTTCCCGGTTCTTTTTCCTGTCTCTCCCGAATAAACTAGCACAGAAAAGACAAGATAAGAGGTTATTCCATGAATCCCGGTATCTATTATCTATATGAATATCAAAATAAAAAACGCCGCAGAAACGTCGGCTTTCTCAAAGTCGCGCGGCATTATCACTCCTGTATCCTGCAGATCCATATCCGGGGGATCAACGCAGGAAACGGAGCATCTCTGGAGATGTGGGCATTCTGTCTGCAGGGCGGAGATATGGTGGGAACGCAGATCGCCTCCCTGACCTGTTTTAACCGGACTGTATCAGCCCGTCTTCCCGTCTCGGAATCCACATTTCCCGAAGAGAAGCCGCTCCCTGAGATCGACGGTTTCCTTGTCCGGTTCCCCGGAGGGAATCCGCCTGTCTTCTGGATCGCATCCGATCAGTTCCTGGACGCGGACCCGGAGACCCTGCGCGAACCTGACACAGAATCTGAGCCGGACATTGAACCAGACATTGAGTCAGACATTTCCCCAGAAGAGCGCGAAACCATTCCCCGCGATGAGACGGACTCGGATTCCGGGACCGGTCAGCCCGCTCTCCCGGCCGATGAACTGCCAGCGGCAGAGTCTGACTCCTCCACAGACACTTCCCGGTCACCGGAAGAGCAGTCTGTGATCCAGGCGTCTGTGCGTCAGGAATCCGAGGAGCAGCCCTCCGCAGCTCAATCCTCTCCGGAATCCCATACCACGGTTTCCGGCGCCAGGAAGATCCAGCGTTCGGATCTTTCCCTGCTCCCCAGGAAGTTCTGGCCCCTGGCAAACAACAGCTTCCTGCTGCACGGTTACCACAATTACGCTCATCTTCTTCTCGTGGAGGAAGACGACAGAATGTGGCTCGGCGTCCCCGGGATCTACGACCCGCGTGAGGCGCGGGCGGCAGAGTTGTTCGGCTTTCCCCAGTTCACCCGTGCTTATATCCGGGAGCTGGACCTCAGTGAGGAAGAGCGGAATGACGATGCGGACTTCGGGCACTGGTGCCGCTATCTCGACCAGGCTAAATAAGTCCATTCATCTGCTGATATAACCTCTTTGCATAATTATCTGTCATCCCGCACACATAGTCTGTGACAAGGAGCAGGCGGAGATACAGTTTTTCCGCCTCGCTCTTTCCCTCTGCCTGAAGACGGTAAGCATTTTTATAGTTGTCAGAAATAAAGGAGACGACCCGGATATCCGTAGAATCCATTTTCCCTTCCGTGTCATAATACAGGACCGCATGGACAAGCCGGTCCATAAGGTAGTCAAGGATAGAAGACTCCGACAGTTCCATCTCATAGATTGCTCTTGAGGTAAAGACCCGCCGGTATGCCATGTCCCCCAGCAGATCCATCAGGGGCGCCCCGAAAGTCCCGCTGAACAGGTCCGCTCCGAAGGTTCCCTCCATGATCGCATCATAATTTGATGTAAACCCGTTTGTAGCGCAGCTGATCAGGAACCCCTGAGCACTGATGATCCAGTTCTTCACGGCATAGGACTCCGGGCTGTTTACCCCTTTCTTTCTCCCCCGCTCGTAAAGCTGACGGAGTTTCTCAAGCGGCCGGAATCCAGCATCCTGATATTTATCCTCGATGGCAGCCAGTTCTTTTTCCAGTGTGTAATACGAGATAAAGCCTTTGACAAACGCGTCCTCTATGTCTGCGGTTTTATACGCAAGATCATCCGCCGCTTCCAGGATAAAGGTGAGCGGATGCCGGCGGCTTCCCGCTCCCGTTGCCTCCGTGACCTTCCGGAAAGTACTCTCATCCGCCAGATAGTACCCCATCTTCTTATCCTTGATATTTCCGCTCCCGATATCGATCCCTGTGGAAGGGACCGGATACTTTATGATGGTGTTGAGCAGAGCATAGGTCAGGTTCATCCCATATTCATCCACAAGATAGTGAAGTCTTGTCACAAGACGAAGCGCCTGTGCATTTCCTTCAAAGTGAAGGAAATCCTGCCTCATCTGTTCGTTCAGCATCCCGCTCACAGATTTTCCGAAAAAAGAAAGCCGGGGCAGATTTTTCTCAAACCACTCTCTGATCGCATCCTCTCCGAAATGTCCGAAAGGCGGATTTCCAATATCATGGATCAGGCCCGCACACTCCAGTATGTGAGAGATATCTTCTCTCATTTTCGGTGTGAAGCCCGGATCTTTACGGTATTTCAGGATATTCTCCCCGATGTTCTGCCCCAGAGACTTTCCCAGAGACGCCACCTCCAGGGAATGGGTCAGTCTGGTCCGTATAAAATCACTTTTATCCAGAGGGAACACCTGAGTCTTATCCTGAAGGCGCCGAAAAGATGCGCTCCCGATGATCCTGTGATAGTCTTTTTCAAATTCGCTCCTCAGATCCGTCGATCTTCGGCGGCTCCCGCTCTCCCTCTCCCGTTTTTCACACAGCAGCCTGCTCCACTCCATTCTCTCCATATTCTTCACATCCTTTTTCCGATCAGACCAGGGAAGAACATGCGTCCGCCCTCCGGGCTTACCGCATAAAACAGTTATCGGCATACGGAATCCCTGTGTTTCCGTACGCCGATCTCAAGTTTCTTCTCAATCAAGATAGATAGGCGGCTCATACGCTTTGCCGAGAAGCGCTTTCTTTCTCTCCTGATATCCGAGGAAAGCCCACTCCGTCATATCTGTCCATTTATGGATACTTCTGTCATATACCTGTACATAGCCGATCCTGGTCGGATGCATCCGGACACTGTTGGACTGGTATTCCTTGCCTGTATATGGATTCACCTCGCCCAGCTCCCTGTCCTCTTCCGCGTCGTCATGAGAGATGACCGGTTCAAAATCGGTCTTCTTCGTATCCTGCATCTTCACAGTCGTCCGCGTATCAGCGGAATCCGAAAGCCGCACCTCATGAGATGCGTTGTTCTCTTTTGTCTCTTTTGCTTCCTTCTTCTCTGGCTCGCTGTGCTTTCTCCTCAGGAAGAAATTCCCGAACCGCTCTTTCTTCGGCTTCTCCAGCTCTTCCTTGATCGCTTCCACCGGTTCTCCCGCCTTTGCGTTTTCTTCCAGTTCAGAGAGTTCCTCATGGATCTCATAGAGTTCGCCGATCGTCATATCCCGCTCGTCCTTCTCTTCTCCGGACGCGGCTTCCGAAGACTGCACGTCCGCCGCGGATTCTGTTTCCTCCGGCATTTCCGCAGCTGCTTCCGCCGCGGCTGTTACAGTCTCAGGCTCCTTTTCCGGCATATGCTCAGGCTCTGTTGAAGCCTCCGGCGCTTCTGTTGCCTCTTCCCGCACCATCCCGTCAGCCGGCCGTGATGCTTCTGAAGTAACTTCCGCGGGCTTTTCTTCCTCTGCAGTTTCCATCCTTTCCGGCTGCTTCACTTCCGCCTCCGCTTTCTCATGATGGGGCGCCCTGGCAGGCGCTTTTGCCGTCTCCCCTCCCATGATGCTGAGTTGAAACGGGCACTCCAGGATAGCTGCGATCATCCTCATATCCTGTTCCTGAAAATTGTCCCTTCCAAGCCTCTGTGTCAGATTCTGTCTCGACATCTTCTTCCCGGTCCTGGCCTCTATAGTCTCTGCAAGTTCCTTGATGGTCATCCCTTTCCGCCCCAGAATGATCTTGACTTGTTCACCAAATGTTAAATCTTCCATGGTTCTCCTCCTTATGTAAATTATACTCCTTTGTTTCTTCCGGTCATTGTCCCAGAACGTATTCCTCAAGCGTGATCCCC
Organism: Candidatus Mediterraneibacter excrementigallinarum; assembly: GCA_019120075.1. Classification (GTDB taxonomy): domain Bacteria; phylum Bacillota; class Clostridia; order Lachnospirales; family Lachnospiraceae; genus Mediterraneibacter; species Mediterraneibacter excrementigallinarum. The sequence goes on from DWVT01000139.1 coordinate 6,508, forward strand.
TGTTCCGTGATCTCTTTCGCGACATCCTCTCCCACATAGCGATAGTGCCACGGCTCATAGATGATCCCTGTTATGTCTGCCTTTTCCTCCGGATATCTCAGGATAAACCCATACTCCCAGCAGTGTTCCATAAGCCACTTCTGTTCGTCCGTATCCCCCTGTCTGTCGTCCAGCTCTTCATACTCGGAAGAAATGATATCCACCGCAAGCCCGGTGGCATGTTCACTGGTTCCCGGCACCGCGACGGATTTCTTCGTCTCATCGTATGCGTTCAGCGGGCTGTATCCCTGATTGATCCAGTCCTGCATCGTCGAGTTGAACACTTCCCGCTGCTTGTCATAAGATCTGTACCCGGATGCGACATACATGCTCAGCCCTGCTGCAGCACCGTCGTCAAGCATCTTCTGAAGACTCTCCGCGATCCTTGAATCCACGGACCGTTCAGAGTCGATCTCCGTAAGTTTCGCCGGTTCATATTCTGTATCAAGCGGATAGTTTTCGTTCACAAGAGCGAGACACCATCCGTCAGTATCTCCGGCCAGCAGTTTCGCGCTGTCCTCCACTGCAGTCACCTTCTGGGCCTGCAGCTCCAGCTTTTCATTTTCCTGTTTCAGTTCTGTATTCTCCGCAGTGAGCTGCTTTTCCTGTCGTTCTATCACAGTCTTGGCCGCCACAAAGGTCACCAGCACTCCCACGGCCAGACCAAATCCCGCACCTGTCAGCAGGATCCGTCTGGTTCTTGCTTTCTTGCTCTCACGTCTCATTTTATAATTTCAACTCCGTATGTACTTCTGAATCAATCATTTTATCCGTCGTGCAGACCGCCATCTTATATGGAAGTCCCGCTATGCGGAATTCTCTGTAATGATATTTCTCCGGGAACTCCGGAGGCTGTTTTACAATAACCGGCGGATTTCCCAGACGGATAGAGAACGAATTCATAGGAAGGGCCATCCCCTTCCTCGTGGCTTTGAGAAAACTTTCTTTCAGCACCCAGTATCTGTAAAAAAGTTCCCTCTGCTCCTCCTCTGTTTCTCCGTCCATGACAGAGAGATATTCTTCCCTGCAGAAAAATCTCTCTGCAATCTTCATCCGCAGTTCTCCCATCTGCTGAAGATCACATCCCACTCTTCCGTACGGTCCGTCTGTCTTCACAGCGCACATCACATAGTCTCCGGAATGGGACAGATTATACACAGAAGATTCAGGCAGTCCATATTCTGCCCGAATCTTTTCCCACAGACTCCATGCCCCCGCGCTCTGCGCCCTGTTTTTCCCGGAACTCAGAGCATCCGCCTTTCTCTTTCGAAAAGCCGGAAGTTTCTCATAATATTCCCTGTAACATTCCTCGTAGTAAAGAGGCTTCACACTTGCCAGCCAGGCTCTGACCATAACACTATTCCTTCATATAACGGACTTCAAAAGTCTCGATCGTGATCGGTTTGTTAAAAAGAGTTCCCTGGGCATAGTCGCATCCCAGTTCTTCCAGCACATTGAGCTGATCCTGGGTCTCGACTCCGGAAGCCAGCACATAAGCGCCAAGCTGCCGGCAGATATCGATAACTGCCTTTGCAACGATACGGCTTCTTCTGTTCCCGACAATATTTGTGATCAGGCTCTTGTCCAGTTTCAGTCCGTCAAACTCCATGATGGAGAGAATAGAAAAGCTGGAGTCCTTTGCCCCGAAGTGATCCAGGATGACTCTCACATTCGCTTTTCTGATCTTGCTGCTGGTCTCTGTGAGCATTTCCTGGTTCATGTCCGTATAAGACTCGGACACCTCGACCTCAAGATATTCACAGAACACATGATACTTTTCTATCAGGTGAAGCATCTTGTCCGCAATGCTCTCCTGCCTCAGAGTAGCACCGGCAAAATTTACCGAAACCGGGATCATAGGAAGGCCTTCCACATCCCATCTGTGCAGCGTTTTGCACACCTGTTCGAAAACATACAGATCCAGATAATGGGAAAGTCTTGTCTCCTCAAGAAGGTTCAGATATCTCGCCGGGTTGACGATCCCAAGATCCTTGTGATGATATCTCACCACTGCCTCTGCCCCGGCAATCTTTCCCGTCTTCACATCAAACTTCGGCACCAGACACACGATGAAGTTTCCATTCTCAATGTCGTTGAGCAGATCCTCCTTGATGATCGGCTCATGGTGGCCCTTTTTCAGATTTTTATAGTATTTGCGCTTCTCATCGCGCATCATGTTTTCCGCGGAAGCCACAAGATTGCTTGCGTCAATATCCAGTTTCTCCCAGGCATATCCAACAGATACAAGCCCCAGACTGATATTATCCAGCTTTCTGTGGGCAGCATGCACCTGCCTGGTAAACTCTTCATAGGTACAGTCTTCCATGAGGACCAGATATTCGTCTCCTGTCATCCTGTATACAAAGCCGCTCCGGAAATACTCCTCCAGGACTTCACCAACACGGATGACCACCTCATCCCCATAGTCGCGTCCGAACTCTTTATTAAAATTCTTCAGCCCGTTGATGTCCACGGACAGTGCTCCCAGAGACTTAAGTTCATCATGGGGAGTTTCATCCATATAAGCCACGAAACTGTTCCGGTTCAGCAGGCCGGTCAGATTGTCATGATAGCTGAGGTACTCCTGCTGTTTCTGCATTTTCTGCAGGCTGATCGCCTGCGGGATATACGGGAGCAGCGCGCGCATCAGACTGATGTCACATCCTCCTCTGTGAACTCCCACAACCGCAAGGATCGCTGTGGTATCTTCATCGAGCTTCTGAAATACACTGTAACTGTCTGCCGTCGTATCGGTGATTTCCTGTTTCATCCATTTCGGCTGCTGGTCAGCGGAGAGCATTTTGATCCGATCCCGCTGCCACGGAATATTCTCCGCGCACCATTCATAGATCGTCTCAATATCATCAAACTCTTTTTCAATATAGTAAACGTACTCTGAATCGTAGTAATCACGGACTGCTTTCAGCACATCATTCATGATTTCTACCAGAGAACGCAGTTTTCTGTTTTCACTCATATATCTTTCTCCCCTGTTTCTTTTTATGGATTTCCCCACAGATACAGACATGAATATTGTAGTATACTCATCCTTAAAATGCAAGATAAAATGCTTCAGCAAGGTTACTGTTCACACAGCACCAAAAACAGGCCTCTCCGGCAGATTGCCGCCGGAAAGGCCTGTTTTTACATATATTTTTTCTAAAGATTCCACTTTTTATCCTGAGCCAGCCGCAGACGGTTCATCGCTCTCGCGAGAGACGCCTGAGTATGATAATACTCCTGAATGCTCTGCTTCTGACGCATCTGTTCCTCCGCGCGCTCACGCTGTTCCTGGGCCCGTCGGATATCGATCTCCTCAGGACGCTCCGCCGTATCTACGAGAAGGGTGACACGGTTGTTGACAACTTCGGCAAAACCGGTTCCTACCGCAACTTCCGCCCACTCCCCTTCTTTCAATTCCATGCGGGCGATCCCGACATCAACGGCGATCACCATATTCTCATGGTGAGGGAGGATCCCCTTCTCGCCGTCCGGTGCCGGAATGACAAGGCTTAAGCATCTGCCTTCATAGAACACTCTGTCGCTGGCTATGATCTTCAGCCCAAATGTTTCCATATGATCACGCTCCTGTCTATGCCTCTTCGCTTTCGGCTTTCGCCTTTGCGATCACATCGTCGATCGTTCCCACATTGAAGAAAGCTGACTCCGGATATTCATCCATCTCTCCGTCGATGATCATCTTAAATCCACGGATCGTCTCCTTAAGGGGCACATATTTTCCGGGAGTTCCTGTAAATGTCTCAGCCACAAAGAACGGCTGGGACAGGAATCTCTGGATCTTTCTTGCACGCATGACTGTCGCCTTATCCTCATCAGAGAGTTCCTCCATACCGAGGATCGCGATAATATCCTGAAGTTCCTTATATTTCTGAAGGATCGCGATTACCTTGTTCGCCACCTCATAGTGTTCTTCTCCGACCACATCAGCCTCCAGGATACGTGAACTGGACTCCAGCGGATCCACCGCCGGATAGATTCCCTGCTCCACGATCTTTCTGGAAAGAACGGTGGTCGCATCCAGATGCGCAAACGTAGTTGCCGGAGCCGGGTCGGTCAGGTCATCGGCCGGTACATAGACCGCCTGAACGGATGTAACGGATCCGTTCTTTGTGGAAGCGATACGCTCCTGAAGTTCACCCATCTCCGTTGCCAGTGTGGGCTGGTAACCTACCGCTGAGGGCATACGTCCGAGAAGTGCGGACACCTCGGAACCTGCCTGTGTGAAACGGAAGATATTATCGATAAAGAGAAGCACGTTCTGATGCTGCTCATCACGGAAATACTCGGCCATCGTAAGACCTGTCTCCGCCACACGCATACGGGCTCCAGGCGGCTCGTTCATCTGTCCGAACACCAGGGCTGTCTTCTCCAGAACCCCCGATTCCTTCATCTCGGACCAGAGGTCGTTTCCTTCACGGGAACGCTCTCCGACTCCTGTAAAGATTGAATATCCGCCATGCTCTGTGGCGATGTTTCTGATCAGCTCCTGGATCAGTACCGTTTTACCTACTCCGGCACCTCCGAACAGACCGATCTTACCACCCTTCGCGTATGGAGCCAGAAGGTCAATAACTTTGATTCCTGTCTCAAGGATCTCAACGACCGGACTCTGGTCCTCAAATGACGGCGGCTGTCTGTGGATGACCCACTTCTCTGAATTCTCGATCGGCGCGCCATCGTCGATGGTCTCGCCCAGTACGTTAAACAGCCTGCCCAGTGTCTGCTCTCCCACAGGCACTTTGATGCCGGCCCCTGTCGCGGTGACTTCCATGTCTTTGCAGAGCCCCTCGCTGGCAGCCAGCATCAGGCAGCGCACCTCATTGTTTCCGAGGTGCTGTGCAACCTCCATGATGCATTTCTTTCCGTTGTTGTCCACTTCAAGAGCATCTTTGATAAAAGGAAGTTCGCCGTCTTCAAATAATACGTCAACGACAGGTCCCATAACCTGTACGATTCGTCCTTTATTCATGTTGTTCCTCCTATTGTTACTATTCACAGCCGTATCAGGCCTGGCAGCAGGAGCGTCGTGCCTGCACGCAAGCGCCTGTTGTCAAGTATGATATGTGACTGTGAAACAGTCACACCACCCGCATAAGCAGTCTCAGCTCCGCAAGGAGCGGGACTGGAGCCTCATAGAGGCGACGAGTGCGCATGTGGGTGGGGGCTGTGATAGAAACCTCCTAGAATCTATTTTCTCTGCTGCGCCCTTGCGCCGGCACACACCTCAGTGATCTCCTGGGTGATCGCCGCCTGTCTCGCGCGGTTATACACAATAGACAGTTCTTTGATCAGGCTCTCGGCGCTGTCCGTTGCGGACTTCATCGCCATCATCCTGGCATTGTGTTCGCTGGCATACGCCTCCACGAGAGCTCCGTAGATCATACCGTTTACATAATTCGGCACGATCCTGTCCATCACGTGTTCCGCGGAAGGATACAGATCGATCTCCTCCCTGTACATGTTGAGGGGCATTTTCATCACATTAAAGTCCGCCCTCTCCAGCGGAAGGAGCTTCATGACCTCTGCGTCTGCCTGCACGGAGTTCTCCATGCGGGTATACACAACATATACTTCATCAAGCTCACCGTCCAGGAACTGGTCGATGATGGAGCCGGAAATATCTCTCGCTCTGTGCATGGTCGGTTTCTGGACCGTATAGCGGAAATTCGTATCGATCTGAACGCCGCGCTTTGCAAAGTAATGTCTTCCAAGCTCTCCGACAACGAACAGCTTGTGGATTCCCGGTTTTGAAAGGATCTCTTCTTCCACCTTCACGATATTGTGATTGTACGCTCCGGCAAGTCCTTTGTCCGCAGTGATAACAATGGAACCGATCTTTCTTTCGTCCTTGGGGACCTCCGCTCTCTGGTCAAAGAAACGATGCCGCAGTTCCGGCAGATGGCGCAGGATTCTTGAAATCTCTCCCTGAAGCCCGTAGAAATAGGGCTCCGTGTCCGCCAGCTTCTTTTTCGCCTGGGTCATCTTTGAGGAAGAGATCATGTACATCGCGTTGGTGATCTTCATCGTGTCCCTGACACTGTTGATCCTGCTCTGTATCTCTCTGATATTTGCCATATTAACACCTGCTCTTCTTGAATTCCTTCGCCGTCTCCACGATCTTTCCGATCAGCTCGTCTGTCAGTACCTTCTTCTCCTCGATCTCCTGTCCGATTTCCGGATGTTCTGTGTCAAAATGCTGCAGCATATCCATCTGGAACTGTTTGATCTTTGTCTTCTCGACACCCAGCATCACTTTGTGGGTCGCTGCACACAGTGTGATGACTTTCTCGTGCAGGCTGAGCGGATGATAGAGAGGCTGCTTTAACAGTTCCATCAGTCCGCTTCCATATTCAAGCTGTTCCTTTGTCGCAGCGTCCAGATCAGAACTGAACTGAGTGAACACTTCCATCTCACGGTACTGCGCCAGATCGATACGGATACTTCCAGACGCCTTTTTCATGGCTTTTGTCTGAGCAGCTCCACCTACACGGGATACGGAAAGTCCGACGTTGACCGCCGGTCTCATTCCGGATGCGAACAGGCCGCTCTCCAGGAAGATCTGTCCGTCTGTGATAGAGATCACGTTGGTCGGGATATATGCTGACACGTCTCCGGCCTGGGTCTCGATGATCGGCAGAGCTGTAATGGATCCGCCGCCCTTCTCCTCGCTCAGACGGCTGGAACGCTCAAGCAGTCTGGAGTGGAGATAGAAGACATCACCCGGATATGCCTCACGTCCCGGGGATCTTCCAAGCAGAAGGGAAAGTGCACGGTACGCTACCGCATGTTTGGAAAGATCGTCATATACGATAAGGACGTCTTTTCCCTGATACATGAAATATTCCGCCATCGCGGTTCCCGCGTACGGCGCGATATACTGAAGCGAAGCACAGTCGCTGGCAGTAGAGGACATGACGATCGTATAATCCATCGCCCCGTTGCTGCTGAGTGTGTTCACTACCTTTGCTACTGTAGAAGCTTTCTGGCCTATTGCAACATAGATACAGATCACATCTTTGCCTTTCTGATTCAGGATCGTATCCATCGCGATGGATGTTTTTCCTGTCTGACGGTCTCCGATGATCAGCTCACGCTGTCCGCGGCCGATCGGAAACATTGCGTCGATGGAGAGGATACCGGTCTCCAGCGGAACGCTGACTGATTTACGGTCAATGATCCCCGGCGCCTCCTGTTCGATCGGACGGTAATCGGATGACTTGACCTCTCCTTTTCCGTCGATCGGCTCGCCGAGAGCGTTTACGACTCTTCCGATAAATCCTTCTCCTACCGGGACTCCCGCCCGTTTTCCTGTACGGGACACCTTCGTGCCTTCTCTGATCTCGGAATCACTTCCGAAAAGGATGCAGCCGATCTCATCCTTCCTTACATCCTGGACCATTCCCTTAAGGCCTGTCTCGAATGTAATGATCTCCCCGTACATGGCGTGATCAATCCCGTATATGGTGGCGATACCATCGCCCACGGCAACGACAGTACCGACTTCACTGTCTTTGCTCATTGTATCAAAATTTTCTATCTCCTCCCGGAGTATAGAAATAATCTCATCTGAATTGATTGAACTCACCTTGCTCACCTCCGGTTACTTTAATCTTTGCTCTAATCTGTTCAGGCGTCCTCTCATGCTCCAGTCATACTCGTCGCTGCCCACACGGAGAATGAATCCTCCCAGGAGCGCCGGGTCCTGACTGACTTCGATATTAGCTTTCTTCGCGCCGTATTTTCCGCACAGGAACGCCTCCATTCCTTTTTTCTGTTCCTCACTCGGAGGTGCGGTACACGTCAGTCTTGCATTCAGGACTTTGTTATGTTCATCGCAGATCGCATCATACGATCTGAAAATATCAGAGATCAGATCCATCCTCTGATACTTGCACACAACCTTCAGAAAGTTTCTCATTTCCTCCGGGAATACCCTGTCTACCACACTCTGCTTTTTCTTGAGCGCGATCGTGGGATTCACAAAAATATCATGGAGCTGAGGCACTTCTGCGAATATCTCCCTGGTCTTCTGCACTCTGTCGGCCGGAACGCCAATGTCATAGAGGACACGGGCATATCTCACCGCTGCCAGAGGGCAGTGCACAGGACTATTTGTCGTCTGTGTCGTCATGGCTTCCACCTACTTCTTTCAGAAACTGGTCATAGAGATCCTCATCCGCTGTCCCGCCGACGATCTTCGCTGCAGATGCGACGGCAAGTCCTGCGATCTCACCCTGAAGTTCTTTCATCGTCTGCTCACGCTCAACCCTGACAGTCTCTTTCGCGCTCTCAATGATATTTCCCGCCTTGTCGCCGGCTTCACCGACGATCCTGTCATACTCGTTCTTCGCAGCAGAACGCGCACTTTCTATGATCTGTGCGGATTCCTGCTTTGCTCCTTTAAGGGCGTCCTCATACTCCTGTTTCATCTTCATAGCGTCATCCTGCGCGTCCTGCGCATTTTTGAGTCCGTCCTCAATGATCTGTCTTCTCTTTTCCATGATTCCCATCACAGGTTTGAACAGGAAATGTCTGAGCAGAAGATAAAGAACAACAAGATTTATAATAGTCCAGACAAGGTTCAAATCAAGACTCAGCATCTTTTCCACCCGCCTTTCTTGTTACTTTTCATCTGTTTGCTTCCTGTCCTCATTATCCTAAGAAGAAGATGATCAGGATACCGATGATAAAGCCGTAGATAGCGGTTGCCTCTGCAAGTGCACATCCAAGGATCAGTGTCTTTGTGATCTTTCCTTCTGCCTCCGGCTGTCTTGCGATCGCCTCAGTTGCCTTTGCCGTTGCAAGACCGATTCCGATACCTGCTCCGATACCTGTAAGTACTGCCACAGCTGCTCCGATTGCTACAAGTGTTCCCATGATAATAATCTCCTTTTCTTTTTACATGTTTTTTAGAGTGTTCTTTTAATTAAGTAAGAATTGATATGTGAATATCCAAATGATCCTTTTCCCGGTCTGCGGCCGGGCTTCCCTTTTCTGCGCTGCCTACTCCATTTCCTCGTTCATGAACAGTCCTGTCAGGAATACGAAAACATATGCCTGGAGAAGTCCGTCGAAGATATCGAAATAGAAACTTACCGGGATCGGTACGATCAGCGGTACAATGGTCTTTAAAAGTTCCATTACCACAAATCCGGCAAGCATATTTCCGAAAAGTCGCATACACAGCGACAAGGGTCTGATCACGATCTCAAGTATCATGATCGGGGCGACCACAGGAACCGGACTTGCAAAATGTTTTACCCAGTGTTTGAGCCCGTTCTTGTGAATGCCTGAATACTCGATCAGGCACATGCTCATGATCGCCAGTCCCGCCGTCACATTCAGATCTTTTGTCGGCGGTTTGAAGCCAAACAGGGGTGCAATGGTGTTAGAGAAGGCAAGGTAGAGAAGTACTGTGATCAGATACGGAACGTATCTTCTGTTCTCTTTTCCTATGATCCCTTCAAAGAAATCCTGCGCCCAGCCAATGCCGGCTTCCAGTGCGAGCTGCACTTTTCCGGGATTCTCAACCTTCAGGTTCCTCACCAGTATGATGGATAAAAGGACAAGTACTGCCATGATGATCCAGGTGACGACCACGGATTCCGAGATCCCGCCGAGAACCGGAAGTGTGAATACTGTTTCACAATTCAGTTCTTCCATAAGTGTGTCTGCCAAATTTCCCGTATTACTCCCTCCTTTTCTGATTGATGCGGGTGCATGGTGCGGTTATGAGGGGGACACGCAAATCAGCCGTTCGTCCCGGTCAGCTCATGTTACATGCTATGTGAAACCATTTCATGTCTGCCGGGGGCATGGTATTTTTTTGCACAAAAAAAGGAGCTGTTCCCCATTGAACCCCTTGAACCCTTGCCGCTTTTCAGGCACCTATTCTTCTGTTTTCTTCCCGAATATTCCCCGAAAAGTTGACTAAATATTACTCCCGATTTTTTTGTTTGTCAACAGTTGGGCTCTTTGGTTTTTCCATCGACTTTTTTCGCTTTTTTTACTTCAATTTGCCTGTTTTTTGCGGAGAGTTTTTTTGATTTTTTATTCATTTTTTATCTATCATTTTTCGCAAAGGCAAACTTGACAGGCGGCCAAACTGTTTTTTTTGCAAAACAATGAGAATATTTTTTCAATTTTTAGCAATTCTGCGCATAGACGAATCTCATTTCCGACGATTTTTAAAACTGTTTTTGGCAATACTGCTTATATTTATTTTATTTTTCCATGTTTGAGATATAATAATTAGAGATGTAATTCAGATTTGGAGAGAGTTGATATGGAATTTCTGAAAAAAATCAGGCAGACTTATTTCCCGCAGCTTTCAGACAGGCTGCTTTTTCTGTGCGGCATCATCATGCTCTCCAGCGAGATCTGGAAACAGTTTACGCTGACTTTTCTGCTTGGCGGCGGACAGTATAACTGGTGGTATTTTCCTTTTCAGCTCTGCAGTATCCCGATGTATCTCCTGATCGCCTATCCCTGGATCCGCAGGGAAACTCTGCGCCGGGTGATCCTTTCTTTTCTCATGTGCTACTCCCTTCTCGGAGGAATTGCGGTCTTTGCCGATACCAGCGGACTTCATTATCCCCTGGCATCGCTGACGATCCACTCCTACCTCTGGCATATTGCCCTGATCCTGATCGGTATCTCGGCAGGCTTTCTCTTTTTCCGCACGTTCCGCCGTCCGTCTTTCAGCAGAAGAAAAGAAGCCCTGCACGCCTTTGCAGGCAGTACAGGACTGTATTTTCTCTGCTGTGGAGCAGCGGAACTGTTCAATCTGATCTTCGGACGTTTTGGAACGATCAACATGTTCTACATCAACCCTGCCTATCAGATGCAGCAGATCGTCTTTTCTGATCTGTCAGTTCTGATCGGCAACAATCTTTCCATTCTTCTCTACATGGCCGCAACCGTCTTCGGCGCCTTTCTGCTCTTCCTTCTCTGGCATGCTCTCTTCCGGTTTCTTCTTCATTTCCGCTAGTGCGCGCTCCTCCGCGATCCGAAGGAAATCCCGGTCCGCCTGTTTTCTTCTGGGCACCAGCCATCTCACAACGCCCCCTTTTCCTCTGTTCCTGACATAGAAAAAGCCAATGACCGAAAAAAGGAACGCTCCGACAAAGTTCACGATCAGATCCTGCATTGTATCGATCAGACCGATATCCAGATAGCCTCCCAGCCCCAGCTCTGTCCCGTTCACCGCTGTCTCAGTGATCCCGCTGATCACGAAGGGGACATTCCGCCCCTGAGGATCCAGTGTAACTGAACGGATCGTATGGATGACTGTATCTTTCTGCATATCATATCCCGCGATCTGATCCATCCCGAACTCAAAGAACTCCCACAGGACGCCGATAGTCATTGAAAAACAGAAAGCCACGATCGCAACGAAGATCGGAGACAGGTTAAACTTGATCTTCTCACTTCGGTTCAGAAGATCCACCAGGGAAAACCCGATCGCCGCCATTAGAAAACCGTTCAATGTATGAAGCACTGTGTCCCAGAACGGAAACATCAGATAAAATTCGCTGATCTCGCCCAGTATCTCTGCCGAAAAGATAAAAAGCAGGATAATGATCTCGAGAACGGTCGGAAGTTCCACCTTGAAAGTCACCTGGATAAAACTGGGCGCCACGAGCAGGACCAGCGTCAGGATACACAGGAATACATTTTCATAATTCCGGTTCATGAGCTGAAGGATCATCATCACGATAACAAGAAGACGCAGTGTGAAATAGACGATAAAGGAACTCCGGTGTTCCCTCAGTTCCATATGCAGAGCGTCCCCCATATTTTTAAACCAGTTGTTTTTCTTTCCTTTATGTTCTTTCATTCTTTTCCTTTCATTTTGTATGTGTTACACTTTGTTGCGAGGTGATATTATGCATTTTCCTTTTTCATATGAGATCATATACAGCCGCCGCAAGACCGTCGCGATCCAGATCACTCGTGACGGAAAAGTCAGGATCCGGGCTCCATACGGCTGTCCCCGTTCCTTCATCGATTCTTTTATCCGCAGTAAAGAGGACTGGGTGGTAAAACATCTCGAAAAAGCCAGGTCTCATCCTTCCCCATCCCGCCCGCCTCTGTCTGAAGAGAAACGGAAACATTACGTGGAGACCGCCCGGGCCGTATTCACGCAGAAGGCGGCATACTACGCCCGTATCATGGGCGTGACTTACGGCAGGATCTCCATCCGGGAACAGAAGACCCGATGGGGGAGCTGCAGCAGCGCCGGCAACCTGAACTTCAACTGGAGACTTATCTTCGCCCCGGAGGCTGTTCTGGACTATGTAGTCGTCCATGAGCTGGCTCACAGAAAAGAGATGAACCATTCCAGAGCATTCTACGCTGTTGTCGAATCCGTTCTTCCGGATTACAGATCCTCCCGCAAATGGCTCCGGGATCACGGCGATACGCTCTGGGAAGCAGTATAAAAATGCTGCCTTCTGCTCCTGTCCGCCGTCTGTTTCTTCTATATTAATATTAATTATATGATACCAGGGTCAAAAGCCTGCGACTATAATGCCTTCATTTCTTTCAGTGTCCTGTATACCCGGGACACCGGAAGTCCGACTACATTATAATAATCCCCCTCGATCCGGTCGATATACGCGGCAAAACGCCCCTGAATCCCATAGGCTCCCGCTTTGTCCATCGGATCACCCGTAACGATATACTCCAGGATCTCCTGTTCTGTCATGGGATTTACATATACCCGGGTCTCAACGGCATAATTTTCTTTCTTTTCCAGTTTCCATCCGCCGGGCACCGCTCCTTCTCCGCTCTCAGCGTATTCCAGGACAGCCACGCCGGTATAGACTTCATGGCTCCTGCCCTGAAGAGCCGACAGCATGCGCGCGGCCTCCTCTTCGTCTGACGGTTTTCCGAGGATCTTCCCGTCCAGGACGACCACAGTATCCGCGCCGAGCACCACATCCCCTGCTCTTTCTGCTTCGCTGAGTTCGGAAGCCACATTTTCCGCCTTCATCAGCGCGAGTTCGCAGACGATCTCCTCTGGTTTCTCGCTGTGATAGATTTCCTCCTTCTCACTCACACGGATCTCAAACTCAGCACCGATCTGCGCAAGGAGCTCCCTCCGTCTGGGGGAAGCTGAACCCAGGATAATTTTTTTATTTCCCATTATGCAATATCCTTTCCTGCTTTTCTATATCTTTTTCAAAGGGGTCTGACCCTCCCGGATCACATTTCCGCCCATGCTCTCTTCAGGATCTCCGGATCCGTCACAAGCCGGTACGCCCCCGCCGCCATACACTCCGCCGCGTAGATCATGCCTTTTTCGCCGATGCTCATCCCGGCCTGGGCCGTTGCTGCCCAGTGGTGGAGCGGCGTCTCCCTGCACATCGCCGCCGCGCTCAGCATGACGGTCGGGACAGTATGACTGACGTCGGATACGTCTGTGCCGATAGCCAGCGGTACAGGCTCGTCCTCCAGAGGCTCCAGTCCGGTGAAATATACCCCGTTGTTTTCAAACCCTGCCTCTTCCGAGATCCTGGCGGCAAACGAAATTTCCTCCTCCGTGTAGGACGGAACCGGGATTTTCTCCATCTCCTCATAAAATGTTTCCGCAAGAGCTCTGTTTACTTTCATTTCCTTATTACATGTGACCCTTTCGATCTCTACCCGTGTCCCGGTCATGGTGGCAGCGCCTCTCGCGCAGTCATCCACCCGCTCAGAGGCATCTTTTGTCCGCTCCCATTTGTTCGACCGGATAAAATAATTTGTAGACGCATACGCCGGAACGATATTCGCAGGTCCGTCCGTATTCGTATAAGTATAATGCATCCTCACGTCGTCGGCAACATGTTCTCTCAGATAATTTACCCCCACATTCATCAGTTCCGCCGCGTCCAGGGCGCTGCGTCCTCTCTCCGGGTGTTTTGACGCATGAGCCGCAGTCCCGTAAAATTTATAGTTTTTGATGTCCTGAGCCTGCCAGATGTCGTAGCTTACCCGGTTCCTGTCAAAGGGATGCCATGTGACTGCCGCGGAAAGATCGTCAAATACGCCCTCCGCGTTCATCTTTATCTTCCCGACCACCGTCTCCTCCGCAGGGCATCCGTAGACCCGGATCGTGCCCGTCAGCCTTTCCGCCTGCATCCGCTCCTTCAGCGCGCACGCCGCGCCGGCGCATGCTGTACCCAGGAGATTGTGACCGCATCCGTGTCCCGGTCCCCCGGTAGGTTTATACTCGCTGCAGGCCTCCTGCCCCAGTCCCGGAAGGGCGTCATACTCGGCAAGAAAGCCTATGACCGGCTCCCCCTCTCCCCACTGGGCCAGAAAAGCTGTGTCAAATCCCGCAATCCCCCAGGTGACGGAAAAACCTTCCCGGTCCAGAAAACGCGCCAGAGCACGGGACGACTTTTTTTCCTGTCCGGATATCTCCGGATAAGAAAAAATATATTCCGATGTTTCTTTCATCTTCTCTATGATACGTTCTCTCATTATATATTCCACTCTCCTTCTGCCTCATACCACATGTTGTGAATCCTCCAATCAGTATACACCAGTATCTGTTTTGTGTCATTTCAATTCTTAAGATTTTCATATGTTTTCCTTGTCAGAATGTGGTTTTTTGTGGTTTTTACTTTAATTAGTTGTGGTTTTTTGGCTAATTCTTTTATTATTATATTGCCATTCCCCTGTGATTATAGTATACTTAGGATTAAGGATGCCCGATTGCGCACATTGCGGCAATTCAGCCATGTCATTCGGGCGAAATGGAAAATCTGAAGAATGTTTCCATAAGGAGAAAACCATTATGAAAAGATCAAAACGTATCGAAGCACTGGACAGGCGTCCGGTCAATCTGGACGGTTACATTGACGAATGGCCGGAGATGGGATTTGTTGCGATGAGCAGCCCCTACGACCCGAAACCGTCTGTCAGAGTAGAAGGCGGGAAGATCGTCGAGCTCGACGGGAAGCAGCGTGACGACTTTGATTTTCTTGATCAGTTTATCGCTGATTATGCGATCAATGTGGAACGCGCCGAAACTTCCATGGCGGTTTCTTCCCTGGACATCGCGAGGATGATCGTGGATATCAATGTATCACGAAAAGAGATCCTGGAACTGATATCAGGAATCACCCCGGCAAAGATGACGGAGGTGATGAATCAGTTAAATGTCGTCGAGCTGATGATGGGTATGCAGAAGATCCGCGCAAGACGGACTCCCGGCAACCAGGCTCATATTACCAATCTGAAAGACGACCCGGTACAGATAGCGGCAGACGCTGCGGAGGGCGCGCTGAGAGGATTTGCGGAGGAGGAGACCACCATGGGCGTGGCGCGTTACGCACCCCTGAGCGCCATGGCGCTCCTCATCGGCTCCCAGGTTGGGCGGCCGGGCGTGCTCACTCAGTGCTCCGCGGAGGAAGCGACAGAACTTGAACTGGGTATCCGCGGACTGACAACATACGCAGAGACCCTCTCTGTGTACGGCACGGAAAAAGTGTTTATCGACGGGGATGATACCCCCTATTCCAAAGCGTTCCTGAACTCCGCATATGCTTCCCGCGGTCTGAAAGTCCGCTTCACCTCCGGATCCGGTTCTGAGGTGCTTATGGGAAGCAGCGAAAAGAAGTCCATGCTCTACCTGGAGTGCCGCTGTCTCTTTGTCACCAAGGGAGCCGGCAGCCAGGGAATCCAGAACGGTTCTGTAAGCTGTATCGGAGTGACAGGATCCGTCCCGGCAGGTATCCGGGAAGTCCTGGCAGAAAACCTTGTGGCAGCGCTCCTCGGACTGGAGTGCGCTTCCTCCAACGACCAGAGTTTCTCCAACTCGGATATGAGACGTACCGCCAGGACCATGCTGGAATTCCTTCCGGGAACAGATTTCATCTTTTCCGGATACGCGGCAGAGCCGAACTACGACAATATGTTTGCAGGCTCCAACTTCGACGCGGAGGATTTCGACGATTACAATGTCCTGCAGAGGGACATGCAGGTAGACGGCGGATTGAAGCCCGTCACTGAAGAAGAGGTGATCCGGGTCCGCAATAAAGCTGCCCGGGCTGTACAGGCAGTCTTCCGCAATCTGGGGCTCTCTCCTGTCACGGACGAGCAGGTAGAAGCGGTCACTTACGCTCACGGAAGCAAGGACACGCTCCCCCGTGACGTCACGGCGGATCTGGCCGCTGCAGAGGATGTCCTGAAGCGCGGCATAACAGGCATCGATGTGGTAAAGGCACTGGCTGAGACCGGTTTTGAAGACGTTGCATCCAGCGTGCTGAACATGCTGAAGCAGCGCGTTGCCGGCGATTACATGCAGACCGCGGCGATCCTGGACAGAAACTTCCACGTCATGTCAGGCGTGAACACACCGAACGATTACATGGGCCCCGGAACGGGCTACCGGGTTGACGGCGAGCGCTGGGAAGAGATCAAGGACATCCCGCACCGCATCAATCCGTATGATATATAAAAGGGGGAATCAGACATGCAGATCAGTGAAGATTTAATCCGGCAGATCACCAACGCGGTCCTGGATCAGATGTCCCACGGGGACTCCGGGGAGAGCGCCGGATCAGCCGCTTCCTTCCCGTCCCTTGCGGGAAGAGACCGCATCAACGAGGAGCATACTTCCTACGCCGATTACCCCAGAGCAAAAAAAGGGACTGATCCCAAAGAGGTCGTGATCGGAGTCGGAGCGGCATTCCAGAGGGAGATCAAGAAGACCATCTGCGGGATTCCGCTGGATGATGTACTCCGCAATGTGAAGGCGGGGATCGAGGAGGAGGGGATGGTCCCCAGAGTCGTAAAGATCCTCGACACCTCTGACGTATGTTTCATGGCGCTGGAGGCTGCAAAGCTTTCCGGTTCCGGCATCGGCATCGGCATTCAGTCCAAGGGAACGACCGTGATCCATCAGAGGGATCTCTATCCGCTCTCAAATCTCGAGCTGTTCCCCCAGGCGCCGCTCATGACTCTTGAGACATACCGCCATATCGGTCAGAACGCGGCGAAATACGTAAAAGGGGAGCAGGTTGTCCCAATCCCCTGTGAGAATGACCCGATGTCCCGTCCGAGATATCAGGTAAAAGCAGCGATCATGCACATTGCAGAAACCGAACAGCTCGACCCCGAAGTCGGCGCTGTGGAATGGGAGGGATAAGAATGCAGTACCCTTTAGCTGAACACGAAAAAGACAATATCACATCAAAGACCGGCAAAAAATTTACCGACATTACCCTCGATGAGGTGATGAAGGATCACATCGCGCCGGATGACATCAAGATATCCAAGGAAATCCTGAAAGCCCAGGGGCAGGTCGCACTTGAGGCGGGCAATGATCCGATGGAGAAAAATTTTGAGCGTGCGGCGGAACTTGTTGACGTTCCTGACGACGTTATCCTGAAGATGTACGACAAGCTGCGCCCGAACCGCTCGACAAAACTGGAACTCGTCATGATGGCTCAGGAGCTTCTTGAAAAATACAATGCGCGCAACTGTGCACGCCTTGTCATGGAAGCCGCTGAAGTGTATGAAAAGAGAGGGATCTTACTTTGAGTTATATCGCAGGAGTTGACATCGGCAATTCTACAACCGAAGCCTGTGTCGGAGAGGTAACCCCTGACGGGAATCTCACCTTTCTGACCAGCGCATCCTGCCCTACCACCGGCACCAAGGGAACTCTGGAGAACGTTCATTCCGTAAAGAACGCATTGAAACTGGCCATGGCACGGATCGGAAGGGAAACATCGGATATTGATCTGATCCGTCTCAACGAGGCTGCCCCCGTGATCGGAGACACCGCCATGGAGACACTGACGGAAACGGTCATCACAGATTCGTCCATGATCGGCCACAACCCTTCCACTCCTGCAGGAGCGGGACAGGCTGTGGGAGAGATCCTGCTGATCGAGAAGATCTCCCGGGCGGTTCCCGAGACCGATTATATCCTGGCTGCGTCCGCGGATCATTCCTATGAAGAGGTTGCCGCAGTGGTAAACCAGTACACGGAAGGGGAAGGTGCTCTCCATATCGTCGGGATCATCCTTCAGGCGGACGAGGCAGTCCTGGTGGAAAACCGGATCCATACAAAGGTTCCCATCATTGATGAGGTCCGCAGGATCGACCGTCTCCCCGACGGGGTTCCCGCCGCCATCGAAGTCGCTCTTCCCGGGCAGACGATCCGTATGCTTTCCAACCCTTACGGGATCGCCACGCTGCTGGGGCTTACCGCAGAGGAGACCCGCACCGTAACCCCTATCGCGAAAAGCCTGATCGGCAAACGGAGCGCTGTTGTCCTGAAGACGCCGGGCGGAAACGTTCATGAAAATGTCCTTCCCGCCGGGGAGATCTATTTCCACGGTGATCAGGAAATCACCATCAGCCTGGACGAAGGCGCGGAGAAGATCATGGACGCAGAGTCAGAGGCGGGCGATATCCGCGACATCAGCGGACAGCCCGACACCAACGTGGGAAATATGCTCGTCCGTATCCGAAAGGGAATGGGCGAACTGGACCGGACAGATCAGGCGGATATCCGCATCACGGACATCCTTGCGGTTGACACTCTTGCACCCGTCCTGATCTCGGGCGCGCTTGCGGGGGAGACCTGTCTGGAAAAAGCGGTAGGCATCGCCGCGATGGTAAAGACCCAGAAACTTCCCATGCAGGAGATCGCTCAGCGTCTGGAATCGGATCTGGGTACAGAAGTAAAAGTGGCCGGAGTGGAGGCTGTCATGGCAAGCCTCGGTGCCCTTACCACACCGGGGACAAAACTTCCCCTTGCCATCCTTGACATGGGAGGTGGATCCACAGACGCCGCTGTCGTTTCTGAGGAGGGACAGGTGACGCTGACCCACCAGGCAGGCGCCGGCGAGCTTGTATCCATGCTGATCGAGACAGAGCTGGGGCTGGGTGACAGGCACATTGCCGAACAGATCAAAAAATATCCGCTTGCCAAAGTGGAAAGTCTGTTCCACATGCGCATGGAGAACGGGCAGATGACTTTCGTGGACGAATCCATTGATCCCCGTTTCTTCGGACGGGTTGTTCTTCTGACAGAAAAGGGGCTGATCCGCATCGAGCAGGAGATCCCCATGGAGAAGATCGTCCAGGTGCGCAGAGAAGCAAAGCGCAAAGTCTTCGTGACCAATGCGTTCCGGGCGCTTGAAAAGGTCGCGCCGGATCATAATCTGAGAAACATTTCTACCGTAGTCCTCGTAGGAGGCTCCGCGGAAGATTTTGAGATACCCGAGATGCTGATGGAAGAGTTTGCCGACTACCGCATCGTCTGCGGGCGCGGCAACATCCGCGGGAGCGAAGGGCCGAGAAACGCTGTCGCTACCGGGCTGGTACTCTCCTACCTCGGGGAGCGGGCGTAATCGTGCCAGACAGGAACGCACGCCCCACTTGCAAAAGAATCCGACTTCTCTGCGGAAGAAACAGATTCTTTTGACAATTTTGAGAAAGGAGCCGGATGTCAATGGCTATGGTTGTAAAGAGGCCGTCCATATTTATCTACACACATGAAGCGGACCCGGCTGTCCTCAAAGAAGTCTGCGCCGGGATTGAGGAGGAAGGCGTCTTCTATGATATCTCTGAGATGCCGGATGAATGTATGCTGAAGCTGG
>DWVT01000140.1 GCA_019120075.1 Candidatus Mediterraneibacter excrementigallinarum
GATCGGAAAGAACGCCGTTGTCGGCAGCGCTGACAGCGAAAATATCGAGCTTGTTGCAAAACGTGTAAAGGGGGAAGAGTAATATGAGTAAGGCATTTGGAATTGTTAATTTTGCCGGCAATCACATTTCTGTGGACGGGCTTCAGGAGTTCCGCCCTGTCGGGGCTTTCTCATTCCTCGGCAGATACCGTGTTATTGATTTCCCGATCTCCAACATGAGCAACAGCGGAATCGATAATATACAGGTATATATCAGAAGAAAACCGCGTTCTCTGACCGAACATCTCGGAACAGGACGTCACTATAATATTAATTCAAAGCGCGGCAAACTTCATATTTTATATACAGAATCCACTATGGTGAGCGACCTTTACAATACTGACATCGCCGCCTATATCGAAAACCTTGATGTGATCCAGAGGGTACAGTTCCCGTATGTTGTAATCGCACCGAGTTACATGGTATACACACAGGATTACAGCAATCTGCTCCAGACACACATTGATTCCGGAGCTGACATCACACTTCTGTATCATTCTGTTGATACCGCAAAAGAAGAGTTCTTAAACTGCTATACTCTTGACATCAACAAACAGAAAGGTGTGGACGCTATCCCGCTGAACCGCGGAAACGCAAAGAACAAGAACATCTTCATGGATACATATGTAATGAAGAAAGAGTTCTTCCTGGATCTTGTAAACAAAGCTCACAAGATGTCCGGAATGTACTCACTTGTTGACATCGTTGATGAGATGTGCCACGAGCTCGATATCCGGGCAGTGGCTCACCGCGGCTACTTTGCAGCAATTTCTGATTTCAACAGTTACTATAAGTCAAATATGTCCCTGATCGACCTGAAGAATGCAACAACCCTGTTCGTCAATGACTGGCCGATCTATACAAGGACTAACGACTCCTGCCCGACACAGTATTTTGAGGGCAGCTCCGTAAAATCATCCGTTATTTCCAACGGCTGCCTGATCGAAGGCTCTGTTGAGAATTCCGTTATCGGAAGAGGATGTGTCATTAAAGAAGGGGCTGTCGTAAAGAACTGTGTGATCTCCGCAGATGTTACGATCGGAAAAGGAGTGCACGCAGAGAATCTTGTGGTGGACAAACATGCAAGACTCATCCGGGGCAAGAGAGTCATCGCAGCTCCGGATAAACCGGGATATATCAGACGCGGCGATACGCTGTAAATCTGATTTTGAATCTGGCGGGTGAGAGATAGGCGTCCGCCGGAGGTATATGTTGATCTCAGGCACGCTTTCGCTTGTAGAACGACGCAACGGACACGTAAGAGCGCAAAGGACGCGCTCTAAGTGCCGGCGTCGTTCTACAGCCTTCCATCAACATATACCTCCGGCTGGGCTTATCCCTCACGCCGGCAGATCCGGAAATCAAGAAGTAAAATGAAAAGGGGAGCGTTTTCGCTGGAACAATCTGTTTGTTCCAGCGGAAGCGCTCCTTTTTAATCCACATTTTCTACGTCCTTCTTCCACTCTCTCGGGAGCAGCGCCCTCCGGGCTTACCTCCGGTTCTTGTGATATATGATCGCCAGCCCTTTCAGCAGCAGTTCATCATCCAGGATGATCTTTCTTCTGCAGTAAGGTACTATCTTCTTCGCCAACCCTCCGGTGGCGATCACTGTCACCTCTCCGTCCAGTTCTTCCTCCAGCCGGTCAATGAGGCCGTCTATCGCCGCAGCACTGCTGTAGATCGCACCGCTCTTCATACACTCTACCGTATTTTTCCCGATGATATGTTCCGGTGCCTCGAGACTGATTCCTCCAAGCTGAGACGCACTGGAAGTCAGTGAATCCAGAGCAACACCGATGCCCGGGTAAATCATACCGCCCACATAGTTTTTATTCTTATCGATCACGCAGACCGTGTTCGCGGTCCCCATATCAAATACCAGCATAGGCACCGGATACTCTGCGATAGCAGCGACAGAATCCACCACCAGATCGCTGCCCAGCTGAGCCGGATTGTCGATCCGTATATTGAGGCCGGTCCGTATTCCCGCTCCCACGACCAGCACTTCCTTTTTTAATATCTTCTCCACCGCCATCTTCGCCACAGTAGTGATCTGCGGAACAACGGACGAGATGATCCCTCCATCCAGTTCCTGCTTTCTGATGTGATAGATATCAAGGACGTTCTTGATATCTATGGCATATTCCAGTTCCGTCTTTGTCCGAACCGTGGAAAGTCTCTCCACAAACACAGCACGGTTTCCGTCCATGCATCCGATCACAATATTTGTATTTCCGATATCAACCGCTAAAATCATTTCAGAACCCCAGTCTTTCCCTGATGTTTTTCTTCATAAGGACTTTTCCTATACAGAGTGTGAGCACACCCGCCACGATCGCCTCCGGGACTCCGTTGATCCCGATGACCGTCAGTATAAAGGTGTACACCGCCGACACTGCGACGTCATTCGCCGCCGCATATCCTTCCCGGAAGAACACAAAGATCAGGTTCATCACCAGCAGAGTATTCACGAGGGCGCCGGATATACCTGCAAGGATCAGACCGATATTTGACACGCCCTCCTTCTTCCTGAAGTGCATTGCCAGTTTATAAACATAAAACGGCAGAACGCCGACCAGGATCCTCGGGACGAAACAGATGATCACACTTCCAATCCCCCCGCTCACATCGCCGATACTGTAAAACGGCGTAAACACAAATGATGTGGGAGTCGGATTCATAGTGTTATTGATAAAGCTGGTGAGCCCGAATAAAAATCCCAGCGCCCCGCCTTTTTTCGGTCCCATAAGCAGCGAAGCGATAATGACCGGTATGTGTATGATCGTTGCACGGGTAAATCCAAGTGGAATATATCCGAGAAAGGGGGTAAACGCCATAATGATCACGATAGCGCCGAATATCGCCGTCTGGACCATCCCCGTCGTACTGATCCTGCTGCCTGCCTGCTGCCCGTTCTGCGGCTGTCTGCCTGTTTCTAAATTCTTCATAACTGCCTCCTTGGTTATCATTCTCTTTCTCTATGAGATACAATACTAATACTGGCACAGAAGATATTTCCTCTGTTCAATTTTAAGTTTACCGATCCGGAATCTGTCCTCCGGATCCTGACGCCGTCTCCTTATTCTGCCGTGCGCCTTTTCATGATCTGATCCATGAGCTTTGAGGCTGCCTCCTCTTTCGTCATCTTGTCGAGTGAAACTTCCCCGTCCTCCGTAATGATCGTGATCACATTCGTGTCACCGCCAAAGCCCGCTCCTTCTATCTTCAGGCTGTTCGCGGCAATCATGTCCACGTTTTTCTTTCTTAATTTCTTTCTGGAATTCTCCAGAATGTTTTCAGTTTCCATTGAAAATCCGCACAGGAACTGTCCGGGTCTCTTATGGCTTCCCAGCCAGGAAAGAATATCGTCTGTCCGCTCCATCTCGAGCACCAGTTCTCCTTCCTGCTTCTTGACCTTCTCGCTGCTCACATTTCTTGGCCGGTAATCCGCCACTGCCGCCGCCTTGATGATGATATCCTGTTCCGGCGCACGTCCCGTTACCTCCTCGAACATCTCCCTGGCCGTAGTGACCGGGACAAAATCGATGAACTCCGGGTGTTCCAACATGGACGGACCGCTCACTAATGTGACATTCGCACCGCGCCGCATACAGACTTTCGCTATGGCATATCCCATCTTTCCGGTAGAATGGTTGGTGATATACCTCACCGGATCCACCGGCTCCTGGGTCGGTCCCGCCGTCACAAGGACGTTCAGGCCAGCCATATCTTTCTCATATGCGGTCTCCCGCAGGATATACTCCATCAGCAATGCCGGTTCCGGCATCTTCCCTGCTCCGGTATCTCCGCACGCGAGGTATCCCACCGCCGGGGCAATGACCCCGTAGCCGTATCCCCGCAGGATCTGAAGATTATCCTGGACAATGGGATTTTCAAACATGTTGGTGTTCATCGCCGGAGCGATATACACCGGACATTTACACGCCATGACCGTGGTCGTCAGCATATCGTCGGCAATACCGTGAGCGATCTTTCCGATCACATTCGCGCTGGCCGGAGCGATCATCACCATGTCCGCTTTCTTCGCCAGCGATACATGTTCCACGCTGAATTCAAAATTCCGGTCAAACGTGTCTACCAGGCACTTGTTGCCGGTCAGCGTCTCAAATGTGATCGGATTGATGAAATTCGTGGCGTTCTTCGTCATCAGGACATGAACGTCCGCATTCAGCTTTTTCAGCGCGCTGGCAAGATTTGCCGTCTTATACGCCGCAATGCTCCCCGATACTCCGAGCAGGATCGTCTTTCCTTTAAGCATAGTCTTCCCCCTTTCTTTTTTCTGCTTCATTATATTGCAAGTTCCAGGAAAAATCAACGCAAAGCCGTGTCTTTCCGGAGCGCACGGAGCAGAACCAGCATCACCGCCGGGAAGAGGATTGCCGCAAAAAGTCCTGCTTTCAGTCCGAACTTGGGCAGATGCTCCGCTACAAAGCTGACCACTCCCGGACCTGCCGCGCATCCCACATCTCCGGCAAGAGCAAACAGGGCAAACATCAGCGTTCCGCCCTGAGGGCAGTGCTTCACGGCAAGGCTGAAGGTCCCCGGCCACATGATCCCTACGGAAAGGCCGCAAAGGCCGCATCCCGCCAGGGCAAGAAGAGGATTTTTCATAAAGACTGCAAGAAGATAACTGCACACGCACAGTACACCGCTGCCAGCCATGAATTTCCGGAGATTCATCTTTTCACCGAATTTTCCGTAAAACGCTCTGGAGCTGCCCATAAGAACAGCGAAAAGACAGGGGCCCAGAAGATCTCCCATAGTCTTGGAAAGATTCAGTCCATCCTCTGCAAACATGGACGCCCACTGAGACATTCCCTGCTCTGACGCTCCCGCGCAGATCATAAGTCCGATAAAAATCCAGAAGATGCCGGAGGACACAAGCTGCTTCGCCGGAGTCCTGTCTTCCTCCTCCACCAGGTGACGGATCGGCACTCTGGTAAAGAGGAGCAGGTTCAGGATCGGGACAAGGCTCCAGAGGACAGGGATCAGGTACCATCGATCCATCCCAAATATGGTAAACCCGACCGTAGAAAGCACAACTACCGCCACATGTCCCCAGCAGTAGAAGGAGTGGAGCAGACTCATGGCCGCGTCCTTTGCATGTGAGGAAGGCGCCGCCTCCACGATAGGACTTACAAGCACCTCGATCAGTCCGCCTCCAACGGCTCCCAGTGCCATCGACGCCACAAGTCCGAGATACGCGTTTTCAAGCACAAACGGAAGTGTCCCCATACAGATCAGTCCTGCTGCGCTGCACGCATGAGCCAGGATCACAGACGCCCTGTAGCCGATCCGGTCCGCATATTTTGCTGCAGCCATATCCGTCAGGATCTGCACTCCGAAATTAATAGTGATAAGCAGCCCGATACGCTCCAGCGAGATCCCGAACTCCCTCTGAAATGTCAGAAAGAGGAGGGGTGCGAGATTGTTGATGACTGCCTGCACCACATACCCTGCATAACACGCATATATCGTATAATTATAGTTTTCACTGATCTTTTTTGCTATCATGGTCTTTTCCCGCATTTCTGCTTCCTCCGAAACTCATCATGGGCTCCATTATACTCTACGGCAGGTTATTCCACAATGTTTTCATGTATAATTTCCCTCCCGGGGCAAAAACTATATCAGACGGAAAATATATCAATCCACTATTTCAAGGAGGATATCACAGATGGATGAACAGACAAGAAAACTTCTGGAGGAATGCAGCTCCGGATGCAGGATGGCAGTGGACAGTTTCGGACAGGTCAGAGAGTACGTTCAGG
>DWVT01000141.1 GCA_019120075.1 Candidatus Mediterraneibacter excrementigallinarum
AAGATACTATCGCTTATCAAAGAAGATCACGGAAGAGATGGCAGAGAAGATACTGGAAGAGATCCGGGGGATTGAAGACGTTGAAAAGTCTGAATTTGTTGAAGACAACACGAAGATCCTCGTGAAAACAGATAAGGAAAAATATCCGGACGTCATGACCACGATCGTGAATATCTTCAGCCGTGTGGGCAAGGGATGCGAATTATCTTTTGCCGGGTTTGATTATCCCGCATAAGTTTTACTTATCAAATGCATAAAAAACAGGAATAGGAAACAGAAGGAACAGATATTGACATCCGTCCCGCTTTTTTATAAACTTGTAAAGTAGTTTTGAAAAAGACAGGGGCGGAGGTGTTTTCTTGAAGGTTCTTATCATTGACGGACAGGGCGGAGGCCTTGGAAGACAGCTGGTTACAGTGATAAAGGAAAGATACCCTCAGGTCGAAGTGATGGCGGTCGGGACCAACAGTCTTGCCACCGGCGCAATGCTCCGGGCCGGAGCGGATCAGGCGGCGACAGGAGAGAATTCAGTCGTTGTCGCTTCTGCCAGGGCTGATGTGATCATGGGCCCTGTGGGGATCGTGATCGCGGACTCCATGTTGGGAGAGATCACTCCGAAGATGGCCCAGGCAGTAGGCCAGAGCAGGGCGAAAAGGATCCTGATTCCGGTCAACCTCTGTGATAATATCATCGTGGGCGTCTCTGACGCGTCCATGTCTAAAAATGTCCAGAATGCAGCCGATGCGCTGGGAACACTCATAAACTGATCGCTTTCTCTTAAGATCCGGCAGGAAGCCGGGCGGAAATGGCAGAAGCCATTGGAGAGGCGTCTGAGAATTTTTATAGGCGGACAGCATTTGTGAAGAAATCTGCAGTGACGGCAGAGAAAAGAAATCAGATAAAGATCAACAGCAATCAACAGAAACATATAAGATACATGGATACCAGGAAGGTATCTGCTTTCAGAAGAAGGCAGATACCTTTTTGTGCGATAAGCCCGGAAAGCGGCTGCCGTGCTTGCACGAGCAGACATTTGCCGGGCAACAGACAGCGAACAGCAATGCTGTGAGCTGTCCGTGGTATCGCAGCGGATAGGGGAAGGGAAGCTTCCCCTATCCGCTTTCGGCAGAAAAAAGAAAGCGAGAACAAGACGATGACACTGGAAGAATTTTTCCGCAGCTCTCCGAGGGCTGCAGTGGCTTTTTCAGGAGGGACAGATTCGGCGTTTCTTCTGTGGGCGGCAAGAGAATACGGGTGCGATGTGGAGGCGTATTATGTGAAGACGGCGTTCCAGCCGGAGTTTGAACTGGAAGATGCGAAACGTCTGGCAGAGGAGCTTGATATCCCGATGAAAGTGATACGGGCGGATATTCTTGCGGTACCGGAGGCGGCTGCAAACGGACCCCGGAGATGCTATTACTGCAAGAGGGCGCTGTTTACCTTGATCTGGGAACAGGTGCGTTCAGACGGACATACTCTTCTCCTGGACGGCACCAACGCTTCCGATGATGCCGGGGACCGCCCGGGGATGCAGGCGCTGAGAGAACTGGAAGTCCGTTCCCCTCTGCGGGAGTGCGGCATTACAAAAGAAGAGGTGAGGAGACGCTCAAAAGAGGCGGGAATCTTTACCTGGAATAAACCGGCGTACGCCTGCCTTGCCACGCGGATTCCCACCGGAATGCGGATCACTCAGGAAGATCTGAGGCGGGTGGAAGAAGCAGAAAAATGTCTTGCAAAAATGGGTTTTACAGATTTTCGGGTGCGTCTCATGCCGGAGGGAGCACGGCTTCAGATCACGGAAGAGCAGATGCCTCTGGCATTTGAGAAAAGAGCGGAGATAAGCCGGGCGCTGAACTCCTTTTTCCCCGCAGTCCTGCTGGACCTGGAGGGAAGAAAACCATCTGCATAGATGCAGAGAAAGGAAGGATAACAATGGATAATAAGCATGATATACTGAAACTTTTGCGCAGCGTGGCAGACGGGACAACTTCTCCGGAAGACGCGCTGCTGGATCTGAAGGAGGCGCCTTTTGAGGATCTGGATTACGCCAAGATCGATCTGCACCGTAGTGTGCGCCAGGGGGCGGCGGAGGTGATCTACGGAGCAGGAAAGACTCCGGAGCAGATCCGCGGGATCGTGACCGCAATGGGAGAGAGAGGATGCAAAAATATTTTGGTGACCAGGATAAGCCCGGAGGCAGCGGAACTTTTATCGGACGCGGTCCCTGTTGACTATCACCCCCTTCCGAAGCTGGCTGTCGCTTTCCCGGAGAAACGGATCGGTAGAGGGAGCATCGTCGTGGCTACCGGCGGGACAAGCGATATGCCGGTGGCGGAGGAGGCGGCGCTTACCGCTGAGGCGATGGGAAATCATGTGACCCGGCTTTACGATGTGGGGGTGGCGGGACTTCACCGTCTGCTCTCAAATCTGGATCCGCTGATGAGCGCCCGCTGTGTCATTGCGGTGGCGGGGATGGAAGGGGCGCTTGCCTCTGTTATCGGAGGGCTTGTGGACTGTCCGGTGATTGCGGTTCCCACCAGTGTCGGGTACGGAGCCAGTTTCGGAGGTCTGTCAGCCCTTCTGTCTATGCTGAATTCCTGCGCTTCCGGGTGCAGTGTAGTCAACATCGACAATGGATTCGGGGCGGGGTATCTTGCCAGCATGATCAATCAGATGGAAGGCATAAAGGAGGAATGAGGAATGAAGACATTATATATCGAATGTAACATGGGGGCGGCAGGCGATATGCTCATGTCCGCTCTGTACGAACTTCTGGAGGATAAACAGGGATTCCTTGACGTGATGAACGGATTGGGGCTTCCGGGCGTGAAGGTTGAGGCACAGCAGGGAAAGACCTGCGGTATTGCGGGAACTCATATGGCGGTGACCGTGAACGGGGAGGAAGAGACAGAACCCGGTGCAGGAGCAGGGGAAGGTCATCTGTATGAACACGGATCGGAAGCGGCACATGACCATGATCATTTCCACGAACATGGAGAAGCGGAAGATCACCATCATGAGCACGGACATTTCCATGAACATGGAGAAGCGGAAGATCATCATCATGAGCACCACCACGACCATCATCACGATCACGACGAAACCCACGACGGACATCATCACACCCATGGGGAGGGGCGTGGCGGACATCATCATGCCACACCGGGGCATATTGCGGATCTGATCGGCAGCATGGATCTCCCGGAGGAGGTGAAGAGACATGCCCGCGCCGTTTACGACGAGATCGCCCGGGCCGAGGCGAAAGCACACGGGTGCCCTGTCTCTGACGTTCATTTCCACGAGGTGGGTGCCCTGGATGCGGTGGCAGATGTGACCGGCGTGTGCTATGCCATGTATCTGATCGGAGCGGAGAAGATTCTCGTTTCACCGGTCCATGTGGGAAGCGGTACTGTACGCTGTGCTCACGGCATCATGCCGGTGCCCGCGCCTGCGACGGCAAACATTCTGGAGGGAGTCCCGGTCTATGGCGGATCCGTCAAAGGTGAACTGTGCACGCCTACCGGAGCGGCGCTGCTGAAGCATTTTGCGGATTCCTTTGGCCCGATGCCGGTGATGGTTACAGAACGTACCGGTATCGGGATTGGTACGAAGACATTTGATCAGGCAAACTGTATCCGGGTGTTTCTGGGAGAAACCGGGGAAAAGGGGAACGGTGAGATCACGGAGCTGGTCTGTAATATAGATGATATGACGCCGGAGGCCCTTGCCTATGCCTGTTCCCGGCTGCTGGAACAGGGAGCGCTGGATGTCTATACTGTTGCAGGTACGATGAAGAAAGGGCGTCCGGGACATGTTCTGACTGTACTCTGCCGCCCGGAGGACGAGGGGAAGATCGCACACCGTATCCTTGCCGAGACGACCACAAACGGACTGAGGGTACACCGTTGCGGCAAATATTTTCTTACGCCCGGCACGGAGAATGTGGCGACCCACTGGGGAGAAGTACGGGTCAAAACAGCAGAGGGCTTCGGGATCAGCCACGCCAAACCGGAGTATGAGGATGTTGCCAGACTGGCCAGAGAAAACCGGCTTCCTTACCGGACCGTCTTTGAGGAGGTACTTCGGAAGAGATCCGGAAAGGAAAAAGGGGGAGAAGAATGAAAAAAAGCAGTACCATTCAATACAGGACAGGAAAAAAGGGAGATAAACCATGGAAGAGAGCGGTCTCGGTCCTGCTTGGCACAGCACTCTCCCTTGGGCTTCTAGCCGGATGTCAGAGCGGGAATGCGTCCGCGGGACAGACAGAGAATAATACAGGGGCATCCACAGATTCTGTGATCATCGCCATGGATCCGAACTCCGAGCCGGAGGCGGGATTTGACCCGGCGTACGGATGGGGCGCGGGGGAACATGTCCATGAGCCTCTGATCCAGAGCACTCTGACAGTGACCAATACGGATCTGACTATCGGATATGACCTTGCCACAGATTACAGTGTCAGTGAAGATGGGCTGACATGGACTGTGACGATCCGGGACGATGTGAACTTTACGGATGGAGAGCCACTGACCGCGGAGGACGTGGCGTTTACATATAATACTGTGAAGGAGGCTAGCTCGGTAAACGATTTTACCATGCTGGACTCTGCGGAAGCTGCAGACGGCACGACGGTGGTATTTCATATGACCCGGCCTTTTTCTATCTGGCCCTACACCATGGCGATCGTGGGGATCGTGCCGGAGCATGCCTATGACAGCGCGTCCTACGGCTCGAATCCGATCGGATCGGGAAGATATATCCTGAAGCAGTGGGACCGGGGGCAGCAGGTCATCCTGGAAGCCAACCCGGATTATTATGGGGATGCGCCGAAGATGAAACAGGTGACGATCCTGTTCATGGAAGAGGACGCCGCGTTCCTTGCGGCCCAGGCAGGCCAGGTGGACGTGGCATATACTTCCGCTACCTACTCGGACCAGAAAATAGATGGATACAGCCTGGCGTCTTACGCCAGTGTTGATAACCGGGGCTTTAATCTTCCGGCAGTATCCGAAAGTACGGACAGTGAGGGCCGTACTGTGGGAAATGATTTTACCTCGGATGTCCTGGTGCGCCGCGCCATCAATATTGGCGTAGACCGGCAGGAGATGATCGACAATGTGCTGAACGGATACGGAAGTCCTGCTTACAGTGTCTGTGACGGGCTGCCCTGGTACAACGAGGCCTCCCAGGTGGAGTATGATCCGGAGGGGGCTGCGGCCCTTCTCGATGAAGCCGGATGGGTGATGGGAGAGGACGGTATCCGTGAGAAAGACGGTGTGAAAGCGGAACTGAACCTGCTCTACTCCACGGGGGATTCTGTACGCCAGGCGTTGACCGCGGATTTTGCCTCACAGATGGAGGAACTGGGAATCTCATGTTCCCTTGAAGGTGTGGGATGGGACACTGCATATGACCGTGCATTGTCCGAACCTCTGCTCTGGGGCTGGGGCGCCCACACTCCGATGGAACTCTACAATATTTATCATACGATCCAGGGGACGGACTCTGCCGAGTATTCCCCCTATTCGAATCCCACGGTGGACGACTATATGGATCAGGCGCTGGCAAGCAGTGATCTGGAAGAATCCTATGAGCTGTGGAAACTTGCACAGTGGGACGGGACCACAGGCGTGACCCAGGACGGCGACATTCCCTGGGTATGGCTGGTCAACATCGACCATCTTTACTGGGTGAGGGACGGCCTTCAGGTGGCGGAGCAGAAAATCCATCCCCACGGACATGGCTGGTCCCTTGTCAACAACGTAGATCAGTGGACCTGGAAAGAAAGGAATGATGATCATTGAAACACCGTCTTCAGTTTACCGGTAAAAAACTGATCCGGATGGCGCTGCTCCTGCTTGGAGTCAGCATCGTTACGTTCTTGCTGATGTGCGCTTCGCCGCTGGATCCTCTGCAGACGAATG
>DWVT01000142.1 GCA_019120075.1 Candidatus Mediterraneibacter excrementigallinarum
TCAGTTCTTCAGCTACTGTATATGGAGACCCGGCATTCATTCCAATCACGGAGGAATGCCCGAAAGGAACCTGTACCAACCCGTACGGATGGACGAAATGGATGCTGGAGCAGATCCTCACTGACCTGCACACTGCAGATCCGGAGTGGAATGTAGTCCTGCTCCGCTATTTCAATCCGATCGGCGCACATAAGAGCGGACTCATAGGAGAGGATCCAAAGGGAATCCCGAACAATCTGATGCCGTATATCACACAGGTGGCTATCGGCAAACTGGAGTGCCTGGGAGTATTCGGAGATGACTATGATACTCCGGACGGAACCGGCGTGCGTGATTACATCCACGTGGTGGATCTTGCTGTCGGACATGTCCGCGCGGTAGAAAAACTTAAAGAAAAGGCAGGCGTATCCGTCTACAATCTGGGAACCGGAAAAGGATACTCCGTTCTTGACATGGTCAAGGCATTTGAGAAAGCATGCGGGAAAAAGATCCCTTATCAGATCAAACCTCGCCGTGCCGGGGATATTGCCACATGCTACTGCGACGCTTCAAAGGCAAAAGAGGAACTTCACTGGGTAGCCGAGAGAGGTCTCGACGAAATGTGTGAAGATTCCTGGAGATGGCAGAGCCAGAACCCCAATGGGTATAATGACTGATCCGGATCGGCGGATGACTGACGGAATTAAGCGGTACCCGAAAACCGCAGAATGAGATTTGAGAATAACGTATTCGGGGATATCCTGTGGGCGGCGCAGGCTCCGTTCCGGTATCCTGGAAATACTAGGAACTCTGCAAACCGGCTAATGACAAGCCTTACAATGGTGCAACTCGCCCTGGGCTCAGACAATCACCATTGTAAGGCTTAACGCCGGTTTTCAGAGTTCCAACTATTTCTACGGATCCCTCCAAAGTCGCCTGCGCCACCCACAGGATATCCCCGAAAGGTTTTCGAAACCGGCAGATGCGTTTTGCCAAGTTCAGGTCGTCAGTTATATCCGGCGATCCGGGATGATCCGGTGATTGCCACCTGGACGTGGATGTGCTACACTGTGATTGGAAATTTTGATGTAGGGGGAGAGGGGGCATGAGCATACTTAATTTTGGTTCGCTGAACCTAGACTATACTTACCGGGTACCGCATATCGCAGCTCCGGGGGAAACGCTGACGTCCCGCAGCCTGGAGATCCGTCCGGGAGGGAAAGGACTGAATCAGTCTGTCGCTCTCGCGCGGGCGGGAGCCCGGGTCTGCCATGCGGGACTGATCGGAGAGGACGGCAGGATCCTCGAGGAGGTCTGCAGGGAAAGCGGAGTGGACACAAAGTTTATCGGCGTGTCCGATGTGAGAACGGGCAATGCCATTATCCAGGTGGATGACGGCGGACAGAACTGCATCATCCTCTTTCCGGGAGCGAACCGCGCAGTGGACGAGGAGTTTGCCGACCGGGTCCTGGAAGCCTTCGGGGCGGAAGATCATATCCTTCTCCAGAATGAGATAAGCAGTCTTCCGTATATCATTGTCAGGGCGTGGGAGCGAGGGATGAAGATCATCCTGAATCCGTCGCCGATGGACGAGCGTCTGAAAGAGTGTGATCTTGAAAAGGTCTGGCTTTTTATCCTGAACGAGGTGGAAGGTGCTCAGCTCACCGGGATGAAGGAGCCGGAGAAAATCCTGCAGGAGATGCGCCGCAGATATCCCGGCGCGCGGATCGTTCTCACACTCGGCTCTGACGGATCGATGTATTCTGAGGATGGGAATACCCTGCGGCAGGAGATCTTTCCTGCAGAGACCGTGGATACAACAGGCGCCGGAGACACTTTTACCGGATATTTTATCACAGAGTACCTGGCGTCCGGCGACGCGGCTGCCGCTCTTCGCAGCGCTTCCATGGCCTCTTCCATTGCGGTGTCCAGGAAAGGGGCGGCGGAGGCGGTCCCGGAAATGGAAGAGGTGATAAGAATGCTGAGAGAACGGGGGAGTCTATGAAACGAAATGTTGACATGAGAGAAATTTCGGATGGAAGACTGTATACGGCAGAAGACATGGTCCGGGCCGACTGCCACGACTGTCAGGGATGTTCGGCATGCTGCAGTGACATGGGCGATTCGGTCATACTGGACCCTATGGATATCTGGAGGCTGTACAGCGGAACCGGAATGGAGTTCGCGGAACTTGTGGAGAAAGGATATGTGGAACTGGGAATCGCGGACGGGATGATCCTGCCGCATCTTGCTATGTCTGATGAAAAAGAAGTATGCCGGTTTCTTGACGAGAACGGCAGATGTTCCATTCATATATACCGACCGGGGATCTGCAGGCTTTTCCCTCTGGGCAGATATTATGAGGAGGACGGCGGGTTTCGCTATTTTCTCCAGATCCATGAGTGCAGGAAGAAGAACCGAAGCAAGATCAAAGTGAAGAAGTGGCTTGGCATCCCCAATATAAAAGCATATGAAAGCTATATCAGGATGTGGCATGATTTCCTTGTGCAATGTGAGGAGGGACTGACGGAACTGGATGAACAGAATGCCCGGACTCTCAGGATCTATGTGCTAAGGGTCTTCTTCCAGACTCCCTACGAAGGGGAGGAAGAGCAGTTTTATACAGAGTTCAGAAAAAGAATGGACGAAACGAAAGAAAAACTTCAGTTAGGGAGGTAGATGGATATGCTTGGAGGACTGATAACCATACTGTTTGATCTGATCGGCGGAATCTTTTATATGTTGTTCTCACTGATCTGGTGGATCCTCATGATCGTGGCGGACTGGAGAGTGCTGAATAAGGCGGGAGAACCGGGATGGAAGAGCCTCATCCCCTTCTATGACAGCTACACGTTTTATAAGATCGCATGGGATACCCGCGTCTTCTGGCTGTGGCTTGCCCTGGCTGTGGCGTCGGGGATTTTTGAGGCCATGGCAGATCTGTTCTTCCTCTTTGGGGCGCTTGCTGTCCTCTGCAATATTGCGTATGCCGTGATCAATTTCCTGTACTGTATCTGCCTGGCGTCAAGTTTCGGGAAGAGTAAACTCTTTGGCATCGGACTTTGGATCGCGGGACCGATCTTTACGATGATCCTGGCTTTCGGTTCAGCGCAGTATCGCGGGAGGACAACATTTACCAATAACAGTTATTTCTGATCCTGTTCCCGGATCTGACTTATTTTTTCTTCCACTTCAGCAGAAGGGCAGAGTTGATGATGACCAGCACCGAACCGGCGTTATGTACCAGAGCGCCGACCACCGGATTCAGGATCCCTGTGATCGCCAGGATGATGGCGATGAAATTCAGGGTCATGGAAAAGGTGAGATTCAGTTTGATGGTGGTCATCATTCTTTTTGAAAGTCTCAGCAGGTGGGGAAGCTCTCTGATCTCGTCGTCCACCAGGGCAATGTCCGCAGCATCCACCGCGATATCGCTTCCCACTTTTCCCATGGCGATCCCCACATAGGCCTTTTTGAGGGCCGGCGCGTCATTGATCCCGTCGCCGATCATGCAGACATGGCTGTTGTTTTCCTGACAGGTATCGATCCATTGAAGCTTATCTTCAGGAAGGCATCCGGAATGAACGTCCGTTATGCCGATCTGTCCGGCGATAAATCTGGCCGCATTTTCGTGGTCTCCTGTGAGAAGCACCGGGGAAACTCCGGCATCACGGATACCGGCAACGGTTTTCTCTGCGTCCGGGCGAAGTGTGTCGGACAGAGCGATAAATCCGGCGGCTTTCCCGTCAACGGCAAGCCAGGTGACGGTACATCCGTCGTCTACATATTTTCCGGCGCGTTGGAAGAAACTTTCGGGGATCCGGACGTCATGCTCTGCGAG
This sequence comes from Candidatus Mediterraneibacter excrementigallinarum, assembly GCA_019120075.1. Lineage (GTDB taxonomy): Bacteria > Bacillota > Clostridia > Lachnospirales > Lachnospiraceae > Mediterraneibacter > Mediterraneibacter excrementigallinarum. The sequence goes on from DWVT01000142.1 coordinate 3,821, forward strand.
GAGCTCCGGGTTCCCCGCGAGGATCTCTCTTCCTTCCGTCAGAGCAGACACACCGCGTCCGGGAAGCATACGGAAGTCGTCCGGCTGAGGCAGGGCGGAAGAGGATTCTTTTCTGCGGCATCGGACGATCGCCTTTCCGAGAGGATGTTCCGAGTTCAGTTCCGAGACTGCGGCATACTCATAGAGCATATCGTCGGAAAGCTCCGGAAGAAGGCTTACCACGGCAGTCACCTGCGGTGTGCCGAAAGTAAGTGTTCCGGTCTTGTCAAATGCGATGTGTGTCACATTGGCAAGGCGCTCCAGGGCGTCTCCCTCCCGGACAAGAAATCCGTGTTTCGCCGCGTTTCCGATGGCTGCCATGATAGCGGTGGGAGTGGCGAGAACCAGGGCGCAGGGACAGAAGACGACAAGGATGGTCACCGCACGGATGATCTCACCGCTGATCAGCCAGGTGAGAGCGGCGGCGGTCAGCGCGATGACCACGATCCAGGTCGCCCAGCGGTCAGCGATACCGACGATCTTTGCTTTTCCGGCGTCCGCGGACTGTACGAGCCGGATCATTCTCTGAATAGAACTGTCTTCTCCGACTTTTACGGCTTTCATCTCGAATGCGCCGAACTGATTTACGGTTCCGCTGGACACGTCGTCCCCGGGACCTTTATCCACCGGCATGGATTCTCCGGTCATGACTGCCTGATCCACGGACGTCATGCCGGAGAGGATGACGCCGTCCACAGGGATGGATTCTCCGGGAAGCACCCGGAGTATGTCTCCTACAAGAACCTCTTCGGAGGGAATGATCTCTTCTTTATCCTTTGTGATCCGGCGGGCAGTTCTGGGGGTAAGATGTACAAGGCGCTCAATCCCCGCACGTGCCCGTGCAACGGTCAGATCCTCCAGGAGCGCTCCGATCTGCATGATGAATGCGACCTCGCCTGCCGCAAAGTCTTCTCCGATGATGACTGAGGCGATCAGGGCGATGGATACGAGAACATCCGCCTTGATGTCAAAAGCGGTGACCAGTCCGATGACTGCCTCCAGTATGATTGGGATACCGCAGAGGACGATGGCGATCCACGCCATGTCAAAAGGGAAAGGTCGGAAGCCGGCAATGCTGGACAGAAGAGAGAGACCGGATATGACAAGAAACAGGATATCCCGCTTTGTTCCGCCAAGTTCCAACAGTTGTTCCAGTTTTTTCATAATGACAGACTCCATTTCTGCTGTCGTCTGACAGCGATTTCTTTTTATTCGCATATACCTATGCGGGTACAGGTATAGTATACCTATAGGGGTATGGGTTGTCAAGTCCGTGCTTTGGCTTATCGCACAAAAAAAGACATACGCCTAAGCGTATGCCTCAAAGCATGACCCTATATTGTCCTGTCCCCGGGTATAGTGCAAACTGTAACCGTTTATTTCATATTGGCGAAGCGCTCTACGGCTTTTGTGAAACTGGCGATCGTCTGTTCCACATCCCCGTGTTCGATTCCGTCTTTTACACAATGGTTGATATGACCTTCCAGAACGATCTGTCCGACTTTGTGGAGAGCAGATTTCGCCGCGTTGATCTGGGAGAGGATATCCTCGCAGGGGATATCTTCATCGATCATCCGGTCGATCGCCTGGACCTGCCCGATGATCTTTTTGAGCCTGCGGTGAAGGTTATCTGAATCCATACACTGCTTCATGGAAATTCCTCCTTTGGAATGAAATGAGGTTGGGGTCAATAGCACCCAACTACGATGCCTGCGGCAAGCTCATGCGGGCTTAGACCTTTTGACCCTGGCATCATGAGATAATTATCCTGTATTCATCCGTATTTGTCAAGAAACGCACGTTGACAAATTATTAACAATGTGATATTCTAAAAAAAGCGAAATCTGATTAATTCTAAAGTGAGGAGTCACGGCTATGAAACAGTGCATTTTAAGTAGACAAGGGACGTTTGATAGAAAATGACACTGGGAATTGATGCAGATTTCTTTTTTTTGTTTTCATCCGCGCAGAGCGCGAGACGAAAAGCAATCCTTTATTCCAGAAAAAGCAGAAAACGCAGAAGCAAAAGGAGGAAAAACTAATGGGCAGTAAAATCACCATCATCGGCGCAGGAAGTGTCGGAGCAACAATCGCATTCAAACTCTCTTATGAAGATATCGCATCTGAGATCGTCATGATCGATATCAACAAAGACAAGGTTGAGGGAGAGGTTATGGACATCGAGCAGGGAACCTGCTTCAGAAGCCCGATCTCTATCATCGCAGGAGATTATGAAGATGCAAAAGATTCTGACATCGTTATCATTACGTCCGGAATTGCCCGCAAACCCGGACAGACAAGAATCGAGCTTGCGCAGACAAATGTCAATATCATCAAATCCATTACACCGGAGATCGTAAAAGCAGCTCCGCATGCAAAATATATCATTGTCAGCAACCCGGTTGATATCCTGACATATGTATTTACAAAGATCTCAGGACTCCCGGAGAACCAGATCATCGGATCCGGTACACTTCTTGACACGGCACGTCTCCGCTACGGTCTGTCATCACACTTTAAAGTTGCACAGAAGAACATTCATGCATATGTGTTCGGTGAGCACGGAGATTCCTCTTTTGTTCCGTGGTCAGGAGCAGATATCTCCAGCGTGAATATTGACGACTACTATGAGTCAATGAAGGCACACGGCTCTGATCTTGCGGAACTGGACAAACCGGGAATGGAGGAGTACGTTCACAAATCAGGCGGAATGGTCATCGCAAAGAAAGGGGCAACTTTCTATGCGGTAGCTGTTTCTGTATGCGAACTGTGCAGCATTGTGCTGGCAGCTTCAGACTCTGTTGCAACAGTTTCTACAATGATGCACGGAGAGTACGGCATTGACGACGTATGTCTGAGCGTTCTGAACCTTGTCGGACCGAACGGCGTTCAGGGCAAGATCCCGATGCGCCTGACAGATGATGAAGTTGCAAAACTTCAGTCCAGCGCAAATAAGCTGAAAGAGGTTATCGCTCAGCTTGATATCTAATCTCATATTCCCTGGCGTATCCCGCCGGGGAATGATCAAGTAACAGGGCGGATCATTTCCGCCTGACAGACGAGGAGGTAATACTATGAAATACAGCTATTTTCCCGGCTGTACTCTGAAGAACAAGGCACAGGATCTTGATCACTATGCCAGAATTTCCGCAGAAGCTCTGGGATTTGAACTGGAAGAGATCAGCGAGTGGCAGTGCTGCGGCGGTGTTTATCCCCTGGGAACCGATGAGATCGCAACAAAGCTTGCCTCCGTCCGCGCGCTTAACGACGCGAAGGAGAAGGGGCAGGATCTTGTCACGCTCTGTTCTGCCTGTCATCATGTGATCAAGCGTGTGAATGACGATATGAAGAACGTCGAAGACATCCGCACCAGAGCCAACAATTACATGGCGCTCGACGAGCCTTATGAGGGGGAGACAAACGTGCTTCATTACCTCGAGGTGCTCCGTGATGTCGTAGGTTTTGACGAATTGAAAAAGAAAGTGACGAACCCGCTCAAAGGGAAGAAGATCGGCGCATACTACGGCTGCCTTCTTCTTCGTCCCGGAAAAATCATGGCATTTGACGATCCGGAGAATCCGAAGAT